>NZ_JACBZR010000001.1:5947500-6131595 GCF_013408335.1 Nocardioides panzhihuensis | reverse complement strand
GTCGTCGACGACGAGCGCAGCACCGGGCTGGCCAAGGCCGGGGTGGTCGCCAAGACGGGCAGCGGCTTCAGCTACACCGGCGAGTGGCCCTCGGCGCTCGGCTCGCAGTGGTATGCCGAGCTCCTCGACTGCGCCGACGGCAGCCACAACGGTGACTCAGCCAGCTGGAGCATGCAGGTCGCCAAAGCCTGGACGCTCGACGACCCGCGCTGCCTGCGGGAGGTCGGCCGCCCCGCGATCGCCGGAGTCCTGGCGGTCACCAACCTGCGGCTCGCCGACGAGGAGCTCGCCGCCAAGAACGTCGCCGCGATCACCGCGCTGGACACCTGCTACGCCCGTCCACCCGAGGCGCCGAGCGGCGCCACGGCCGCGGGCTATCGTGAGGTCACCCTGAGGATCACCGCGCCGACCGTCGCCGCCGGCATCCCCGCCATCGACATCGCCCTCGACGACGGCGCCGCGCAGCCGGCCTCCGGCGAAGGGCCGGAGCTCACCTACATCCTGCCGGTCGCCACAGGCGGCGCCGAGGCCTGCGTGCAGGCGACCACCAAGGTGACGTACGCCTGGGGCACGGTCCGCACCGGTGAGCCCGCCGAGCTCTGCGGCAAGGCGGCCGCGGCCCGGATGGAGTGGCGCAAGGTCGAGCGCTCGTGCCCGAAGGGCAAGCCGAAGTGCACCTACATGGCGGCGTACGTCGAGGGACTGTCGGACAACCAGAAGCTGACGGTGACCTACCGTCCCACAGGCGACTTCAAGTGCGCCGGCAAGAAGCCGACCTGCTCGCTCGAGATCAAGGCGGACGGCAACGGGAAGGCCCGTACGCCCGGCCAGCTGGTCACCGGCAAGAAGGGCAAGATCGTGGCGAGCGCGGGCAGCCTGAAGGCGACATACCCCAGCTCGTAGGCTTGTGTCGTGCCCTCCGACCTGACCTTCGGCGCGACCCGCGGACCCAGCCCTGACCCGGCTCAGCGCCCGGCCGCCCTGCCCCGCAAGCGCCGCCGGACGCTCGTCGACCTCCCCGGTGGGACGTACGCCGCCGGGGACTCCTTCGGCGAGGGCTACCAGGCCGACGGCGAAGGCCCCGTGCACTCGGTCGACCTGCCCGGCTTCCGGCTCGACGCGACCGCGGTGACCAACGAGGAGTTCGCCCGGTTCGTGAAGGCGACCGGCCATGTCACCACCGCCGAACGGGAGGGCTTCTCGGCCGTCTTCCACCTCGCCTTCGGCGGTGACCCGCGCGACGTGCTGGGCCGCTCCCCGGAGGCGCCCTGGTGGCTCGGCGTACGCGCCGCCTCCTGGCGGGCGCCTGAGGGCCCGGGCTCCAACGTCGGCCGCCGGGGCAACCACCCCGTCGTGCACGTCTCCCACGACGACGCGCTGGCCTACTGCGAGTGGGCCGGGACCCGGCTGCCGACCGAGGCCGAGTGGGAGTACGCCGCCCGCGGCGGTCTCGCCGGATCGAGGTTCCCGTGGGGTGACGACCTGGAGCAGGACGGCATCCACCACGCCAACGTCTGGCAGGGAGCCTTCCCCGACACCAACACCGCCGCCGACGGGTTCGTCACGACCGCTCCGGTGCGGACGTACGATCCGAACGGCTTCGGCATGTTCCAGATGATCGGCAACGTCTGGGAGTGGTGCGCGGACTGGTTCTCGCCGACCTACTACGCCGACCTCGTCGACTCCGGCGCCACCGCCGACCCGCGCGGCCCCGCCGAGGGGCTGACCCGGGTGATGCGCGGCGGTTCCTACCTCTGCCACGACTCCTACTGCCACCGTTACCGGCTCTCTGCGCGCTCCAGCAGTCCGCCCGACTCGACCGCGGGCAATCTGGGCTTCCGGTGCGCCGCTGATCAGCCGGCCGGGTAGAACTCCTTGGGGCAGGTGTCACCGGCACACTTCGCGTACTTCTTGTCGAGGCTGCGCAGCTCGGCCAGCTGGTCGGCGTACTCGGGGAGCAGCGCGAGCGAGCGGACCTGGTAGGGGTCCTCGGCCATGTCGTAGAGCTCCTCGCTGCCGTCCGAGAAGCGGGCGTAGGTCCAGTCTCCGAAGCGGATCCCGGAGTAGATCTGCTTGTGGCCGTCGCTGACCCGCCAGGCCGAGAGCGGGATCACCCGGTCCTGCGCGGGAGCGTTGAGCCAGGGCATGATGTTGACGCCGTCCTGCGTACGGCCGGGCTCGGCGCCGGCGACGGCCATGATCGTGGTGGCGAGGTCGGGGTTGCCGATCCCGGTCGAGAGGGACCGTCCGGCCGGGATGCCCGGCCCACGCATGACCACCGGGATCCGCTGCGTCTCGCGGTAGTGCATCAGCTTGCCGTTGATGTTGTGGCCGCCGGTGGTGTAGCCGTTGTCCGAGGAGAAGATGACGATGGTGTTGTCCATCTGGTCGGTCGCCTCGAGACGGAGTACGTGGCTGGCCACTGCCCGGTCCACGGCCTGGACGGCCTCGACGCGCTGTTCGTGAGCGATCCGCAGCTCGGCGCGGCCCTGGGCGTCGAAGTACTTGCGGGAGGCCGAGATCGGCGGCGCATCGGTCGGCGTCCGGAACATGTAGGGGAGGTCGGGCAGCTCGAGGCCGTCGAAGGAATGCTTGTCCTCATCGGCCGGCCGGGTGGTGCTGGTGCCCTCCGGATCGTCCTTCTCCTCCGGACCGCCGTGGTGCGGCGCGACGTAGTTGACCCACATGTACCACGGCTTGTCGGCGCGCTCGGGCGCCGAGATCATCTGGTTGGCCTGGTCGCGCATCACGTACGTCGTGTAGCGGTGATACGCCTTGAGCTTGCCGTTGTGGTTGATCCGCGGATGCAGGAAGTTGTAGGTCGACATGTCGGTCGTCGCCCGCCAGTCGGTCCACCCGGGAGGGACGTCCTTGGCGGTCCCGTCCAGGCCGTAGCCGTTGAGGTACTTCCCGGTGAACAGGGTGTCGTACCCGGCCTCCTGCATCGCCTCGGGCAGCGTGCCGGTGTGGTCCATCGACTCGTAGCCGCCGCGTTCGCCGTTGACGGTCACGGTCTCGTGGTTGTGGGAGTACTGCCCGGTCAGCAGCGACGCACGGGCCGGCACACAGATCGGCGTGGGCGCGATCGCCTCGGTCAACGTCGTGCCCTGCTCGGCCAGGAGGCTGCGTACGTGGGGCATGTACTCGAGGTCCTCATAGGCCAGGTCGTCCGCCGTGATCATGAGGACGTTTGGCTTGGTCGAGGAAGGCGCCCACTCAGGCGTCGCGGTGGGCGTCGGGGGCACCACGCCTTCGACAGGAGCGTTGACGACACGCGCGAAAGCGCCCCCGGCCAGAGACCCCAACGACCCCAGCGGACCGCTCGATTCAGGCATCACGCCGAGCGCGATCGACGAGCCGGCGAGTACGGCAACAGCCGCCACAGCCAATCGGGCGCGAGGCGCCATCTGGTTCTGCTCCCTCGGTCGATCCCCGCGTCGTGTATTTCCGTCCGGTTCCACTCCATACCGGACCGGGTTAACGTTACCGAAGGGGACATCGATGACCCCAATGCCCGGCCGATGAGGAGACTCAGGTGAGCGAATCGCGCGAGAACTACGGCGACTACAGCGTCGACGACGAGGACCAGATCACCGGCGAGGACGCGCTCTCCGGAGACGTTCTCGAAGGTGAGGTGCGCGATGAGCTCGACCACGGCATCGTCACCGCTGACCACTACTCCACCGACTACGGCAACACGCCGTGGGAGGAGGAGCACCGAGAGGGCATCGACCAGCGCCGCCACCAGGAGGTGCCGGAGCCCGATCCCTACGCGGTCGAGTACGACGACGCCGAGGAGTGCGACGACCCCGACGGCCGCGAGGTCGGCAACAAGCGTGCGGGCCGGCTGGTCGACCCCGACCGCGGGACCAGCGAGGACACCGAGTCCGAGGTCTACGGGATCGACGCCGGTATCGACGGAGCCGGTGCCACCGCGGAGGAAGCCGCCATGCACATCATCGACGACAGCGAGGACGACAACGACAGCTGAGCGCTAGGCGGTCTGAGCCCTAGGCGGTGAGGTCCTCGACCTCCAGCACGATCTCGACCTCGAACCCCTCCGAGCTCTCCAGGTAGAGCGCGGTGTGCTCGTCGCCGCCGGCGTGCGGGTAGCGGTCGGCGTACAGCTCGTGCCAGCCGTGCTCGGTCGACGCCGCGCGGATCCGGTCGAGCTGGTCGCGGCCCTCGATCATGAACGCGATGTGGTTGACGCCGGGCCGGAGCCGGTCCTGGGCGCCGTGCTGGTCCGTGGAGTGCTCCATGAAGACGTACGTCCCGTCCGGTGCCTCCCAGAAGTGACCCTTCTCGCCGGCCTCCCAGCCGAGCTCGCCGAAGAGCCAACCCCACTCTCCCGACGCAGTCTCGAAGTCATCGACCCAGAGGTCCCAGTGATGGATCGCCCGCATGGCTTCACCCTAGCCTCGATCTGATCCGATCTAGCGGGAAACCGGGTCGCGGGAGCGGCAGGGGGCGTGTGAGGATCGGGGCCGTGAGTGATCTGAAGACGTTCATCGCAGGGCTGCCCAAGGCCGAGCTGCACGTCCACCACGTCGGGTCGGCGTCGCCGCGGATCGTGGCGGAGCTGGCTGCGCGGCATCCGGGGACGGTGCCGGCGGACATCGAGCTGCTACGGGAGTACTTCACGTTCAGCGACTTCGCGCACTTCATCGAGGTCTACCTCTCGGTCGTCGACCTGGTGCGTACACCGGAGGACATCCGCTATCTGACCTACGAGATCGCGCGGGACCTGGCGCAGACCCAGCAGGTCCGTTACGCCGAGCTGACCTGCACCCCCTACACCTCCGTCCGCCCCGACCTGGCGGCTCGGACTGAGCACATGAGCGGGCGCGGGACCGGGCACACCGGGATGACGATCGAGGCCTACACCGAGGCGCTCGAGGACGCCCGGGTGGGCGCCGAGCGCGACTTCGGGATCACCCTGCGCTGGATCTATGACATCCCGGGCGAGGCGGGGATGCCGGCGGCGGACGCGACCCTGACGTACGCCGTCGACCACGGCCCCGAGGCGCTCATCGGCTTCGGTCTCGGCGGGCCCGAGGTGGGCGTTCCGCGTCCGCAGTTCGAGAGGCACTTCGACGCCGCCCGCGCTGCCGGGCTCCGCTCGCTGCCGCACGCCGGCGAGACCACCGGGCCGCAGACGATCTGGGACGCCCTGACCGTACTGAAGGCCGAGCGGATCGGCCACGGCACCTCGGCCGCCCAGGATCCTGCGCTGCTCGCCCACCTCGCCGAGCACCGGATCCCGCTCGAGGTCTGCCCGTCCTCCAACGTGGCCACGGGTGCCGTCGCGACCCTCGAGGAGCACCCGCTGAAGACGTTCGTCGACGCGGGCGTGCCGGTCACGATCAACTCCGACGACCCGCCGATGTTCGCGACCACGCTCAACCAGGAGTACGAGATCGCGACCGACCTCCTCAGCCTCGACACCGCCGGCGTCGCCGACCTCGCCCGGGCCGCGGTCGACGTCTCGTACGCTCCCGACGACTTCAAGGCCAGAATGCGCGACGAGATCGACACCTACGCCACCGCGAACGCCGAATAACGCTTGACGCCGTTGGCCGCGGGCGATCTGCTGGTCGACATGGAGCAGATGCTGGCAGTCAACGGGATCGAGCTGTGCACGGAGACGTTCGGTTCACCTGCGGACCCGCCGATCCTGCTGATCGGCGGGAAGTCCGCCTCGATGGACTACTGGGAGGACGACTTCTGCGCGGCGCTGGCCGCCGGCGGCAGGTACGTCATCCGCTACGACCATCGCGACACCGGTCGTTCGACGATCTGGCCGGCGGGTGCGCCCGGCTACACCTGGCGTGACATGGTCGCCGACGTACCCGGTCTGCTCGACGTCCTCGGCCTCGACAAGGCCCACCTCTTCGGGATCTCGATGGGCGGCGCGCTCGCCGAGTGCGCGGCGGTGCTCTATCCCGAGCGGGTCGCCACCGTGATCCTCGACCAGACCACGTCCGCGTTCGAGGGAGTCGAGCTGCCGCCCATCGGCGAGGAGATGGCAGGTTTCTTCGCGGAGGCGGCCGAACGGCCGATGCCCGAGATGGACGACCACGACGCGCTGGTCGCCATGCTCGTCGAGGACCAGCGGGCCTTCATCCCCAAGCGCTTCGACGAGGCGCGGATGCGCGCGGTGTGCGAGAGGTCCGTGCGGCGTACGCCGGACCTGCGGCCCAGCTTCGAGAACCACGATGCCGCGCCGGAGGGCGAGCGCATCGAGGCCTCCCTCGCCGACATCACCTCTCCCACCCTGGTCATCCACGGCACCGGTGACCCGCTGATGCCGATCGGCCACGGCGAGGTCCTGGCGCGGGAGATCCCCGACGCCACGCTGCTGGTCCTCGAGGACGTCGGCCACGAGCCGCCGCCTCCTTACACCTGGGATACGGCCATCCCCACGATCCTGGACCACACGGCCACCAGGGAGTCCTAGACCGGTTCGATCTTCCCGAGCACGTGACCGATCGAGACGGTCGCGCCCACGTCGGTGCCGCGGGAGAGCGCGCCCGCTCGATGTGCGGCGACCCGGGTCTCCATCTTCATGGCGTCGATGACGGCGACGTCCTGGCCCTCGGTGACCTGCTCGCCGTCCGGGACGAGCCAGTCGACCAGGGTGCCGGGCACGGGAGCCTCGATCACGGCCGGGTCGGCGACGGCGGTCGCCGGGACGGCATCGGCCGCCGCCGTACCGCCCGCTGCGATCCCCCGCAGGAGGTCCTCGGGCAGCCCCAGCATCACCCGGCGACCGTCGATCTCGATCGGCACCCGCCGCAGCGGCTGCGCGGTCGCCGGCTCGGGGCGCCGCTGGGTCTCGAGCCGCGGCATCAGCGTGGTCTCGATCCACTGCGTGTGGACCGCGAACCCGGCGGTCGAGAAGGCCGGGTCGTCGAGCAGCACACGAGCGAAAGGTACGACGGTCGCGACCCCTTCGACCGAGAGCTCGCCGAGCGCGCGGCGCGCACGTACGACGGCGGTGTCCCGGTCGGGCGCGTGCACGATCAGCTTGGCGATCAGCGAGTCGAAGGCGCTCTGGACGGTGTCGCCCGCCTCGATCCCGGCATCCCAGCGCACCCCCGGCCCGGCGGGGACCCGCAGGCTCGTCACGACCCCCGGGCTCGGCAGGAAGCCGCGGCCCGGGTCCTCGGCGTTGATCCGCAGCTCGATCGCGTGACCTGTCGGCTCCGGCGTCTCCGAGAAGGAGAGGCCGGAGCCGGCGGCGATCCGAAGCTGCTCCGCGACGAGGTCGACGCCGGTGACCGCCTCGGTGATCGGGTGCTCGACCTGCAGACGGGTGTTCACCTCGAGGAACGAGATCACGCCGTCCTCGCCCATCAGGAACTCGACGGTCCCGGCTCCGCGGTAGGAGACCGCCGCGCAGATGTCGCGCGCGGCATCGTGGATGCGGCGGCGCTGCTCGTCGGTCAGCCCCGGTGCGGGTGCCTCCTCGACGAGCTTCTGGTTGCGGCGCTGCAGCGAGCAGTCCCGGTCACCGACGACCACGACGTTGCCGGTGCCGTCGCCGAGCACCTGCGCCTCGATGTGCCGGGGACGCTCCAGGAACCGCTCCACGAAGCACTCGCCCCGACCGAACGCGGCCTGCGCCTCACGGGAGGCGGAGTCGAAGGCGGCGGCGACGTCGTCGAGCTCGCGGGCGACCTTCAGCCCGCGCCCACCACCGCCGAAGGCGGCCTTGATCGCGATGGGAAGCCCGTGCTCGCGCGCGAACGCGACCGCTTCGTCGGCCGACTCCAGCGGCCGGTCGGTGCCGGCCACGAGCGGAGCTCCCACGCTCTGGGCGATCCGGCGCGCGGTGATCTTGTCGCCGAGACTGTCGATGCTCTCCGGGCTGGGCCCGATCCAGATCAGCCCGGCGGCCTCGACGGCGCGCGCGAACTCCGCGCTCTCCGACAGGAACCCGTAGCCGGGATGCACCGCATCGGCGCCGGAGGCCTGCGCCGCGGCCATCAGCCACTCGATGCTGAGGTAGGACTCGGCGGCGGTGGCACCACCTAGCATGTACGCCTCGTCGGCAAGCCGCACGTGCAGCGCGTCAGCGTCCTGGTCGGCGTAGACGGCGACCGACACGAGGCCGGCCTCGGCGACCGCCCGCACGACGCGGACGGCGATCTCTCCCCTGTTGGCGATGAGCACCCTGCGCATGTCAGTCTCCTCGGATCTCGGCGGTCGACCCAATCGGCACAATCGGCACAGTTGGCGCGACGGGACGGAAGCGGATGCGGACCCCGGGCGGCAGCTGGCCGGCCAGGTCCAGGTCGCGGTCGACGACCGCGCCGATGATCGGATAGCCGCCGGTGAGCGGATGATCCGGAAGGAACAGCACGGGCTGCCCGTCGGGCGGCACCTGGATCGCACCGGTCACCGCCCCCTCGCTCGGCAGCTCGCCGGCGACGTCCCGTTCGAGCGGGACGGCGCCTTCGAGGCGTACGCCGACGCGGTCGGAGCGCGGCGTGACGGTCCATTCCTGCTCGACCAGAGTGCGTACGCCGGCCGGGGTGAACCAGTCCTCGCGCGGGCCGAGCACGATGCGCAGCTCGACCGTGTCGCCGGGTGCGGGCAGCGGGTCGGCCGGTGCCGGGCAGGGGTCGACCGCATGGGGCGCGGCCGCGGGGCCTCGCAGCGGCACCACATCACCCGCCCGCAGAGGGCGTCCGCCCAGGTCACCGGGGCCGAGGCCCGCGAGCGTGTCGCTCGAGAGGCTCCCGAGCGCCGGCGCCAGATCGAGACCGCCCCGGACCGCGATCACGGAGCGCAGGCCTGCGCTCACCGAGCCGAGGCGCAGCTCCTCGCCGTCCTCGAGCGCGGTGGCGGCGCCGTGCTCGACCGGAAGCGGCGGGCCGTCGCTGCGTACGATCGTCGTCTCGGCGGGGGCACCCGCGACCGCGACGACCGCGGGGCCGGTGAAGCGCAGGACCGCGCCACCGCCGGCGAGCTCGAAACCTGCCGTTCCAGGAGCGTTGCCCACGGCGCGGTTCGCGGCCCGCAGGGCGCGGCGGTCGGCCGTGCCCGACGCGGAGACGCCGAGCGCGGCATGGCCGGGGCGGCCGAGGTCCTCGAGCACCAGCTGCAGGCCGGGACGTACGACCTCGACCGCGAAGGCGGCTGTGTTGGTCTCGACACGACTCCGCCCAGCGGCTCCGTCGGCTCGACCAGCGAACTGCTGGTCGAGCCCGCGAGCGAAGCGAGCGGTGTCGAGACCAACACGGTCGGTTCCGGCCCCAGCCACCGAGACCGACTCCCGCTCGAGACGCTCGAACCGCACGGTCATCCCCGGCGCGAGCAGCGCCGGCGGGTCCCGGTGCAGGTCCCACATCGGCGCATCTGTACGCCCGATCAGCTGCCAGCCGCCGGGGCTCTCCCGGGGGTAGACGCCCGAGAACGTCCCCGCCAGCCCGACGGAGCCGGCGGGGATCCGAGTGCGTGGCGAGGAGCGTCGCGGCACGTCGAACAGCGGGTCGTCGCCGACGAGATAGCCGAAGCCCGGTGCGTACCCGGTGAAGGCCACCCGCCAGGTCGCGGCCGCGTGGCGCGCGGCGACCTGCTCGGCGCTGACCCCCAACAGCTCGGCGACCTCGTCGAGATCCTGCCCGTCGTAGCGCACGCCGATCGTCACCGAGCCCGCCGTCGGCAGACCGCCGTGAACGGGTTCGACGCGGGACAGCTCCTCGGCGAGGGTCGCCTCGTCGACCAGCGTCGGATCGAACCGGACAAGCACCGTCCGGGCGGCCGGCACCAGCTCGATGACGCCGAGCGGCGGCGCGGCTGCGAGCGCGGCGTGCAGCCGCATCGCGCCCTCCAGGTCGTCCTCCTCGACCAGCAGCGCCTGATCCGATGCGATGAGCACACGCCTCACGCCAGATACTCCGAGTCCCGTACGTCGGTCACGCCGCCGGCCCCGCGGGCCCGGCGAACGCGGCGATGACGATGCCCTCGGCCTCGAGCAGGGCCCGGGTCGCTGCGGCCATCCGGATCGCACCTTCGCTGTCCCCGTGGACGCAGATCGAGTCGGCGCGTACGGCGACGTCGGTGCCGTCGATCGCCTCGACCACGCCCTCGCGGGCGAGCCGGAGCATGCGGGCCGCGACGGTGTCGGCGTCGTGCAGCACCGCACCGGTTTCGGCACGCGAGACCAGCTCGCCGCCGGGTGTGTAGGCGCGGTCCGCGAACGCCTCGGCTGCCGTGGCGAGCCCAGCGCTCTCGGCCACCTCGAGCACGACGCCACCCGCGAGCCCGAGCAGCACGAGGGACGGGTCGATGGCCTTGACCGCGGCGACCACGTCCCGCGCCTGGCGCTCGTCGCGGGCGATCGTGTTGTAGAGGGCGCCGTGCGGCTTCACGTAGCGGACAGCACCGCCGACCGCCGAGGTCAGGCCCAGCAGCGCGCCGAGCTGGTACTCGACGTGTGCCTGCAGGGTCGCCGAGTCGATGTCCATGTTGCGACGGCCGAAGCCCTCGTAGTCGCGGTAACCGGGATGCGCCCCGATCGTGACGCCGTTGGCGACGGCATCGGCGAGCGTCGTACGGATCCCTTCGGGGGTGCCGGCGTGGAAGCCGCAGGCGACGTTGGCGCTCGAGACGATCGCGAGCATGGCCGCGTCGCCGGCGACCACCCGGTCGGGCGCGTTCTCGCCGAGGTCGGAGTTCAGGTCGATGGTTGCCACAGGGTTCGTTGTCACAGTGCTCACACTCCAATACCGATGAAGGCGAAGATCGGGCGCACCGAGACGATGCCCATGTACCAGCTGAGCAGGGTCGCGAGCGTGCCCACGACCAGCAGCCACAACGGGTAGCGGTAGCCGTTCAGGACGTCGCGCTGACGGAACCAGCCGATGTACATGAAGATCGTCATCCCGATCGGCAGGATCAGGCCGTTGAAGCCGCCGACGAAGACCAGGATAGCCGCGGGCGCGGCGCCGATCAGCAGGTAGAGGACGAGGGAGACGAGGATGAAGGTGACCGTCGCGATCTGCAGCGGCCACCCCGCTCCCAGCTTCTTCGAGAAGGTCGAGATGAAGGTGGCCGAGGTGTAGGCGGCGCCGATGACCGAGGTGATCGCGGCGGCCCAGAAGATCGCGCCGAAGATGCGGATGCCCGCGTCGCCGAGCACGGCCCCGAACGCCTGACCGGCCGGGTTGGCGGCCTGGCTCGAGAGGTCGAGGGTGACACCGGAGGCCACGACACCGAGGATCGCGAGGAACAGTACGTAGCGCATGATCCCGGTGACGAGGATGCCGCTCATCGAGGCGCGGTGCACGGCCGGGACGTGCTCGGGACCGGTGAGGCCGGAGTCGAGGTAACGGTGGGCACCCGCGTAGGTGATGTAGCCACCGACGGTGCCGCCGACGATCGTGGTGATCGTCGCGAAGTTGAGGGTGTCGGGCACGAAGGTCTGGCGCAGCGCGTCACCGACAGGAGGCTGCGACGCGATCGCGACGAAGAGCGTGAGCGCGATCATCGTCGTCCCGAGCACGAGCACCACGATGTCCACGGCACGACCGGCCCGCTTGTAGAGGAAGATCCCGATCGCGAGCAGGGCCGAGAGCAGTCCGCCGATCTTCGGTTCGATGCCCAGCAGTGCGTTCAGACCGAGACCGGCACCCGCGATGTTGCCGATGTTGAACGCCAGACCGCCGATCACGATGAGCGTCGCGAGAACGTGCCCGGAGAACGGAACGGCTTCGTTCGCCAGGTCGCCGGCGCGCTTGCCCGAGACGGTGATCAGGCGCCAGACATTCATCTGCAGCGCGAAGTCGATCAGGATCGAGACGAGGATCGCGAAGGCGAACGCCGCGCCTAGCTGTGCGGTGAAGGTCGCGGTCTGGGTGATGAACCCGGGACCGATGGCCGAGGTTGCCATCAGGAAGATGGCGCCGAGGATCGGGCCTCGGCGGGAACTGGCGAAACTCTTCGCGCGTTCGGCGCTGGTTGTCTCGGGCATGGGGGACTCCTGCCATCAGCGGGCTATGTGGCTGACACCACACTCAGTGTGTAGTACAAGATGGCACAGATTGTTCTACAACAACAGTGGCGATTGTTAAAATGGTGTCTCGATTGTCCACGGATGCGATTCCCCTAGGATGCGGACATGCCCGACGTCGACGACACCCTGACGAACGTCCTGCGCCGACGGATCATCGACGGCGAGTTCGCACCCGGCACCCGGTTGTCGGAGATCGCCCTCGCCGAGAAGCTCGGGGTCTCGCGCAACACGCTTCGCGAGGCGTTCCGCGTCCTGTCCGAGCAGGGACTGGTCGAGCACGTACCCAACCGCGGAGTCTCGGTCGCCTCGCCCACCGTGGCCGACGTCGTCGACATCTATCGGGCCCGTCGCTACGTCGAACCTGCCGCCCTGGCCGCCGGCTCCCCGCTGCATCCCGCGGTGGCGGCGATGCGCGCCGCGGTGGAACAGGGCGAGACCAGCCTCGAGGCGCGTGACTGGCGCACGCTCGGCACCGCCAACATGGCCTTCCACGACGCCATCGTCGCCCTCGCCGACAGCCCTCGGCTGGAGCGCCTGTTCCGCGACATCGCCGCCGAGCTGCGGCTCGCGTTCCTCGAGATCGACAACCCGGAGGCCCTGCACGCTCCGTTCGTCACCCGCAACCGTGCCCTGCTCGAGACCTTCCTCGAGCAGGGCGGACCAGCGGCCGCGGACGAGCTGCGCGACTACCTGATCCTCTCGGAGCAGACCGTGCTCGGGGCGTTCACGCGGCTGCGCCGCGACTGACGAGGGCCCGCAGCCGCTCGTCGCGGGGCCAGGCGCCGGCCCAGACGAGAACGCCGGTGGCGATCGCGAAGACGGTGTTGAAGGCCGGCTGCCCGAAAACCAGGTTCACGGTGACCGCGCCGCCCAGGTAGGCGGTGATCAGGATCGTCCCCATCGCCCGGGCGGCCGGGACGTGGTAGGCGATCAGCGACAGGCCGAGGACGGCGCCGCAGACGACCGGGAACCAGCCCGGCGCGCCGATCTTGTCGTTGAAGTCCATGACCGCCTCGACCCGGAACAGGTGCGTGACGATGTCGAAGCCGAGGAACAGGGTGACCAGGACGGTGATGATCCAGCCGGCTCGTTGTGCGTTGGTGCTCATCTCGATCTCCTCAGAGGTGGGTGGTGTTGCTCTTACCCACGCGTCGAGCGTGCACCAGGGATCTCGACATCGCCTCCGTCACTTCTTCGACTTCTTCACCGTCTTTTTCTTCAGCGCGGCCGCAGCGACCTTCAGATCGGCGACCAGACCGTCGTACGTCGCCTGCCTCTCGTCCTCCGCGCGGAGGACGGCAGAGGGGTGGGTCGTCGCGAGGACCCACGGGTCGAGGGTCGGCGTGGCGATGGCCTCGGGCCAGTCGATGAGGTGGCCGCGTGCCTCGCCGACGCGGAAGGACGAGCCGTACAGCGCCTTGCCGGCGGTGCCGCCGAGCAGGACCACCCCGGCGGGGCGTACCAGATCCAGCTCCGCCGCCAGCCACGGAGCGCAGGCGCCGACCTGCTTGCTCGTGGGCGACTGGTGGATGCGGCGCTTGCCCGAGAGCCGGTGACGGAAGTGCTTGACGACGTTCGTCGTGTACGTCGCCTCGGGCTCGATCCCGGCTTCGGCCAGTGCCTCGTGGAGGATGCCGCCCGCCGGACCGACGAACGGCTCGCCCTCGCGATCCTCCCGGTCGCCGGGCTGCTCGCCGAGCAGCATCAGCGGAGCCGGCGTGGGCCCCTCCCCCATCACGCCCTGGGTGGCGTCGCGGTAGAGCTCGCAGCCGCGGCACTCCTGGACGGCGCTGCGCAGATCGGTGAGCGTCGGCGACTCCGGCACCCACTCTGCGGCAGTCACGCCGCTCACGGTTGGAGCGGGTCGTGGCCGACGTTCATCAGCCGGCGCCGCCACTGTGCGTCGCCCGCGGTCGGCTCCCACTGGCCGGTGTCCCCGCCGCGCAGGTCGGTGACCTTGTCGACGACCCGCTGCATGACGTCCACGTCGTCGGGGGTGAGGTCGGAGCGGCGCTTCCCCAGGACGTCGACCACCCGATGACCGAGCTCGCTGCCGGCACGGTCCGGTTCGGTCTCGGTCGTCTCCCCCGCGCCCTGCACCGCGAGCCACTGCCGCAGATCGCGCGAGGTCATGTTCACCGCGCGGTGGAAGTTCTCCCAGAGCCTGTCGTCGACGATCGTCTCGGCCATCTCCTGCCTCCTGTCTGATCGACTGCTCCGGCCCGGTACCCACCGTGGGGGCCGGACACACGGAGTCACCCCAGAAGCGCCTGAGCCTCCGACGATTCGTAGAAGCTCGAGAGCCGACGGCGGAGCAGCTGCTCGAGAACACCCGCCTCGGCGAGCGCCTCGATGACCGGCGGGCCGAAGCGGAGGGCCTCCTCGACCAGGTCGTCGCGGTCCAGGCCCCACTCCTCGAGGAGCCGGTCGAGGGTGAAGGTCCCATAGGTGTCGAAGAAGAAGTCGACACCCGTGTCGACCAGGGCCTGCAGATACTCGGAGTCTCGGACATCGAGCCAGACCTGGTAGAGACCGACGAAGACCGCGACCAGCTGCTCGTCGTCGATCAGGTCGGCGAGCTCACGCACCGGGCGGGTGGAGAGCGCGTCCCAGACCTCCAGCAGCGCATCGTGCACCTCCTCGTCGGTCACCGAGCTAGCGGCGGTGTCGGTGAGGTAGCCGAGCAGCGCTCCGGTGCCGCGCTCCGCGAGCTCGCGGGCGCTCTGGTCGACGGCTGCCCCGACCGGGGTGCCCTTCACCGTGTCCGCCATCCGACCGGCGACGCGCTCGGCGATCGAGAAGCCGAGGGAGCCGCCCGGAAGGTTGTCGGCGAGCCTGCGGCCGGTGTCGACGGCGCCCTTCGCGGTGCCGCGCACCAGGGTGCCGACGCCGGCCTGGATCCCGGAGTTGTCGGCCAGGCTGCGCAGGATCTGCTGGCGCAGCGTACGCATCTCGACGAGGGCTTCGACCAGCTCCGCGACCCGCGGCCGGCTGACCACCTCACCCAGCGGCGTCTCGTTGGCGGGGTGCGCCTTCAACCGGGTCGCGATCGCGCCGGCGACCTCCGGGATCGCGCCCGGGAGCCGGAAGGTGCTGACGTACTTCAGCGCGACCTCCTTGATCAGGTCGCGGTGCATCACCTGGTCGAGGGTCAGGTCGCTGGCAGCGCGCAGCGCGAAGTCGATCTCACCGGTGATGAGATCGAGGAAGCGTACGCCGCGCAGTGCCGCCATCTCGTGGGCGACATGGGCGTCGAGGAGTCGCTGGGCGAGGTCCGGCTCAGTCATGGACGACATTGTCCACGGGCGAGACCCGCTACCGACTCATTCCCAGGCGACGCTCCGCGTCGCTGCTCGCTCACTCCCATTCGATGGTGCCCGGGGGCTTCGAGGTGATGTCGACGGTGACCCGGTTGATCTCGCTCACCTCGTTGGTGATCCGGGTGGAGATGCGCTCCATGACGTCGTAGGGCAGCCGAGCCCAGTCGGCGGTCATCGCGTCCTCGGAGGTGACCGGACGGAGCACGACCGGGTGGCCGTAGGTGCGGCCGTCGCCCTGGACGCCGACGGAGCGGACGTCGGCGAGGAGCACGACCGGCATCTGCCAGATGTCGCGGTCGAGACCGGCCTTCGTCATCTCCTCGCGGGCGATGGCGTCGGCCTCGCGGAGGATGTCGAGGCGCTCCTTGGTGACCTCGCCGATGATGCGGATGCCCAGGCCAGGGCCCGGGAAGGGCTGGCGCTGGACGATCTCGTCGGGAAGGCCGAGCTGGGAGCCGACGGCGCGCACCTCGTCCTTGAAGAGCTCACGCAGCGGCTCGACCAGCTCGAACTCGAGGTCCTCGGGGAGCCCGCCGACGTTGTGGTGGGACTTGATGTTGGAGGTGCCGGCACCGCCGCCGGACTCGACGACGTCGGGGTAGAGCGTGCCCTGGACGAGGAAGGCGACCTTCTCGTCGCTGTCGCCGAGGATCTCGACCTCGGCGCGCTCGAAGCAGCGGATGAACTCGCGCCCGATGATCTTGCGCTTCTCCTCCGGGTCGGTGACCCCGGCGAGCGCGTCGAGGAACTCCTTCTCGGCGTCGACGATCTTCAGCTCGGCGCCGGTCGAGTCCCGGAAGGCCTTCTCGATCGCGACCGACTCGTTCTTGCGCATCAGGCCGTGGTCGACGTAGACGCAGGTCAGCCGGTCACCGATCGCCTTGGCGACGATGGCCGCCGCGACCGCGGAGTCGACGCCGCCGGAGAGCGCGCAGATCGCGCGGTGGTCGCCGATCTGCTCGCGGACCCGCTCGATCTGCTCCTCGGCGATGTTGCCGATGGTCCAGGTGGGCCGGGCGCCGGCGATCTCCCACAGGAAGTGCTCGAGCACCTTCTGCCCGTGCTCGGAGTGGAGCACCTCGGGGTGCCACTGCACGCCCGCCAGCTGCTTGCCGACGTTCTCGAAGGCTGCCACCGGCGTGTCCGCGGTGCTCGCGAGCACGGTGAAGCCCTCGGGCGCCTCGGAGACGGAGTCGCCGTGCGACATCCAGACGTTGTGGGCGGGCGGGATGTCCTTGAGCAGCGTGCCGGGGACGCCGACGGTGACCGGGGTGCGTCCGTACTCCCGCGCGCCGTTGTCGTCGACCGTCCCGCCCAGGCCCTGCGCCATCAGCTGGAAGCCGTAGCACATCCCGAAGACCGGGGTGCCCGCGGTGAACAGGCTGTTGTCGATCCCGGGGGCTTCCTCGGCGTACACGCTCGAGGGGCCGCCGGAGAGGATGATCGCCTTCGGGTTCTTGGCGAGCATGTCGGCGACCGGCATCGAATGCGGCACGATCTCGGAGTAGACCCTCGCCTCACGCACGCGGCGGGCGATCAGCTGCGCATATTGCGCCCCGAAGTCCACCACGAGAACCAGATCGTGCTCTTCCGCCCCAGCAGCCTGCGTCATGGACGAATCCTAACGAGGATGTACGTCACTGGCCGAACCGGCGAGCGCGCACCGAGGCACCGCTGCCACCATCGGGTTCAGCCTGGGTAGACAGCCTTCGCCTCTCGGAACGCGGCGCGGGCCCGGCCCCAGCGACCCCGCTTCCTCAGCGCTTCACCGAGGTTGTTGAGCGCCCGGGCGAAAGCGAAAGGATCTGAGTGCCCATCGGTCGCGGCCAGTCGACGATAGAGGTCGACGGCTTCCTGGGCCGGGGCAACTGCTTCACCGGACCGATCGACCCGGACCAGAAACGTACCGAGGTTGCTGAGCGCCAAGGCGAGCTTGGACAGATCGACCGGATCGTCGTCCACCAACGGCCGCAGGACGTCGACAGCTTTCTGCGTCGCCTCTATGGCGTCGGCGACCAGACCCAGCTCGGCAAGGCAGTGGCCGAGGTTGGTCAGCGAACCCGCGTAGGGCCGCTGCGATCCCGACGGCGGCCCGCTCCTCCGCCAGAACCCGACTGCGTCCGTGAAGGCTTCCACAGCATCGTCGGCCTCCCCGACCGCCGCGTACGCGATGCCGAGGTCATGGTGGCACCTCGCGGCGTCGAGGAGATGGATGTCAGAGAAGTCCTCGACCAGCTCTTTCGCGACGCTCGCGGCCTGTTCGAACAAGGCACGAGCCTCGTCGGACCGCCCGCTCCCCTTCCGCTGGTTTGCGGCGGCGATGAGCTTCTGGAGGCGGGCTACGAGCTCACGTTCACGTGCCTTCCGGCCTGATGCGTCCGCATCAGGCGACGCGGCGGCGCGGCCTGCGAGAACATCTTCGACGTCGCCGAAGCCGAAGCGTCTCAGCTGAGCGGCCAGGTGGTCGCCCAAGCTGTCCATGGGCGCCAGGCGGTGATAGAGATCTACAGCCTCGGCGCGATGCTGTTGGGCCTCCTCCACCCTTCCGGAGTCAGCCAGCGCCTCGGCCCAGGCGAACAACGCCACCGCGTAGTCCCCGATCTCTTTGCTTGTCCCAGTTGACAGGTTCCACCGCCGATAGAGACCGCACGCTTCCTCGACGGTGGCCAGCCGATCGTCGGTCTCGCCTGCCTCTCCGAGGACGATGCTCAGACTCACCAGAGCGTCCGCAACCGCGAGATCGCGGACCCTTGTGGGACGGATCTGCTGACTGAGGTCGACAGCCTCCCGAAGCACAGCGATGGCCTCGGCCCGGATTCCCAGGGTGGCCAAGGAGTTGCCCAGTTGAGCGAGGGAAGCCGTCAGCCGGTTCAGGTAGGTCTCTTCGTCTGATTGGCTGAGGACCCGGTAGGTCTCGACCGCACTTCGGGCGGCCGCTTCCGCTTCGAGGGCGTGGCCGGGGATGGAGCCGAGGACCCGCCTCAGCACATCGGTGGCCATCCCGAAGTACGGCAGATACCTGGCATCGGCAACGCTCAGCTTCTGGAACAGCTCATGTCCCTCCCGCACAGCGGCCAGCGCCTCGCTCATGCGGTCCCGCCGCGCCAGCAGAACCGCATAGTCGGCCAGGGCGTCCGCGAGCACGGCTCGAAACTCGGGCTGACCAGGATCCCTCCCGGTCAGTCTGCGCCCCACCCCGACTCGTGCCTCGACTTCGGCCAGATCACGGTCTTGGTCTTTGGTCGTCACCCTTGACTCCGGTCATCGCCAGGCACCGCTCAGGCGGCGCGTACTCGGCTACAGCGCTCCTCGCTCGGCGCCCGATCGTAACGAAGTCCATCGCACGGCGAAGCCGAAATAGAACGCGCTCGCCGAAAACGCACCAGGGCCCGGCCGGGGAGGGAGGTGGCCGGGCCCTGATTGCCCGAGACAAAGATGGCCCGGACGTAAGACCCGGCATGTATTAGGGAGGGAGCAATCCCGGGTCTGATCACTCCAACGAACTCTCTTAACCGTGGTTACGGGCCAACCAGAAACTTCCTGTCAGAAAATTCCGGCGCAACGACCCGCGTCACCATGGCAACAGATCGGTCACCGAACCTCAACAATGGGCAGCTGGAGAGCCGCCGGTGCCGTCGCCGGCACGGCGGGCGAGACCGGCCGGACCGGCTGGATCCGCGCGTAGCCGGCACCCAGCGTCGGGCGCGGGTCGGCCTGGTCCTTGTTGGGCCAGAACGCCATCGCCCGCTCGGCCTGTGCGGTGATCGTCAGCGACGGATTCACGCCCAGGTTGGCGGAGATCGCGGATCCGTCCACGACGTGGAGCCCGTCGTGGCCGTAGAGCCGCTGGTAGGGGTCGATCACACCGGTGGCCGCCGAGTCGCCGATGGTGCAGCCTCCGATGAAGTGGGCGGTCATCGGCTTGTTGAACGGCTCCCCGATGGTGCCGCCGGCATAGCCCGGCTTCTCGCCCGAGCCCATCACCCCGGCCATCTTCCGCACGGCATCCAGGCCGGCGGGGATCCAGGTCGGGTTGGGCTTGCCGTGGCCCTGCTTCGACGACATCCGCCACCCGAAGATCGTCCGCTTCGGGTAGGTCGTGATCGAGTTGTCCAGCGCCTGCATGACCAGCGCGATGACGGTGCGCTCGGACCAGTGCTTGAAGTCGTAGAACGTACGCAGCGACCGCCGCTGCAACCACATCTCCTTGAGCCACCGGCGGAACCGCCGGGGACCACCCTCGGTGAGCACCGTCTGCATCGCCGCGATCGCGTTGCTGCCGTGGCCGTAGCGGACCGGCTCGATGTGGGTGTGCTCGTCCGGGTGCCACGAGGAGGTGATCGCCACGCCCTCGCTGTAGTCGATGTCCGTGTCCGGCGCGATCGCGCCGAGGATCGACTCGGAGTTGGTCCGGGTCAGCTCGCCGAGACGGTCGGAGATCTGCGACAGATCGCCGGTGCGCTTGAGCTTGTGGAGCAGCTTCTGGGTACCGAGCGAGGCCGCCGAGAAGATCACCTGGTCGGCAGTGAACCGCAACGTGTGGCCGATGCCCAGCTTGGCCTTCGTGGAGCGGGTCTCGACGACGTATCCGCTTCCGGTCTTGGCCGGGTAGACGCGGGTCACCGTGGTCAGCGGGTGCACCTCGGCGCCGTTCTTCTCGGCCAGGTAGAGGTAGTTCTTGACCAGGGTGTTCTTCGCGTTGTGGCGGCAGCCGGTCATGCACTCGCCGCAGTTGGTGCACGCGCGCCGGTCGGGACCCTCCCCGCCGAAGTAGGGGTCGGGCACCTCCTGCCCTTCCACATGGCCCGGGCCACCGAAGAAGACGCCGACGGGGGCCTTGTGGAAGGTGTCTCCGCGTCCGGCCTCGGCCGCGACCTTCTGCATGACCTCGTCGGCCGGGGTCAGGTGGGGATAGAGGGTGACGCCGAGCATCCGCTTGGCCTGCTCGTAGTAGGGAGCGAGCTCGTCCTTCCAGTCGGTGATGTGACTCCAGGAAGGGTCCTCGTAGAACGGGTCGAGGGGCTCGTAGAGGGTGTTGGCGTAGACCAGCGAGCCGCCGCCGACCCCGGCACCGGCCATGATCACGGCGTCCTTGACCATGTCGATGCGCTGGATCCCGTAGCAGCCGATCGCCGGCGCCCAGAGGTATTTGCGCAAGTCGAAGGAGGTGTTGGGCAGCTCGTCGTCGCTGAACCGGCGACCGGCCTCGATCACCCCGACGGAGTAGCCCTTCTCGGTCAGACGCAGCGCGCTGACCGATCCGCCGAAGCCCGACCCGATGACCAGTACGTCGTAGTGACTCCTCATGCCCGGCCCAGCGACTTCAGCACCCGCAGCGAGGCCGTCATGAACTTGGCGTAGGCCTGGTCGCTCATCCCGAACTGCGGGGCGAAGCGCAGGATCGCCTGGGAGGCGACCGACTGGGTCTCGGTGTAGCGCAGGATGCCCTCGACACCCTGGCGACGGCCCTGGCCGGACTCGCGCATGCCGCCCATCGGGGCGTCGATGCTCGCGAAGGTGGCTCCGAACGCCTCGTTGATGTTGATCGTGCCGCACTTGATCTGGCGGGCGACACGGCGGGCGCGGGAGGTGTCGCGGCTGTAGATCGAGCCGTTGAGGCCGTACTCGCCGTCGTTGGCGCGCTCGATCGCCTCCTCCTCGCTGTGGAAGCGGTAGAGGGAGACGACCGGGCCGAAGGTCTCGTTGCCGAAGCAGGTCATCTCCGGGGTGACGCCCTCGAGGATGGTCGGCTCGAAGAAGAACGGCGCCAGGTCGGGGCGGGCCTTGCCGCCGGCGAGCACGCGGGCGCCCTTGGCGACGGCGTCCTCGACGTGGGCGGTCGCGGTGTCGACCTGGGCCTGGGAGATCATGGTGCCCATGTCGTTCTCCCAGCCGAGGGTGGCGCCGAGGGTCATCGCCTGGGTGCGCGCGACGAACCGCTCGACGAACCGGTCATAGACCTTGTCGTCGACGAAGAGCCGCTCGATGCTCACGCAGAGCTGACCGGAGTTGGAGAAGACCGCACGGGTCGCACCCTCGGCCGCCTTCTCGATGTCGGCGTCGCGGAGCACCAGCATCGGGTTCTTCCCGCCCAGCTCGAGGCTGGCGCCGATCAGCCGCTCGGCGGCCTGCTTGGCGACGATCTTGCCGGTGTTGGTCGAGCCGGTGAAGCAGACGTAGTCGGCGCGCTGGATGATGCTGGTGCCGACCTTCGAGCCGGGGCCGGCCACGACGGACCACAGGTTCTCCGGGAGCCCGGCCTCGGCCAGCAGCTCGGCACCGAGGAGCGCGCTCAGCATGGTCTGCGAGTCTGGCTTGATCACCACCGCGTTGCCGGCGGCGATCGCGGCGATGCCGTCGCACAGCGCCATCGTGAACGGGTAGTTCCACGGGCTGATGATGCCGACGACGCCCTTGGGGACGTGGTTGAGGTCGACCCGGGTGAGCACCGGGATGACGCCGAGCTTGCGCTCGGTGTCGAGGATCTTGCTGCTCTTGCGCCCGTAGTAGCGGGCGGTCAGCGCGATGTGCAGCGGCTCGTCGAAGGCGTGCTTGCGGGCCTTGCCCGACTCCAGCACGATCAGGTCGAGGATCTCGTCCTGCCGGTCGAGGACGAGGTCGTGCAGCTTGATCAGGATGCGCTCGCGCTCCGCGACCGGGGTCGCGGCCCACTTCTCCTGCGCCACCCGGGCCTTGGCGAACGCCGCGGCGACATCGTCATCGCTCGACTGCGGGATGTGCGCCAGCGGCGCCCCGTTGAGCGGGCTGATGACCTCTCGGGTCTCCCCGGTGGTCGCCACGATGCGCCCGGTCAGGCGGGCGACGTAGTCAGGCTCGAGGGCCAGGGACGCGGTTGCGTCGTGCTCGGGATCGAGCGGGCCCTCGACGATCGGGCCGCCGGAAGGGGTCGGGTTCGATGCGCTCATGTACCGAGAGTATGTGACCGGCGTCTCGGACGCCAGACACGAGTCCCACTAACTCACCATGCGAACGTCCGCGGCCCACCACAGGTAGTTGTAGCGCTCAGCGGGAAGGTCGATGTCGACGCGGTCCAGCGGCAGCCGGTCGAGGGCGTGCACGGTGCACTCCTCCGCGGGGGCGACCCGGTAGAGATAGGCGTCCAACGGCCATTGCGTACGCAGCCACTCGTCGAGCCGCTCGGAGACCGACTCGGTGAGCCCGGGCTCTCGGTCCTGGCGGAGCCAGTAGCTCACCCGGGCCGTCGCTCCCCCTGCGTACCTCAACAGCGTGCGGGCGTCGGCGCCCATCGCCTCAAGGTAGGGAAACAGGGGTTGGAGGTAGAGGCAGCCGAGCGAGGAGGTGCCCTCGGGGTCAAGGAGGAGGTAGGTGAAGGCGCGGCGGGCCTGGTGGTCGGACCAGTGCCGGATCACCAGCGGCAGGTTGTCGTCGTTGCCGAACCCCTCCTGCGGCCACCTGCCGTAGCTGTGGTCGCGGATCACGTCGGGGCTGGCCAGATAGGCCTCGGTGTCCAGATCGAGCAGCTCCGGCTGGAGCGGTGCGAGGAAGAAGTCGTCGGTGACCAACGGCTCGGGGGGATCTGCGACCAGGCGGTGGCCTGAGCCTGCCGAAGGGAACATGAGGAACAGAGTGCTACGTCAACTGTTTGCCCGCCACGACAATTCGCCCACCTGGTCCAGACGCGATCTGGACCAGGTGGGCGCGCTGTCAGGAAGCAGCGCATTGCCGGCACTGGCCGCGCCGACGAAGAAAGTAGGCGATGGCCGCCGCGCCGAGCAACGGCCCCCAGATCGGGAAAGGAAAGACCAGCAGCGCTTCGGCTTCCAGCGCGTTGAAGCCGCCCTCACCCGCGACAACGGTCTGGAGGACCGAACGTCCTGCCAGGGTGATCGCCCCTGCCACCACGAGGGCGACGGCTGCGGGAGGCCCCGCCGGCACCACGCGACCGCGCAGCACAGGGATCCAGCGGGGGAAGACCTCGCCCCAGCGACTGATCAGGCCGAGCGTCAGGACACTTCCCGCGAGCGCGGCGAACCCGAGGCTCAACCCGAAGACCCGCAGTCCGGGGTCGGCTTCGAGCACGGCCACATCCATCGACACCGGCCACGGCGTCAGCCAGGTCAAGCGGAGCAGTGCATAGGGCAGCGGGCACAGTGCGGCGCCGATCGTGGCCCAGCGACCCCAGGTGGCCACGTTGCTGGTGAGGCCGCGCGTCGGACGGCCGCAGCCCGCGCACTGTTCGCGCAGCCGACGAAGGTGGCGCACCGTGCTGGCAAGCCACAACGCGCCGCCGATGAAGGAGCCCCCGACGAACAGCATGCCGGGCCCTGCGTCGGCGAGGCCGAGAACCATCGCGCGGCCGGCTTCGCTGAAGGCCTCGCCGTTGGCACCGAAGGCGACCAGGCCCGTCGCGACGACTGCCGCAGCGACGGTGACGACGAGCAGGTTGCGACGATTCCCTCTGGCGCCGGCGATCAGGATGCCGAGCACGAGCACCGGCCCGAAGAGCGCACACAGATAGCCCATCAGGATGAGCAGGCGGATGTCGGGCACGATCGCCGCGAAGACCAGGGTCTCGAGGGCGCCGATGGCGACGAGGCCGTACCCCATCCGCGCGGAGGGGAGCCGGGCCGACATCGCCAGGGCGGCGCCGATACCCACAACCCCCAGCATCACGGCGATCAGGCCGACAGCTCGGGTCGGCACGTCTGCGAGCAGCGAGAACCCGGCGCTCGGATCGTTGCTGCCGAGCGGATACCAGCTGGGCTCGACCAGGATCCACGCGCCGACGACGACGGCTAGGACACTCCAGACCGCGGTGGCGATCTCGACAGCGGAGGTTCGCGGCGCTGCTGTGGCCGCTTCGGACGTACGGGGCGGTGTTGGCGTTGGTGTCGATGTCATGGATCCAGCGTCTTGGCCAACCCTGTCGGGCCAGATCACCCTCGTTGGTGGACCACCTCCCCCGCGCGGGTGATCTGCCAGGGTGCCATCTGTTGAAAGGATGGCTGCATGCTGACCTCGGCGGTGACCTATCTGCGGATGGTCTTCGTGCTGCTCGGCGCCGGCGTGGCGCTGGCCTTCATGATTCTCGACTTCACCGTCGTCGTCCTGATCACCCAGAGCAACGAGGTCCCGCTGGCCATCACGGTCGTGCTCGCCACCCTGATCCCGGCCGTTCCCATCGCTTGTCTCGGCCTCATCCCCGGGGTTCGTCAGATCGAGGCAACCGCTGCCCAGACGCTGCTCGAGACGGACTTCCCAGGCGGCTTGCCGGGACCAGCGCACACCTGGGCGGATCGTCGGCGCACGCTGGTGTGGTTCGTGCTGCACCTGCTGGCCGGCGCCGTCATCGTGGTTCTCGTCGCCGCGGCGATCGGCGCAGGCTTCGGAGCGCTCGGCCTGATCGCGACCGTGACCGCCTTCGTCCTGGCTTCTGGCCTGGGCTACGCGCTGGGGCTGGTCGCACCAGGCCTGCTCGGACCGTCGTACGACGAGCGGATCGCCCGGCTGGAGTCGGAGTCGGCGCGTCTGGTGGAGCGCAACCGGCTGGCCCGCGAGATCCACGACAGCATCGGGCACGCCCTGTCACTGATCACCGTCCAGGCAAGCGCGGCTGCGCTCGTCATCGACCGTGACCGCGACTTCGCCGTCAACGCTCTGGGGGCCATCGAAGAGGCGTCACGCTCCGCTGCCGACGACCTCGACCACGCCTTGGGTCTGTTGCGCGACAACGGACGTGCCGGCCGTACGTCGGTACCAGACCTGCGCGCGCTCGAGCCGCTCGTCACCTCTGTTCGGGCGGCCGGACTCGACGTGAGAGCGACCACCGACGGAGACCTGGCCACGTTGCCGGTGGTCATCAGCCGCGAGGCCTACCGGATCATCCAGGAGGGGCTGACCAACGCGATGAAGCACTCGACGGACCGCACCGCCAATCTCACCGTCTCGGTCAGCTCGGAGGAGCTCGCCGTCAGGTTGTCCAACACTCCTGCGCGCGCTCGGGCAAAACGAGGCCGGGGGTTGGCGGGGATCACCGAACGCGCGGCCATGCTGGACGGTTCCGCGGAGCATTCCGTCGTCGACGGAGAGTTCCGCCTCGACGTCAGGATCCCGCTGACGGCCGGAAGGGGCGACTCGTGATCACCGTCGTTCTGGTCGACGACGAGCCGCTGGTGCGCAGCGGCCTCCGCGCGATCCTCGAGTCCGCCTCCGACATCACGGTCGTGGGCGAAGCCGACGACGGAGCAGCCGCGCACACGCTGGTCCGCAGCGTCCGCCCGGACGTCGTGCTCATGGACGTGCGCATGCCGAGAGTCGACGGGATCACCGCGACCCGACTCATCGTCGAGCTCGACCGGCCGCCCGCTGTGGTCGTGGTGACCACGTTCGAGAACGACGACTACGTGTACGACGCCCTGCGGGCGGGCGCGCGCGGCTTCCTGCTCAAGCGGGCGTCGGCCCAGGACTTCGTCAACGCCGTCCGGACCGTCCACGAGGGAGATTCCCTGCTGTTCCCGGGCGCCATCCGCTCCCTGGTCACTGCCGTCGGCGCGCCCGGTGGAGGCGGGCTCGACGGCGCACGGCTCACCAGCCGGGAGGCCGAGGTGCTACGTCTCCTGGCCAGCGGCCTGTCCAACGCCGAGATCGCCGACGAGATCCATCTCGGAGTCGAGACCGTCAGGACCCACGTCGGCAACATCCTGGCCAAGCTCGGCGTCCGCGATCGCGTGCAGGCGGTCATCGCGGCGTACGAGAGCGGGTTCGTCTCGTCTCGATGAGGTCGCCGTCTGGGTCTGCAGGGGTCAGACGAGGTCTTCGACCTCCAGGCGCGCGTGGTCGGCGTCCTCGTCGGTGACCTGGAGCTGGGAGCGGCGCTCGGCCTCGATGCGGCGCATGTAGTGGTCGACCTCCTCCTTGGTGCGCTGCTCGTCCCAGCCGAGCTCCTCGGCCATCAGCCGAGCAACACCGGGAGCGGCGGAGACGCCGCGGTCGAAGGTCTCCATGGAGATCCTGGTGCGGCGCTCGAGCACGTCGTCGAGGTGGCGGGCGCCCTCGTTGTTGACGGCGTAGACGACCTCGGCGGCCAGATAGTCCTCGGCCCCCTCGAGCGGCAGGGCGAGCGGGCGCCGCTGCTGGATCAGGTCGAGCACATCGTCGATGAGGCCACCGTGGCGACCGAGGAGATGGTCGATGCGGGCGACGTGGAGCCCGGATCGGCGGGCCAGCAGGACCCGCTGGTTCGAGCGGGTCTCGAAGCCCTCGGCGCCGACCAGCCGCACCTTGTCGGTGATCGAGTCGCGCAAGGTCATGTTGGTGGTCGTCCCGAGCGAATGGGCTGCGGCGTCGACGGCGTCCTTGGCCATCACCCGGTAGGTGGTCAGCTTGCCACCGGCGATCAGGACCAGGCCCGGCAGCGGCGTGACGACGGTGTGCTCCCGGCTCAGGCCCGCCGTCTGGTCGGACTCGCCGGTCAGGAGCGGGCGGAGCCCGGCGTACACGCCTTCGACGTCCTCGAGGTCGAGCGGCACCCGCAGGATCGCGTTGACGTGCTCGAGGACGTACTCGATGTCGGTCTTGGAAGCTGCCGGGTGGGCGAGGTCGTAGGTCCAGGGGGTGTCGGTGGTGCCGATGATCCAATGGCGACCCCACGGGATCACGAAGAGCACCGACTTCTCGGTGCGCACGATGAAGCCCGACTCCGAGCGGATCCGGTCGCGCGGGACGACGAGGTGGATGCCCTTGGAGGCCTTGACGTGCAGGGCACCGCGGCCGCCGACCATGGCCTGGATCTCGTCGGTCCACACGCCGGCGGCGTTGACGACGGTCTTGGCCCGGATGATCAGGTCCTGGTCGTGCTCGAGGTCGCGGGCCCGGACCCCGACGACCCGCTCGCCCTCGCGCAGGAACCCGGTCACCTGGACCCTGGTCGCGATCTGGGCGCCGTGGGAGGCGGCGGTGCGCGCGATGGTCATCACCAGGCGGGCATCATCGACCTGGGCGTCGTAGTACTGGATCGCACCCGTGATCGTGTCGGTGCGGAAGTCGGGGGCGATCCGGGCGACCCCTCTGCGAGTGAGGTGGCGGTGGCGCGGCAGGCCGGACTTCCCCATCCCGGAGAGCGGGCCGAAGCTCGCCATCCCGTCGTAGAGGGCGAGCCCCGAGCCGATGTAGAACCGCTCCCACACCGGGTTGGTCAGCGGGTAGAGGAACGGCACCGGCCGGACCAGGTGCGGGGCCAGCGTATTCAGCAGAAGCCCGCGCTCTTGGAGCGCCTCACGGACCAGCTCGAAGTCGAGCATCTCCAGGTAGCGGAGCCCGCCGTGGACCAGCTTCGAGCTGCGCGAGCTCGTGCCGGAGGCCAGGTCGCGCTGCTCCACCAGGCCGGTGCTCAGGCCTCTGGTGACGGCGTCCAGCGCCACCCCGGCGCCGGTCACACCTCCACCGACGACGAGTACGTCGAGCTCGGGTTCTCCCGCCGCACCGACCATCGTGCCGATCGCGAGATCGCGGCTCTGTGGACTCAATGCCCCAGTACGAGTCATACGTTCGAAGTTAACTCACCACGCCGAATTGTCACTTCTGGCGCGCGACAAGTCACCGGCACTGACCGCAAGAAGTCACACGCGCGCGGCGCTGACGAGGGTGGTGATGCGGTCGGCGGGCATCGGCTCCTCGACGACGAGCATCTTGTCGCCGTCGGCGTGGATCATCGGACGGGTGCCGTCGGGCTCGGGAGGCGCGGTCGCGATGGCGACATGTGTGACGTACCCGTCCGGGCGGGCGAAGAAGTAGAGGTCGCCGGCGGTGACCTCGTCGAGGTCGATCGCCGTGAGGGCGGCGGCCTGGTCGCGGGCGTCCCGCGGGAGCCGTACGCCGATGGCCTCTGCGGCTCGGAAGACCAGGCCGGAGCAGTCGATCCCGGCACCCGTGGTGCCGCCCCAGACGTAGGGGACGCCGAGGAAGGTGCGTGCCTTGGCCAGCAGGGCCTCGACGCCTTCGGCGGTCTCGACGGTCCGTTCCGCGTCGTCGGCCAGGGCACCCGCCGGCATCCAGCCGGGGTAGCCGCGGTCGTCCTTCGAGGACGCGTGCGAGGGGACGACGACGTACATCCACTCCCCCTGCGTCTCGACGACGACGACCTGCTCGCCGGGGACGACCTCGGTCTCGTGCTCCGCGTCGTCGGCGGGCGCGGCCACCACGAAGGTGGGTTGGCTGACGGTGGTCATGTGAGGACTCCTTCGATACCGAGACCGTTGGCTTGGGGAAAGACGATGCTGGAGCCGTCGTAGGTGATGCCGCCGGCGTACGGGCTGGTCTTCGCCCACCAGCCCGCGTCGAGGTCCTGCTCGCCGGGAATGCCTGCCGCGGCGACCAGGGCCGCCGCCGCGCCGATGCCGAGATGGGACTCCATCATGCAGCCGACGAGGCGGCCGAGGCCGTGCTGCTTCGCGACCTCCAGCAGCTCGATCGCAGGAGTGATCCCGCCGCACTTGGCGAGCTTGACGTTGATCGCGTCCGCCGCGCCGGCCCGGATGACGTCGACGAGGTCCTCGAGGTCGAAGACCGACTCGTCGGCCAGGATCTTGTAGGGCTGATGACGGCGGACGTACGCCATCGCCTCCAGGTCGCGCCGGGCGACCGGCTGCTCGACGAACTCGAGCTCGACATCCTTGTCGGCGAGCGTGCTGAGCACCGCGACCGCCTCGTCCGCGCGCCAGCCGGTGTTGGCGTCCAGGCGGAGTACGCAGCCCGGGGCCGCCTCGCGGACCGCGAGCACGCGCTCGGCGTCGCCTGCCGCGTCCGTCCCGACCTTGATCTTGAGCGTCGTGAAGCCGTCTCGCGCTCGGGCGGTTGCTGCTTCTGCCAGCTCGGCGGGGGTGCCTACGGAGAGGGTCATGTCGGTCAGCAGGTGTGTTGGTTTCGACACCGGCTCGCTGGCGCTCGCCGGGCTCAACCAACGGGGGCTCGGCGTCGGTTGAGCCGCCGGAGCCGCTAGGCGGAGGCGTGTCGAAACCAACACATCCAGATGCTCGACCATGGACACCCCGTCCCGGCGGGCGACGAGGTCGTGGAGCGCGATGTCAGCGGCCATCTTGGCCGACCGGTTGCCGACGACCGCACCCTGGACCAGACCGGCCGACGACAGATCAGCATCCGCACCGACCAGCACGTCGGACATCGGCCCCTCCAGCGCAGCAGCAGAGCCGGCCAGCGACTCCCCGGTGACCTTCCAGACCTGCGGCGCCTCGCCCCACCCGACACAGCCGTCGGAGTCCTCGACGTTCACCACGACCGTCTCCGCGAAGTCGGTACGCCGCAGCGCGGTCACGAACGGGGTGTGCAACGGCACCCGGACACGCTGGGTGTGCACCGCGACGATCCGCGGCGAGCTCACAGCGCCGACTTCACAGCGCCGACTTCACAGGGTCGACCACAGGTAGCGGGCGACCTCGCTGATCCGGAACTCGGACTCGTCGTCGTCCAGACCCGTGGTCAGCACCACCATCACCTGCGGGTCACCCTGGGCGGGGCGGATGATCGCCATGTCGTGGCGGATGCCGTCGACCCAGCCGGTCTTGTTGCCGACCACCGCGTCCTCGGGCACCCCCAGCGGGATCGCGTCGCGATACTCCTGGGCGACCAGGGTCCCCTCGATCTCGGCGGTCGACTCGGGCGACAGCAGCCGGCCGGAGGCCAGCTTGGTGAGCAGCTTGCCCATGTCGTTGGCGGTCACCAGGTTCTGCAGCCCGGCCTCGCGCGCCGGCGCGTCCTCGATCCCCCGGGAGACCGTCGTCATCGGCGTGACACCGGCGTCCGCGAGCACCGCGGCGACCTCTTCGAGCCCGATCCGCTCGAGGACGAGGTTGACGGCCAGGTTGCCGGAGACGGTCAGGGAGCGGCGTACGAGATCACCCAGTGGCAGCTGGGAACCGAGCGCCGCCCAGGTCTCAGGGTCCTGGTCTTCGGCCTGGTCCATCTCGAACCGTTCGCCCACCACAGCGGAGTCGAAGTCGGAATGCACCGTGATCGGCTCGTCCAGCGACAGCAGCCCGCGATCGCGCAGCCGATAGGCCGCGATCGCGACCGGCAGCTTCATCAGGCTCGCCGCATAGTGCTGCTGGTTGACGTTCTGCGCCTGCGTCGGGATGCCGTCGAGGCCACTGAGCCAGGTCGAGACGAGTGGTTCCATGACCTGAAGACTAGTCGGCGTCGAGCTCCTGCCGGATCCGGTTCACACCATCCAGCCAGCCATCGACATCCGTGGCACGAGCCGCGTACTCCTCGGCCACGTCGGGCTCGAGCGAGATCCAGAACTGCGAGCTCTGCCCGGCATCCCAGACGGCGTCGGCGACCTCCTCGGCGGTGAGCGCGCCCTCGGCCGAGCGGAAACCCGGGAGTCCGGAGGAGCGTTCGAGCATCGCCGTCTTCACGCTGCGCGCGACGATCGCCTGAGCGACGATGCCCTGGTGCCGATAGGTGGCGGCCAGCCACTCGGCGAAGGAGATCTCGGCGTGCTCGGTGGCCGCGTAGGAGGGCGAACCGAGCAGCGTGAGGAGCCCTGCGGACGAGGAGGTGACCACGAACCGGCCGGCCCCGCGGGCGACCCACTCGGGCAGCAGCAGCCGTGCGGCGCGTACGTGGGCGAGGACGTTGACCTCGTAGGAGGTCAACCAGGCGTGGTCGGACGCCTCCAGGCCGCGGCCGCGCTCGACGCCGGCGTTGCCGTACCAGGCGTCGATCTTGCCGAGCTCCTCCCGGGCCGCGTCCACGAGCGCCGCGGCGCCGGCGGCCGAGGCGGCATCGCCGGGGACCGCGAGGGCGCCGATCGAGTCGGCCACCGAGCGGAGCTCGGCGGCATCGATGTCCGCCACGACGACGCGGCATCCCTCCGCAGCGAACCGTGTGGCCATGGCCTTCCCGATTCCTCGGGCTGCTCCGGTCACAACCACTCCGCTACCGGGTGCGAGTACGTTCACGGACCGACCACCTCCAGTGGCGTTAGTGAGGGTTAATCACTGTAACCGAGGCCGGTCCGTGAACGTGCAGCAACCTACTGATCAGTACGCGTTTGGGGTCTCGACAAACTCGACCACCGGTGGATCAGTACGCGTTTGGGGTCTCGACAAGCTCGACCACCCGTGGATCAGTACGCATCGGGAGTCTCGACAAGCTCGACCACCCGTGAATCACTCAGGAAGGCCCGACGAGGGCGGAGCGTCCGAGGCGGCGCTGTCGTCCTCTTCGATCGGGGCGTCGCCGATGTCGGTGACGAGCACCGGGGTGAGCGGCTCGGACGCGCCGTTCTTGAGCTCGACGACGCTCGTGCCGGAGATGCCCATGTGCGAGTCCTCGGAGAACCGGAACGGCGCGAGGCCAGGTCCCTCGAAGGAGGCGCCTTCCTTCTCGATCGTCTCCACGATCGACTCGCGGGTCAGGTCCTTGCCATTGGCCTGCAGCGCCTGGACGAAGGTGTAGGCCTGCGACATGCCGTAGATCCGGTAGTTCGTCAGTTTCTCCGAGCCCTTCTTGGAGTACTCGTCCCAGACCTTCTGCCAGAGCTTGACCCACTCGTCCTCAGGAGCGTCGACGCCCGGGATGTACTCGGTCGTCATCATCCCGTCCATCAGTTTCACGCCCTGCTCGGCGGGGATCTTGCCCTTGGTCATCGAGGCGAGCAGCCCGCCGACGAGCGCCGGGTCGGAGCCGACGTTCGAGTAGAACCACTTCGACTTGAAGCCGACACCCTGCGCGGCGATCTGGCTCAGCGCGGTGTAGGAGGGAGTGTTGAAGCCGAGGACGAGGTCGACGCCCTTGGACTTGAACGAAGACATCTGCGGGGCGAAGTCGGTCGACCCACCCGGGGTGTACTTCTGCACGTCGACGATCTGGGAGTCGAGGAACTGCCGCGCGCCCTTCTCGCCGTCCTCGCCGAAGTCATCGTCCTGGAGGAAGAGACCGACCTTGGCGTCGGGCATGTTCTCCTTGACGTACTGCCCGATGATCTTGCCCTCGATCTCGTAGTCCGGCTGCCAGCCGAAGGTCATCGGCGAGCTCGCCGGGTCGTCGCCCCACTGCAGCGAGCCGCTGGAGACGAACAGGTCGGGGATGCCGTCGTCGTTGAGCCGCTGCACGACCGCGCGGTGCGTGGGGGTGCCGAGGCCCGCGACCATCGCGAAGATCTCGTCCTGCAGGATCATGTCGTTGGTGACGGCGCTGGTGTTGGTCGGGTTGTACGCGTCGTCCTTGACGACCATCTCGATCTCACGTCCGTGGACGCCGCCGTTGTCGTTGACGTACTCATAGAACGCCTGGTGCCCCGAGGGGATCTCCGAGTAGCCGGGCGCGGCCGGGCCGGTCAGCGGGAAGTGCGCACCGACCTTGATGGTGGTGTCTGTGACGCCAACCGCCGTGCCGTCCTCGGAAGGACGCTCCTTCCCCGCGCCACAGGCCGCGAGGAGCGAGGCAGTGGTGAGGACACAGACGACCTGTACGGCTCTGCGTGCAGTGTTTCTCATGTTGTCTTCTCCTTGGTTGACCCGAGAGATGAGCGCGCGAGGAACGTGCGCAGGCTGCCGACGATCCCCGCTGGAGCGAGGAGGATGACGAGCATCAGCACCAGCCCGTAGACCACCGGAGTGACCTCCGCGGCCTGGGTTGCACTGAGCCCGACCGACTCCCCGAGATCGGTGGCGAAGTGAGGAAGAAAGGCGAGGACGCCGGCCCCGATGAGCGCCCCGGTCAGGCTGCCCAGCCCACCCAGGACGACCGCTGCCAGCAGGGTCAGCGAGAGGGTGATCGTGAACGCGCCCGGCGCCGTGAGACGTACGTTCATGGCCATCAGCCCGCCGGCGAGCCCGGCGCACATGGCGCTGACGGTGAAGGCGACCACGCGGGCACGGCCGAGGTGGATGCCGGCCAGCTCGGCGGACACGTCGTCGTCACGGACCGCTCGCCAGCGGCGGCCGACCCGGGACCGGCTCAGGTTGGCGAGCGCCACGAAGGCGAGCACCAGGAGGAACCAGCCGAGGTAGGCGAGGAAGGAGTACTGGTCGATCTCGGCGGCGGTGAAGAACCAGACCAGGTCCTGGATCCACCCCGGGAGCTCAGCCGCGCGCGGCACCGGCACCTGGAGCCCCTGCTCGCCTCCGAGGAAGTCCCACTGGTTGGCCAGGCGCGGCACGGCGACGGCCAGCGTCAGCGTCGCGCCGGCGATGTAGGGCCCGTGCAAACGAGCCGCCGGGACCCCGACGATCACCCCCACCACGGCACAGACGGCGATCGCCACCAGCAGGGCGACGAAGACGTCGGCCAGGGTCTCGCCGCCGGTGCGCTCGAGCACCAGGGTGGCGGCGTACGCCCCGACGGCCATCAGGGCGCCGTGGCCGAGCGAGAGCTGGCCGGAGAGCCCGGTCAGCAGGGTGAGACCGCCCGCGGCGATGGCGAAGAAGGCCATCTCGGCGTAGCGGGTCTGCAGATACTGGCTGGACGAGCCGATGATCGCCGCCACCACCACGAACGCGACCAGGGCGACGAGGAGGTGCCGGAGCAACGGCACGCTTCGGACCCGGCCGGTGAAAGAACGTAGACGCTCCATGAGTCAGACCCTCCTGGCCGCAGCCGCTGCGAAGAGGCCGCTGGGACGTACCAGCAGCACCAGCATCAAGATCCCCAGCGCAACGAGCGGCGCCAGGTGCTCACCGACGTAGCCGGTGACGTAGGAGAGCGAGAGCCCGAGGATCAGCCCGCCGATCACCGACCCGATCGGCGAGTCGAGGCCGCCGAGCACTGCGGCGATGAAGCCGTAGATCACGAACGGGTCCATGAACGCCGGGTTCACCAGGTCGCCGCCGGCGATGAGCATCCCGGCCACCGCGCCCACGGCGGCGGCGAGCGCCCAGCCGAGGGTGAGCATGCGGCCGACGCGTACTCCCAGGAGTCGGGAGACCTCGCCGTTGAACGCCGAGGCCCGCATCCGCAGGCCCAGGTCGGTGAAGCGGAAGAGGACGACGAGCCCGGCCATCACCAGCGCGACGATGACGATGGTGAGGATGCCGAACGGGGTGATCCCGATCGAGGAGTCCCCCACCTCGATCGCGCTGGTGCTGACCGGAGCCGGGAAGCCGCGGTGCTGGACGCCGAAGACGAGCGCGGTGAGCCCGTGCAGCACCATGAACAGCCCGAGGGTCAGGATCACCGCGTTGAGGTCGGCCTTCCCCTCGACCGGGCGGATGATCAGCCGCTCGACCAGCGCGCCGAGCATGAACCCGGCGGCGATCGCGGCGAGGAAGGCGACCCAGTAGGGGACGTCGACGTTGATGAGCGAGAGCGCGATGTAGGTGGTCACCATCGCCATCGCGGCCTGGGCGAAGTTGACGATCCGGGTCGAGCGCCAGATCAGGCACAGAGCCAGCGCGAACGCGGCGTAGACCGCGCCCAGCACCAGCCCTCCGAGGGTGGTGTCGAGAAACTGCTGCATGTCTGCTCCTCAGAACCCGAGATAGGCGTGGCGGAGCTGCTCGTCGGCGGCCAGCTCGGCGGCCGGCGCCGAGGCGACGACCTTGCCGAGGTTGAGCACGACGCCGTGGTCAGCGATGGACAGGGCACTACGGGCGTTCTGCTCGACGAGCACGACGGTGAGCTTCTCGTTCTGCACCAGCCCGCGGAGCAGGTCGAAGATCTGGGCCACCACTCGAGGGGCGAGCCCCAGGGACGGCTCGTCGAGCAGGAGCACGGTCGGTCGCGCCATCAGCGCGCGGCCGATGACGAGCATCTGCCGCTCACCGCCCGAGAGCATGTGGGCGGTGGCCTCGCGGCGCTCGCCCAGGCGCGGGAAGAGCTCGAAGATCCGCTCGATCGGCATCGGCTCGGAGCCCGTCGCGCGGTGCAGGCCGCCGAGGCGGAGGTTCTCCACCACGGTCAGCTCGGCGATGACGCCACGGCCCTCCGGGACATGCGAGAGGCCGTACGAGGTCAGCTTCTCGGTCGCGGTGCGGGTGATGTCCTTGCCGTCCAGCATCACGCTGCCGGCGGTGGATCTCACCAGCCCGGAGACGGTGCGCAGCAACGTGGTCTTGCCGGCGCCGTTGGCGCCCAGGACGGCGGTGACCTGCCCTCTGTCCGCGGTGAAGCTGACGCCGTTGAGCGCCTTGACGGGTCCGTACGCAGCGCTCAGGTCCTCGACGGCGAACATCAGGTCTCCTCGGAAACGGTCAGTGCGTGGACCTCGGCGTCGTCGTCGTGCTCCACCTGGTCGCCCAGGTAGGCGGCGAGCACGGCCGGGTCGTTGCGGATCTCGTCGGGTGTGCCGGCCGCGATGACGCGGCCGAAGTCGAGCACGGTGATCCGATGGCAGACCGACATCACCAGGTCCATGTGGTGCTCGACGAGCATCACGGCGGTCCGCTCCGTCAGGCCGGAGATGATCTCGCCGAGCTCGGTCATCTCCTCGGCGCTCAAGCCGCTGGCGGGTTCATCGAGGAGCAGCAGCTCCGGCTCGGCGACCAGCGCGCGAGCGAGCGCGACCTTCTTGCGGATCGGGTAGGGCAGGCTGCCGGGGTAGCGGGCGGCGTACGACTCGATCCCGAGCTCACCGAGCACCTCCCGCGCCTTGCCGGCGAGACGGGCGTCGTCGCGGTGGCCGAGGCCGAGCAGACCGCGCATGAAGCCGGCGCGGGCGAGACGGTCGGCTCCGACCATCACGTTGTCGAGCACCGTCATGCCCTCGAACAGCCCGAGCCCCTGCAGGGTCCGGGCGATGCCGTGGCCGGCGAGCTGGTGCGGACGGAGAGCGGGGATCGTCTTGCCGCGCAGCCGGAGCTCACCCTCGCCCGGGCTGACGAAGCCGCACACGACGTTGAACAGGGTGGTCTTGCCAGCACCGTTGGGGCCGATGACGCCGTGCACCTCGTGAGGCGCGACCTCCAAGGAGACGTCCTCCAGCGCGCGTACGCCTCCGAACCGGACCGAGACCCCCTCGGCCGCGAACAGCGGCGGGGTCTGACCGTGGTGGCCTTCGCCAGGCTTCTGCATCGTGCTCCCTTCACCCTATGTGACGGCTCTCACTTTGGACTCTCCGCACAACAGGGGATATAGGCAATGTGCACAAAATCTTTCGGGCGCTCCGTCCGGGATTCCCGGGTTCGCTGGCGGAGGCGGCAGTCGCCGTGGGACGCTCCGCACATGGATGTGATGCGTGACACATCTCCCGACGCGGAGCTTCGTCCGTTGGTGGAGCGTGCCTGGGCCTCCCTGGTGAGCCAGGCCGATGCGATCGCCGACGACATCACTCTGACCCTGATCGCGATCCAGCCGGAGTGGCACCAGAACGCCGATCCGTCGGTGCGAGCAGACCTGCGCTCGAGCACCCGAGAGCACGTACGCCGCGGTATCCGGGCCATGGCCGGGCTCACTCCCGGAGCCAATCCCGTCGACCTGTGGCGCGATACCGGTCGGCGGCGCGCGCGCCAGGGCGTACCTCTGGAGTTCTGTCTCAACGCCTACACCGTCGGCACCCGGATGCTGTGGGAGGCGATGGTCCATCAGCAGGAGGCCCTGGGGATCGACGACCGGGTGATGGTCCTCGCCGGCCGCCAGGTCTGGACCGACCTGGACGTGCAGAACTCGGTGATGTCGGGGGCCTACCGGAGGGAGGCGGCGCTGCTCCAGCGTCGCGACCTACAGCTCCAGGGCCGGCTCCTGGACGGGCTCGCGGAGGGCCGTGGCGGCGACCCGGCCTTCGCCGCCGAGGTGCAGGACATCCTCGGAGTGGCCGCTGACGCGCAGATGGCCTGCGTCGTCGCCGCCTTCGACGGCAGCCGTGACTCACCGCTGCGCAACCCCGACGACCGGCTGGAGAAGGCCGGGCTGATGTCGTTCTGGCACGTCCGCGGTGACCACCACTTCGGCCTGGTCCCGCTGGGGTCGCGACCGGTCGCGGACGCCGTCGCCGACCTCGTCGCACAGCTCTCCGGCTGCAACTCGGGTCGGGTCGGGGTCGCCACCGCCGACGACCTGAGCGGCTTCGGCACGGCCTTCCAGCTCGCCACGCACACGGTCGAGACGGTGCCCCGGGGGCGTACGGACATCGCGGTCGTCGACGAGCGCCTCCCGCAGGTGCTCCTGACCGCCTCCCCCGCGGTCTCCCACCTGCTCGTCCGCCGCACCCTCGGTCCGATCCTGGCCCAGCCGTCGCACCAGTCAGACGTGCTGCTGGCGACGCTCCGCGCCCTCATCTCCCACGGCGGCTCGCCCACCCACGCCGCCCAGGATCTGATCTGCCACCGCAACACGGTCATCTACCGCATCAAGCAGATCCAGGACCTCACCGGCAGAAGCATCACCAACCCCCACGACCGCCTCCTGTTCGCGCTCGCGCTGATGGCCCTGGAGAAGTAGCCGAGACGTCACTCCGGTCGGCCGAGTTGGCACGGTGGTGCCAACTCGGCCGACCGGAGTGACGCTTCGGCATCAGATGTCGACCATGGCCCCCAAGCGGTCGCGGTGGGCGCCCGGAAGGCCGTACGCGATCTGGTCGGCCTTGGCCCGCTTGAGGTAGAGGTGGGCGGGGTGCTCCCACGTCATCCCGATGCCGCCGTGCAGCTGCACCGCCTCCTCGGCCGCGGTGACGGCGAGATCACCGCAGTACGCGGCCGCGACGTGGGTCGCGATCTCGGCCTCTTCTGCGCTGCCGATGGCCAGCGCCCCGGCGGCGTAGCGCGCGGCCGCACCGGCTCCTTCGACGCCGGTGTAGAGGTCGGCGAGCCGGTGCTTGAGCGCTTGGTAGCCACCGACGATGCGGCCGAACTGGCGCCGCACCTTGAGGTACTCCACCGTCGTGGTCAAGCACCACTGCGCCGCCCCGACCTGCTCGGAGGCCATCAGCGCGGCGCCGGCCAGCAGACCGGCGCTTACGGCGTCGGCGCCGTTCTCCGCCGCGACCATCACCTCTCCGGCCGCCGGGTCGACGGTCACGTCGGCGAGCTGACGGGTCATGTCGAGCGAGGAGACCGGTGTGATCGTCGCCTGCTCGGCGGAGAGGGCCCGGATCTCGATGCCGTCGGGCGTCGCGACCGGCACCAGGAGGGTGTCCGCCTCCAACGCTCCGGCCACGGAGCGAACGGTGGTCGAGCTCGCCGAGACCCCGGAGGAGGCCGCCGCCGAGAAGGCCGCGGTCGACAGCGGCACGGTCAGGGCAGCGGTCCGCTCCCCCGAGGCCAACCCGGCGAGCAGATCGGCACCTGCCTCGGTCGGCCCGGCCAGCAGCACCGAGGCGGCCACCACCGAGCTGGTCAGGAACGGCACCGGAGCGGCCGCCCGGCCCAGCTCCTCCAGGACCACAGCGGCTTCGCGAGCAGAGGCTCCGGCACCGCCGTACGTCTCCGGGATCAGCAGCCCCGCGAGACCGAGCTCGACCGCCAGCCCCTTCCACAGGACCTGGGTGAGCGACCGGTCGCCGTCGTACGCCTTGACGACCTCCGTCGGATCGCAGCGCTCGGTCAGAAACGACCTGACCGTGGAACGCAGGTCGACATCGACCTCGTTGTCGAGCAGCTCGACGTCGACTGTGCTCATCGCGGACTCCTTCATCGGGGCTGGGCTCATCGATGCGGTGCTCATCGGGGGATGGCCTTCCAGGCGACGTCCTTGTCGACCCGGTGCTCGCCGGGGAGGCCGAGGACGCGCTCGGCGACGATGTTGCGCAGGATCTCCGAGGTGCCGCCCTCGATGGAGTTGCCCTTGGTGCGCAGGTAGCGGTAGACGGCGTCGCGTCCGGCGAAGTCGACGTGCTCGGGCCGGACCATCGCCCAGCCGTCACCGTCCTCGTAGCGGAGGCCGTCCTCACCGCTGAGCTCGAGATCGAGCCCGGTGAGCCGCTGGTTGATGTTGGCGAACGTCAGCTTCATCGCCGACCCCTCGGGACCGGGTTGGCCGACGGCCAGCTTCTGCCGCAGCCGCGTCCCGGTGAGCCGAGCCACCTCCGACTCGACCCACAGCTTCAAGAGCCGGTCGCGCAGCTCCGGGGTGTGGTTGTCCGGCTGCGTACGCCACGACTCGGCGACGATGCCGAGCAACCCGCCCTCACGAGGCATGGCGGCGCCACCGATGGCGACGCGCTCGTTGTTGAGGGTGGCGTTGGCGACCTCCCAGCCCTGGCCGACCGCACCGAGCCGGTGGGCGTCAGGGATCCTCACGTCGGTCAGGAAGACCTCGTTGAACTCCGCCTCGCCCGTGATCTGGCGCAGCGGCCGCACCTCGACGCCCGGATCGTGCATATCGCACAAGAAGTAGGTGAGGCCGCGGTGTTTCGGAACGTCCGGATCGGTGCGGGCGACCAGGATCGCGTAGTCCGCGTTGTGGGCCCCAGAAGTCCACACCTTCTGCCCGTTGACGACCCACTCGTCACCGTCGAGGACCGCCCGGGTGGCCAGCCCGGCGAGGTCGGAGCCGGCGCCGGGCTCGGAGAAGAGCTGGCACCAGATCTCGTCACCGCACCACAGCGGCTCCAGGAACCGAGACTTCTGCTCCGGGGTGCCGTAGGCGAGGATCGTCGGCGCGGCCATGCCGAGCCCGATCCCGTTGCGCCGCGGGTTGTTGTCGGGGGCACCGGCTGCCGCGAAGAGCTTGTCGACCTTCGGCTGCATCGCCCGGGACAGCCCGAGCCCGCCGTGGCACTCCGGGAAGGCGACCCAGGCCAGGCCGGCCCGATAACGGGCGTGCAGGAAGGCGCTCGGCTCGGTCGTCTCGACCGGATGCTCTGCCAGGAACTCGGCGACCAGCCGGCCGAGCCTGTCGAGCTCGCTGTCGTGCGACATCACTGTCGTCCTTCCCGGCGAGCGGCCTGCTTGCGCAGCTCCGCCTTCGCCAACGCGTTCTTGTGAACCTCGTCGGGGCCGTCGGCGAACCGGAGGGTCCGGATCCCGGCGTAGGCGCGGGCCAGCGGGAAGTCCTGCGAGAGCCCGCCGGCGCCGTGCGCCTGGATGGCCTTGTCGAGGATCCACTGGACGGTCGCCGGGGTGGCGATCTTGATCGCCTGGATCTCGGTGTGGGCGCCCTTGTTGCCGACGGTGTCCATCAGCCAGGCGGTCTTGAGGACGAGGAGCCGCAGTTGCTCGATCCGCACCCGGGACTCGGCGATCCAGTCCCGGATCACTCCCTGCTCGGAGAGCGGCTTGCCGAAGGCGACCCGGTCCTCGACCCGGGCGCACATCAGCTCGATCGCCCGCTCGGCGAGCCCGATGGAACGCATGCAGTGGTGGATACGGCCCGGACCCAGGCGCGCCTGCGCGATCGCGAAGCCCATCCCCTCGGTCCCGATGAGGTTGCCCGCCGGCACCCGGACGTCGGAGAAGGTCAGCTCGGCGTGACCGCCGTGGTCGTGGTCGTCGTAGCCGAAGACCTCCATCCCACGCTTGATCTCCAGACCCGGGGTGTCCCGGGGCACCAGGATCATCGACTGCTGCTTGTGGCGCTCGGCGGTCGGGTCGGTCTTGCCCATCACGATGAGGATCTTGGCGTTGGGGTTCATCGCCCCGGTGATCCACCACTTGCGGCCGTTGACGACGTACGCATCGCCGTCGGCCACGATCGAGGTCTCGATGTTCGTCGCGTCGGAGGATGCGACGGCCGGCTCGGTCATCGCGAAGGCGCTGCGGATCTGTCCCTCCAGAAGCGGCTCGAGCCACTCCTTCTGCTGCGCGTCGTTGCCGAAGTCGTGCAGCACCTCCATGTTGCCGGTGTCGGGCGCCGCGCAGTTGAGGGCGGCCGGCCCGAGGTGGCTGCGGCCGGTGATCTCGGCCAGCGGGGCGTACTGCAGGTTGGTCAGCCCGGCGCCGCCTTCACCGGGGAGGAAGAGGTTCCACAGGCCACGCTTGCGGGCCTCGGCGCGGATCTCGCCGAGGACAGGGACGGTGTCCCAGGCCCACTTGTCGTCCTGGGCCGCGAGCTGCTCGTGGAAGACCGCCTCGTTCGGCTCGACGTGCGTCTTCTGGAAGTCCTGCAACGAGGCGACGAGCTCCTCGGTCCTGGCGTCGGGTGCGAAATCCATCAGGGTGTGTCTCCTAGTTCAGGGGCGTCGCGAGCGGCGCCCAGTGCGTGCGATGGCAAGGCGGAGGAGGAGGCAGGCCGGGGTTGCCTGTCGATCGACGACAACGCGGCCAGCGTGCGTGCTGGGCGCCGCGTAGCAGCCGATGGACTAGGAGACACGCCCTGTGTTCTCCTTCATAGCGTTGATGCCCATGTCGAGGAGCGGGTGGATACCGTCCCCGATCGTTTCGAAACCAGGCCCCACGGTCTGGCCCTTCAGGTAGCGGTAGTGGATCCCCTCGAGAATCGCGGCGAGCTTGTAGGCGGCCAGCCCGCGGTAGAAGCCGAACTCGCTCAGGTCACGCGGGCTGGCGGCGTCGTAGCGGGCGATGATCTCGTCCTCGGTGAGCCAGCCGGGAGCGTTGCTGACGTCGGTCACGGTGGCGTCGCCGGAGACCGTGGCCATCTGCTGGTAGGTGAGCAGGATCGCCAGGTCGGTGACCGGGTCGCCGAGCGTGGCCATCTCCCAGTCGACGACAGCGCGGATCCGGTCCGTGCTGTCGGTGAGTACGTTGTCGAGCCGGTAGTCGCCGTGCACGATCCCCGGCCCGGTCGAGGCAGCCTCAGCGGCTCCCACCCGCGCCTCCAGCAGCGAGTGGAGCTCGTCGGCAGCGGGCAGGTCGCGGGAGTGGGACGCCTCGAGCTGCTTCTTCCAGCGCCTGACCTGTCGCGAGAGGAAACCCTCGGGGCGGCCGAACTCGCTCAGCCCGACGTCGGCGGGGTCGACCCCGTGCAGCGCGGCCATCACGTCGATGAGCTGCTCCGAGATCGCCCGGGTCCGCTCGGAGCCGAGCGGCTCGAGCTCGCGGGCGTACCGGTAGGGCCGGCCGTCGACCTTCTCCATCACGTAGAACGGCGCCCCGAGCACCTCCTCGTCGCTGCAGAACGCGTAGGTGTGCGGCACCGGCACGTCGGTGTCGCGCAGCGCGGTGATCACGGTGTGCTCCCGCTTCATGTCGTGCGCGGTGGCGAGGACGTGACCCAGCGGCGGGCGCCGGACGATCCACTCGTGAGTGCCGTCGGAGACGACGTACGTCAGGTTGGACTTGCCGCCGGAGATGTGGGTGGCGCTCAGGCTTCCATCGGGGTCTGAACGGAGTGGCCCCGAGCCTGTCGAGACCCCGTCGAGGTTCTCGGCCAGCCAGGGGCCGAGCCGGTCCAGGTCGAGTCCGGGCAGCGATTCGGCCGTCACGCGGCACCTCCGAGGGTGGGGATCATTCGGGTGAGCGCGGCGCGGGTGCTCGCCGGGTCTGTGTGCAGCAGTGCGTCGAGACCGACCGCCCGGGCGCCCAGGACGTTGGGCTCTGCGTCGTCGATGAAGAGGCACTCCTCAGCCGAGAGACCGAGCCGGCTCAGGGTGCGGGCGAAGATCGGTGGCTCCGGCTTCCGCATGGCGACCTCCTCGGAGATCACCACGACCTCGAACAGCGCGTCGACCTGCTTGCGGGGGTAGAAGTTGCCCCAGCTGTTGGAGAGCAGCGCCAGTCGGATGCCGGCGTCGCGGAGCTCCTCGGCCAGCGCGAACATCTCCGGGTTGGGCTGCATCCCGGCGAAGAGCCGAGACAGGACGCCCTCGGGATGGACCGGGCTACCGTCGTACGTCTCCAGGCGAGCCGCCAGGAGGCTGTCGAACTCCTTGACCGAGAGCTCACCGAGCTCGAGGCGGTGGATCGGGGTGCCGGCGTCGGCGTAGCGGCCGAGCCACTCCTTCAGCACCGTCGTGAAGCTCTCCGGTTTGATGCCGTCGGCCTCCAGCCAGGTCCGGATCGAGTCGCCGATGGGCGTGGTCAGCACCCCGCCGTAGTCGAAGATGACCGCCCGGAGACCCGTGGCCGTCATGACCTCGCCCCGTAGACGACCCGGCCCACGGTCTCGCCGTCCGCCAAGCGCTGTACGCCGTCGGCCACCTGCTCCAAGGACAGCGTCTCGCTGACCAGCGGCTTGATCGAGCCTTCGGCCGCCATCCGGGTGAGCTCGCGGTGGCACTCGGCGACCAGCTCGGGCGCGAGCGCGTTGTAGAGACCCCAGTGGAGCCCGACGATCGAGTAGTTCTTGATCAGCGAGTGGTTGAGCGCGGCCTCCTGGATCCGGCCGCCGGCGAAGCCGATGATCAGGATCCGGCCCTCGAAGGCGATGCACTTGGTCGAGCGGTCGTAGGTGTCGCCGCCGACGGGGTCGTAGATCACGTCGGCGCCCTTGCCGCCGGTGACCTCCTTGACCACCTTGACGAAGTCCTCTGTGTGACGGTCGATGACCACGTCCGCGCCGAGCTTCTTCGCGACCTCGGCCTTCTCCGGTCCACCGACCACGCCGATCACCGTGGCCCCGGCGGCCTTGCCGAGCTGGATCGCGGCGCTGCCGACCCCGCCCGCCGCGGCATGCACGAGCAGCGTCTCGCCGGGCTGGATGTTCGCACGGCGGTGAAGCGCGAACCAACCGGTCTGGTAGCCGATGTAGAGGCTCGACGCCTCGGCGTCGCTGAGCGCCTCCGGCGCCGGGAAGGTGGTCGCAGCGTCCATCAGCGCGAGCTCACCGAAGCCGCCGTACGGCAGCGACCCGCCGCCGATCACGCGGTCCCCGATCTGGAACGCGTCCACGCCTTCGCCGAGCGCGACCACCTCACCGCACAGCTCGACACCGGCGGTGAACGGCAGCTCGGGCTTGACCTGGTAGAGGCCGCGGCACATGAGTACGTCGGGGAAGTTCGCCGGGCTGGCCAGCACCTTCACGACGAGCTGTCCGGCTCCCGGCGTCGGGTCGGCCACCTCCTCGAGCCTCATCACGTCCTTGGGCTCGCCGAGCGAGCCGATGCGCCATGCCTTCATACCTGTCCTTCCACGTGCTGCCAGAGTCGGTTCATCCCGCCGAGCCACTTGTCGGTCTGCGTCGCCCGTGCGGCGTAGTAGTCGCCCACCTCGGGGTGCGGCAGCACCAGGAAGCGGTCGTCGATCGTCGCCTCCCAGGCCGAGTCGGCGACCTGCTCGGGCGTCAGCGCTCCGTCGCGACTGAGCAGGCTAGCCATCTGTCCCGACCGCTCGAGCATGCCGGTCTGTACGCCCTGCGGGCAGATCGCCTGGACGACGATCCCGCGGTGGCGGTAGGTCACCGAGAGCCACTCCGCGAAGGCGACCGCGGCGTGCTTGGTTACCGAGTAGGTCGGCGTACCGACCATCATCAGCAGCCCCGCCGCGCTTGCCGTCACCACGTAGCGACCGGAGCCTCGCTCGACCCACTCGGGGACGAGGAGCCGGGCCGCCCGGACGTGCGCCATCACATTGACCTCGTGCGACGCCTGCCAGTCCTCCTCGGGACAGTCCAGACCGAAGCCGCGGTCGATGCCGGCATTTCCGTACCACGTGTCGATCTGACCGAGGTGCTCCTTGGCCGCCTCGACGAGGCGGGCGACGCCCTCGACCGAAGCCGCGTCACCGGCCACCGGATGGGCGCCGATCTGGTCGGCGGTCTCGGCCAGGCGTACCTCGTCGATGTCGTTGACCACGACGCGAACGCCCTCTGCGACGAGGCGGGCGGCCAGGGCACGGCCGATGCCGCCCGCGGCGCCGGTGACGACCGCGGTGCTGTCAGGAAGGATCGGCATCAGACGCGTCCGCCGGCGAGGGTGAGGCCACCGTCCATGGTGACGAGCTGGCCGGTCATCCAGCTCGCGTCCTCGGAGAGGAGGAACGCGGCGGCGCCGGCGATGTCCTCGGGGGTCCCGAGGCGCTTGAGCGGGTAGGCGGCCGAGACCTCGGCCTCGCGGCCCTCGTAGAGGAGCTCGGCGAACTTGGTCTTCACGACGGCCGGGAGGATCGCGTTGACCCGCACCTTCGGGCCGAGCTCGACGGAGAGCTCCTGGGTGATGTAGCTGAGCATCGCCTTGCTGGCGCCGTACGTCGCGATCAGCGGGGTCGGGGCGAGGCCGGCGACCGAGGAGATGTTGACGACCGCGCCGCCGTGCTCGGACATCCACTGCCGCCAGACCTGCTGGGTCCAGCCGATCGGCGAGAGGCAGTTGACCTCGACGGTCTTGCGGGCCGACTCGCGGTCCATGTCGATCAGCCCGCCGGCCTTCGGGTTGATGCCGGCGTTGTTGATCATGAAGTCGGCGCTGCCGAAGGTGTCGATGGCCGTCTTCACGACCTCCTCCTGGTGAGCGGGGTCGTCGGCCTTCCCGGCGATGCCGAGGGCCTTCGCGCTGCCACCAAGGGTCTCGACGGCTTCCGCCAGCGCCTCGGGCTTGCGCGCGGTGATGACGACCCTGGCCCCCTCGTCCACCAGGCGCTGGGCGATCCCCAGCCCGATCCCCCGACTCGCCCCGGTGATGATCGCCGTACGTCCCTCGAACCTCGACATGTTCAATCCCTCGTCTGTGCTCGGCTAATCTAAGCGCTTGCTTAGGTGGTGGTGACGGTCACTCTACGGGGTAGCCCAAGAACATGGAAGGTCAGAGTTCCAAGCAATGCCGAGAAGTCAGCCCCGTCGGCCGAAGCGTCACCAGCGCAGGGCGAGACGTCACTTACGTCGGCCGAGTGGTCACCGCGGTGACCACTCGGCCGACGTAAGTGACGTCTCGGCGGGCGGGCGGGCGGGGGAAACAGTTGTGGGCGACGAAACTGGAGTTTCGTCGCCCACACCTATGGTTTCGGGCCGCCAGGAGTGCGGTTTCGGCGAGGTCAGCCGACGATGACCTCGATCCGCTGGAACTCCTTGAGGTCGGTGTAGCCGGTGGTGGCCATGGCGCGCTTGAGGGCGCCGACGAGGTTCATGGTGCCGTCGGCGACGTGGGAGGGACCGTAGAGGACCTCCTCGAAGGTGCCGACGGGCTCGAAGGCGACGCGCTGGCCGCGGGGCAGGTCGGCGTGGTGGGCCTCGTTGCCCCAGTGGAAGCCCTTGCCGGGGGCGTCCGTCGCACGAGCGAAAGGCGAGCCGACCATGACCGCGTCGGCGCCGCAGGCGATCGCCTTGGCGATGTCGCCGGAGCGGCCGACGGCGCCGTCGGCGATGACGTGCACGTAGCGGCCGCCGGACTCGTCGAGGTAGTCACGGCGGGCGGCGGCGACGTCGGCCACCGCGGAGGCCATCGGCACGGCCACGCCGAGAACGGTCCGGGTCGTGTGCGCCGCACCGCCGCCGAAGCCGACCAGGACCCCGGCCGCACCGGTGCGCATCAGGTGGAGCGCCGCCTGGTAGGTCGCACACCCGCCCACGATCACCGGCACGTCGAGCTCGTAGATGAACTCCTTGAGGTTGAGCGGCTCGGACTGCGAGGAGACGTGCTCGGCCGAGACCGTGGTGCCACGGATGACGAAGAGGTCGACGCCGGCGTCGACGACGGCCTTGGCGAACTCCTTCGTACGCTGCGGTGAGAGCGCCCCGGCGACGGTGACGCCCGAGGCGCGCACCTCGCGCAGACGCTCGGTGATGAGCTCGGCGCGGATCGGAGCCTCGTAGATCTCCTGCAGACGCCGGGTCGCGTCGACACCGCTCATCCCGGCCAGCTCGTCGAGCAGCGGCTGCGGGTCGTCGTAGCGGGTCCACACGCCTTCGAGGTTGAGCACCCCGAGCCCACCGAGCCTGCCCATGGCGATCGCGGTCGAAGGCGACATCACCGAGTCCATCGGCGCGGCGAGCACCGGGATGTCGAAGCGATAGGCGTCGATCTGCCAGTCGGTGCTCACCTCGGTGGTGTCCCGGGTGCGGCGTGAGGGCACGATCGCCACGTCGTCGAAGGCGTACGCCCGTCGTGCCCGCTTGGCCCTGCCGATCTCGATCTCAGTCACAGGACGGATTGTTCCACGGGACCGGATCGAGATCGGAAAGCACGCACCGACGTGGGCAGACGACGACCTAGCCGCGTACCCCGGTCAGCAACAGGTATTCCCACTTCATCGTCCCGGCGGTGAGGTAACGGTCCCCCAGGTCGGCGAGCGCGGCGTCGAGCTCGGCGGTCCGGGACTCGTCGTCCGCGATCCCGCGGTAGGCGACGATCGTCGGCCCGTAGCAGGCCTTGAAGAAGTCACGGAACTCCGCGCCGGTCTCGAAGGAGTCGACGGCCACCGTCCGCTTCTCGGCCCGGACCGTGGTGACGTGGTCCCCCAGCAGGCCGCGTACGTGGGTCTCGTCGCCCCAGCGCGGAGGCGGCTGCGCACCCTCGGGCGGCGGCGCCATGAACGGCTTCATCGTCGCGAACATCTGACCAATGAACCCCTCCGGGGTCCAGCTGACCAGACCGATCCGGCCGCCCGGGCGCACGACCCGGAGCAGCTCGGCGGCCGCCTTCTCGTGGAACGGCGCGAACATGATCCCGACGCAGGACATGACGACGTCGAACTCGGCGTCCTCGAACGGGAGCGCCTCGGCGTCGGCGACCCGCCAGGTGATCGAGGCGGCCTCCGCTCCCCGGGCCTGTCCGATCTCGAGCAGCTCCGGGGTCAGGTCGCTCGCGGTCACGTCCGCGCCGGCGAGGGCAGCGGGGATGGCGGCGTTCCCGGTGCCGGCTGCGATGTCGAGGACGCGGTCGCCGGGACCGATCTCGCATGCCTCGACGATCACCTGGCCGAGCTCGGGGATGAGCTCGTCGGCGACCCGGGCGTAGTTCCCCAGGCCCCACATCGCACGGTGGCGGGCCTTCAGCTCGGGCTGTACGGGGGTTGCGGTCATGTCTCCTCCAAGACGTCGGCCCGAGAGGTGGTCTGGGTCTCCAGCCTCGCCCTGCAGCAGGTCCGCCCGATAGTGCCGGATCTGAACTTGGGGAGGTTCTGGATCTGTACTTGCCACCCGTCCCCTCCAGGGGTCTACTGAGAGGAGCGGATCTCGGGCCGCACGAGAGAGGCGGTCCGATGGCGGGATACGGCCAGTTCTGTCCGATGGCGAAGGCCATGGAGGTGCTCGACGAGCGGTGGACGCTGCTCGTCGTCCGCGAGCTGCTGCTCGGCAGCACCCACTTCAACGAGCTGCGCCGAGGGGTGCCGAAGATGTCGCCGGCCCTGCTCTCCAAACGGCTGCGCACCCTGGAGCGCGCGGGCATCGTCCAGCAGCGCGGCGAGGGGAAGCGAACCTCCTACCACCTCACCGACTCCGGCCAGGAGCTCGTCACGGTCGTGACCGCGCTCAACGAGTGGGGCGTGCGCTGGATCGGATCGCTGGGCCGGGCCGACCTCGACCCGCACCTGCTCTTCTGGGACATGCGTCGCACGATCCCGATCGACGTATGGCCACGGCAGCGCACCGTGGTCGAGTTCGGCCTCACCGACGTCGAGCCGAAGGTCGCCCGCTGGTGGCTCGTGGTCGCCGCGGACCAGGCCGAGGTCTGCGACTTCGACCCCGGCTTCGAGGTCGATGCGCGGCTCACCTGCAGCCTGCGTACGCTCACCGAGATCTGGCGCGGTGACCTCGCCTGGCCGTTGGCGCTGCGCGCCGAGATGGTCACCGTCAGCGCGGCCGAGGACGTACGCCGTGCCGTCCCCTCCTGGCTCGGCCAGTCCTCAGCCGCCCGCATCCCCCGCCCGCGTCCTCAGCTCCAGTCGTAGGAGAGGACGAAGCCGTACGTCTCCCCGCCGCCCTCCTCGGCCAGGACCATGTCGGCCTCTCCGACAAGGCCTTCGAGGCCACCGGTGCCGAGCCCGGGGATGACGGTGAGGTGGGAGCGCACGGTCTTGTCGGCGTACGTCCCGCTGATCCGCCACACGCACGAGCCCTCCTGGCCGGCGATGGAGCCGGTGAACTGCTCGTACGCCTCGAAGACCGCGCCGCCGGCGGGGTTGCCGTAGGCGCCGATCATCCGCGCGACGCCCTTGCCCTCGATCTCGCCGGTGTAGGTGTAGTCGGTCTCTGACGTGGTCAGGCCGCGGTGAGGGATGTAGATGTCGTTGCCCATCGTGGTGCCCTCGCCGTCGATGTCGACGTAGGCCGCCTCCTGCCACCGCGCGACGGTCATCGTGGTGCTTGCCTTGTTGCTGTAGGTCGTGTCCCTGCTGTGTTCGGTCATGGGTCCAGCCTGCTCCGGAAACAGGGGCGCAGGATTGAAGGAACGCGCCATATCGTTGGCGCCATGGCGAGCCAGATGGAGGGTAGGGGCTATCCCGACGCGATCGTGCGGCCGGTGACCGCGGCCCGGACGATCACCACCGAGCGGTTCGCACCCTCGGCCGCACTCGTGGGCCACCTGGACTACCACTGGTACGTCGGCTGGGACCTCGAGCAGCCGCATGACCAGCAGGTCATCCCGCAGCCCCGGATCCACATCGCCGCCGAGGAGGTTCGGCTGCTCGTGCACGGCATCGGGCGCAAGCCGTTCCTCCGCCACCTGACCGGCCGCGGACACACGCTCGGCGCCTCCTTCCTGCCCGGGCTCTTCCGCCCCGTGCTCGGCAGCCGGGTCAGCGCCATCGCCGACCAGGTCGTCCCCGCCCAGGAGCTGCTCCGCGTCGACGACCGGCCGGCGGCCGAGCGGATCCTCACCTCGACGGACCCGGCGGAGATGGCAGCCGCGATGGAGTCCTACCTGCTGGAGGTCGGCCTCCCTGCGGACCCGGTGGCCGAGGACGTACGCCGCTGGATGGCACTCGCCGAGGACGACCGTTCGATCACCCGCGCCGAGCAGCTCGCCGAGCGCGCCGGACTGAGCCTGCGGTCGCTGCAGCGGCTCTTCAGCGAGTACGTCGGGATCGGCCCGAAGTGGGTCGTGCAGCGGTTCCGCGTGCTGGAGGTCGCTGCCCGCGCCCACTCCGGTGACGTCGACTGGGCCGCGGTCGCCGCGGAGCTGGACTTCAGCGACCAGGCTCACCTGGTGCGTACGTTCCGGGAGGTCGTGGGCGCTCCCCCGGCGACGTACGCGAAGGATCTGTAGCTGTGATGCCGAGAGCGGCCCATGGGCCACCCTCGGCATCACAACTCACGGGCCAGCAAGGCGCGAGAGTGCGTCCGCCGACGGCGAGCCGGGCTCGGCCCGGTAGAGCATGAGCCGCTGGCTGGTCTCGGGCAGCACCATCGCCTCATAGGCGAGGTCCAGCCGTCCGGCCACCGGATGCCGCAGGCGCTTGATGCCATAGCCGCAGTCCATCACCGGATGCTCGGCCCACAGCTCCGCGAACAGGTCGCTGCGCTGGACGAGCTCGCCGACCAGACAGCTGAGGATGTGGTCCTCGGGGTGCAGCCCGGAGGAGTAGCGCAGGAAGCCGACCATCTGCAGCCCGGCGTCCCCGGGGTCGACGAAGAGCTCGGGACCCTCCGGCTCCAGGAAGAACCGGCGGACCAGGTTGGGGCGCATCGAGCGGTCCGCGTAGGGAGCGTCGAAGTCCAGTCCGTGCCCGTAGAGGCGGTGTCCGAGGTCGTTCCAGGCGAGCACGTAGTTGGCGTGGTCGACGATCAGCGCCGGACCGGGGTAGTCCATCAGCATCGCGACCGCGCTCGGCCGGGCCTCCTCCTCGCGGGCCCGCCCCGGGCCCGCTCCGGCCGGCCGGGCCAGTCGGCGCAGGTGGTCGTGCTCCTCGATGCTCAGCCGCAGCGCACGGGCGAGCGCATCGATCACCGAGTCGGAGGCGTTGTGGTGGTCGGACTGTTCCAACCGGGTGTAGTAGGTCGGCGACACACCGGCGAGCATCGCCAGCTCCTCGCGCCGCAGCCCCGGCACCCGTCGGGCACCGTAGGAGACCACGCCCGCCTCCTCCGGGCTGATCGCCGCCCGTCGGCTCCGCAGGAACTCGCCCAGCTCAGTCGTCATGGTCTCCATAGTGCCGCCAAGCCCAGGTTTCTTCCTGACCCTGTCAGTGCTAGGCACGCGGCGGGGTGGCAGGACAGGTGTCTGGCTGAGGCACCTCGTCCGGCGGACCGTTGGGCCCATGACCACCACAACCCAGGCCGAGCCCGTACGCCCGGCCACGATGACCCGCGGGCAGCTGCTGGTGCTCCTGCTGCTGCTCGCCTCCCAGTTCACGCTCACCGTCGACTTCTCGATCCTCAACGTGGCGCTGCCGACGGTCGGCGCGGACCTGGGCTTCGCCGAGGCCAACGTGCAGTGGATCGCCACCGCGTTCGCCCTGACCGCGGCCGGTTTCACATTGCTCTTCGGCCGGATCGGCGACTACGTCGGCCGGCGCCGCGTCTTCATGGTCGGCATGGTCGCGCTCGGCGCCGCATCGCTGCTGGGCGGGGTGGCCACCTCACCCGAGCTGCTGCTCACGGCCCGGGTCGCCCAGGGTCTGGCGACGGCTGCGGTCACTCCGGCGGCACTCTCCTTGCTCACCGTCTCCTTTCCCGAGGGGCCGCTGCGTCAGCGCGCGCTGGGACTGAACAGCGTCGTGATGTCGACCGGGTTCACCGCCGGGGCAGTGCTGGGCGGCGTACTCACCGATCTGCTGTCGTGGCGCTGGGCGTTCCTCGTCAACGTGCCGATCGCGTTGCTGGTGATCGCCGTCGCGCCGTTCGTGCTGCGTGACGCCGCCGACCGGGAGCGGTCGCGGCTCGACCTTCCCGGCGCCGTGCTGGTGACCTCTGGGCTGTTGGCGCTCGTCTACGGCGCGACCCGCCTCGGCGAGGTCGGCATCACCGATATGTGGGGGCTGGTCGCGATCGGCCTCGCGGTGATGCTGCTGGTGGCCTTCTGGCGGGCCGAGTCCACCCACCCGCACCCGCTGGTGCCGCTGCAGATCCTCACCCGCCGGACCGTCGGTTTCGGCAACATCGCCGGCTTCGCGACGTTCGCCTTCGAGTCGTCGCTCGTCTTCGTGCTGACGATGTATCTCCAGCACGTCCTCGACCTCAACGCCCTTCAGACCGGTCTGATGCTCGTCGCGATGGGCCTGGGGGCGATCATCGGCGGGGTAGTGGGACCGCGCTTCATCCAGAGCTTCGGCGTACGGAACACGGTGGCGGGCGGTCTCGCCCTGCAAGCGGTGACCACCGGCGCACTCGTCCTGATCGGGCCCTCGGTCGGCTGGCTGTGGTTCCTCGGACTGATGAACTTCGTGGGCGCCATCGGACACGTCGCCGCGATCGTCGGGTTCATGGTCGCCGCGACCTCCGGGCTCCCCGACCACGAGCAGGGACTGGCCACCGGGCTGGCGATGATGACGCAGCAGGTCGCGATCGCGCTCGGCATCCCGATCATGTCCACGGTGGCCACCGCCGCCGGCGGCGTCACATCGCTCGGCGCCCTGCACGTGGCGATCGGGGTCAACGCCGCCCTCGTTCTCGTCGCCGCGGTGCTGGTGGCCGGTGGGCTTCCGATGCGCCGCCCGGTGGCCGAACACGGGTGAACCCGGCCGTGCTGCTCAGCGCGGCTTCCGCCGCCGCTCAGCAGCACGATCCCGTTTCAGGCGGGCTTCTTCTCCCCGGCCTCGACCGCGACCGACAGGCGGTTGGCGGCCGGGGGAAGCGGGCAGGTGGCATGAGCGGTGTAGGCGCACGGCAGGTTGGTCGCGCGGTTGAAGTCGATCAGCACGTTGCCCTCCCCGTCGGGTGCACCCACGGACAGCGTGCGAGTGGCGGCGTACGTCGTCCTGCCCGACGTCTCGTCGCGGAACAGCACGTGCAGGGACCCCGGGGTGGAGCCCGGGAAGGCGATCAGGCTGTGCACGGTGCCGTCGACCTCGAACTCGATCTCGCCGACGGCCTCGTAGACGTGCTCCAGACCGTCGACGACCGAGCCCACGGTCGTGGGCACGGGCGGGTCGTAGGCGACGAAGCGTGCCTGGATCGCCCACTTCGGGTCGGGCGAGTAGCTCTCGGTGCCGCGGTAGCCGGTCAGGACCGGGTTGTCGGGGTGGCGGGGGCGGATGACCGCGTTGCCGCCGCGGTTGGCGATCTCCACCGCCGCGTCGCCGAACAGGGCGGTGACCCCGCCGCGCTCGTCGATGACACCGAACGCGTGCCGACCGGTTACCTCGGCGCCGTCGACGACCAACGACTCACCTGAGGCCAGCGAGACCACGACGCCGTCGGGACCGCTCGACCAGGCGCCCGGCACGTCGTCGTACGTCTCCGGCTCCTCGGCCAGCCAGCGCATCGAGGTGATCGCGAGGAAGCCGTGGGCCGAGGCCCGCTTCCTCTCGTGTTCCTCGTGCCACGCCGCCCAGTCCTGGGCGAAGGTGTCGGTATCGGTGATGGTCATGGGTCCTCCCGGAAGGATCAGGATGCTGGCACCGGATTGAACTCCGACCGCGCCGGGTTCGTGCCCGAATTCCTCACATCGTGATCATCTCGTCGCACAAAATGGGACGAGCCCCGGATCGGTCGATCCGGGGCTCGTGGTGTTGCGCGGCACGTAGATCTCGACACGCGGGCTGCGGCTTCGCAGGCTCAGCCGCACCGCTGCTCGATCTCTTCGGCGACGCGCCCGCGAGCGAGCTCGCTGGCGCTGCCTCAGACGTGGTAGTTCGGCGCCTCGGCGGTGACCTGGACGTCGTGGGGGTGCGACTCCTTGAGCGAGGCGGAGGTGATCCGCATGAAGCGGCCCTTCTCCTGCAGCTCGGGGATGGTGCGCGCGCCGACGTAGAACATCGTCTGGTGCAGGCCGCCGGTGAGCTGGTGGGCGACCGTCGCCAGCGCGCCCTTGTAGGCGACCTGGCCCTCGACGCCCTCGGGGACGATCATGTCGTCGTCGGTGACCTCGGCCTGGAAGTAGCGGTCCTTGGAGAACGACTTCTTGCCGCGCGAGGACATCGCGCCCATGGAGCCCATGCCGCGGTAGGCCTTGAACTGCTTGCCGTTCATCAGGACCAGGTCGCCGGGGGTCTCCTCGGTGCCGGCGAGCATCGAGCCGAGCATCACGGTGTCGGCACCGGCGACGATCGCCTTGCCGATCTCGCCGGAGTAGCGCAGACCGCCGTCGGCGATCACCGGGACACCGGCCGGCTTGCAGGCCAGCGAGGCCTCGTAGACCGCGGAGATCTGCGGCACGCCGACACCGGTGACGACGCGGGTGGTGCAGATCGAGCCCGGGCCGACACCGACCTTGACCGCGTCGGCGCCTGCCTCGACGAAGCTCTGCGCGCCTTCCTTGGTCGCGACGTTGCCGCCGATCACCTGGACATGCTTGGTGGCCGGGTCGGTCTTGAGCCGGTGGACCATGTCGATCAGCATGCGTACGTTGCCGTGGGCCGTGTCCGCGACCAGCACGTCGACACCGGCCTCGATGAGCGTGGTGGCCCGCTCCCATGCATCACCGAAGTAGCCGATCGCCGCGCCGACGAGCAGGCGGCCCTGACCGTCCTTGGAGGCGTCGGGGAACTGCTCGGACTTCACGAAGTCCTTGACGGTGATCAGGCCGGTGATGCGGCCGTCGGCGTCGATCAGCGGGAGCCGCTCGAGCTTGTGCTGGCGCAGCAGCTTGGTGGCCTCCTCGCGGGAGATCTCCGACGGGCCGGTGATCAGGTCCTTGGAGGTCATCACCTCGTTGACCTTGGTGGTCGCCCACTCCGCGACGGGGGTGAACCGGAGGTCGCGGTTGGTGATGATGCCGATCAGCTTCTGGTCGACGTCGACCACGGGGAACCCGGAGATCCGGTATTCACCGGCGAGCTTGTCGAGCTGCTCGAGCGTCGCGTCGGGGCCGATGGTGACCGGGTTGGAGATGATCCCGGTCTGGGTCCGCTTGACCAGGTCGACCTGGTAGGCCTGATCCTCGATGCTCAGGTTGCGGTGGAGGACGCCGATGCCGCCCTGGCGGGCCATCGCGATCGCCATCCGCGACTCGGTCACGGTGTCCATCGCCGCGGAGATGAGCGGGACCCGCAGGTTGATCTCGCGGGTCAGCCGGGAGGTCGTATCGATGTCGGACGGCGCCAGGTCCGAATATCCGGGCAGCAGGAGTACGTCGTCGTAGGTGAGGCCGAGCGTCGCGAACTTCTCCGGGATCTCCATGGAGAAATGCTACGGCCGAGCCCCAGGGATCGCCGAAACGGCGAGACTTCTCAGGTGTTTGCTGCACTTCTCTGGCGTTGCATTGCCAGAGAAGTGCAGCCCAAGAAAATGGTAGAGCCCGGTTAACCGGGTATCGCTGCACTACCGATCCAACGGCTTGAGATCCCGCACCGGAACCTTGACGGTCAGCAGATCACCGGCCATCCGGATCCGGCCGCGCATCCCGGCGGCGAGGACCATGGGCAGCACGGCCTGGTTGTCGGACTGGGTCGTGAGCAGGATCTCGTCGGCGCCGAGCATGTGCGCGAGCTTGGCGGTGTCGATCAGCAGCCGGGTGCCGATGCCTCGGCGCTGCCAGGCCGGGTCGACGCGCAGGTTGATCACGCGGACGTTCTGGTCGTCCTCGACCGGGGCCAGGACCTCGCCGATGCCGACCGCGACGCCGTCGACGAGGGCGGTGACGGCGTCGCCGGTGACGACGAGGTCAGGGGTGCTTCCGGTGCCGAGGCGGCGGACGGGCGGGGTGGTTCCGATGGCCGCCGACTCGCGGCTGCGGTCGAGGACGTCGTTGACCAGGTCGGCCATCGCGGAACCACGGGCGCGCTCGGTCGCGGTGAAGGGGGCGGTGCGGTGGAGCTGGACGTCGACGTCCGCGACCCGCAGCTCCATGGTGTCGTGGACGACCCCGGGCGGAGCCTCGGGCTCCGCGTCGAAGAGCTGCGCCACCACCTCCGGGAACGACATCGGCCGCTCCAGGACGTACCGGCAGGCTTGCACGTAGCGGGTCGGCTGGTCGGCCAGGGCCGCCTCGTTGGCGGGCTGGACGACGGTTTCGCCGCCACCGGCTGCGGAGAAGAGACCGCAGATCTTGTCCTCGCCCCAACCCGGGGGCGTACGCAGCACGAACTCGTCGGTGACCTGCGCCAGTCCCGGGAAGATCTGCATCCCCAAGATGTTGACCCCGGCCTTGCCGCAGCGCTGCGCCAGCGAGGCCAGCGCGCCCGGTCGGTCCGGCAGCGTCGTACGCACTCTCCACAACATCGTCCCCGCCATAGGCCCTAGTCTGCCTGTTTCGCTGTTTCCGGTCCGTTTCGCACGGTTAAACCTCCGAACCGGAACCAGGCGTCAGTCGGCGGGTGCCCTCGGCGGGGTCTGCTCGCCCGCTTCGACGAGCACGTCGATGTGGTTGCTGGCGGGCGGGAGCGGGCAGGTGGCGTGGATCGTGTAGGCACAGGGCATGTTGGCGGCGCGGTTGAAGTCGAGGACTGCCTTGCCGTCGACGGGCGGCTCGACGGCGAGCTGACGGCAGGCGGCGTAGGTCGTGACGCCGCTGGTCTCGTCGGTGAACAGCAGCCACAGCTCGTCGTCACCGCCGTCGAAGGCGATCAGCCGCTGCGGGCGGCCACCCACATCGAACGCCACCTCGCCCACGGCGTCGATGACGCTCGAGCGGCCCTCGACCACGGAGCCGACCGAGATCGGCCGGCTCGTCGCGTAGCGCGTGAAGGCCGCGATCAACCGCCACGCCGGGTCCGGAGCGTACGTCGGGGTGCCGGTGTAGTCGCGCAGGAACGGGCCGTCGGGCTGCCGCGGCCGGAGGACCGGGGTGCCGAAGCGGTCAGCGACCTCGACGGTCCCGGTGTCGAAGGTCGCGACCACTCCCACGGGGTCGACATCCCCGAAGACGTACCGCCCGGCAAGGGTGGTGCCACCGAGCTCGAGCCACTCACCCGGACCGAGCTCGACCACGGCGCCCTCCGGAGCCTTCGACCAGACACCCGGGACCCCTGGGAACCGCTGCGGCTTGGCGCTCAGCCAGTGCAGGCCGGTGATCGCCAGGAAACCTTCCGGGCTTCTCAGCTCGGCCTCCCGCTCATCGCGCCACCGTTGCCAGGCCTGCTCGAAAGTCACGTGACGCACTCTACAAAGATCTGCGTTGCCAGGTCTTGCAATAGTCGCCGACTTTTACCCTCAGCTTCACTCGTGGGCCGTCCGAGCCCTTCTGCGCACAGTCCCGAGCAGGCGGATCGCGCCGCGCGCCGCGGTGACCAGGACGAGGTACCAGATCGCGGCCACCACGAGCAGCGGGATGATCAGATGGTTGCGCTCCTCGAGCGCCTGGACGACCCCCAGCAGGTCGGTGATCGCGAGCACCGAGACCAGGCTGGTCGCCTGGAGCGTCGTCACCAGCAGGTCACCGAGCGCGGCGAGCCGGTCGCCGCTCGAAAGAGCCCTCGCTGCGTACGCTCCCAACGCCAGCGCCAGCCCGACGATCGCAGCGTGGACCGGTGTGACCAACCGGACCGCGTCGATGTGCACCCCCGGGATCCCGAAGGTGATGTCGGGGAAGACCAGCGCGATGTTGCTCCACAGCAGCAGCTGGACGAGCACCGGGATGCCGCCGAAGATCCACACGTACGCCGCCGCGACCCCGCCCAGCACCGGGTTGCCCGATCTCTCCGTCCTGCCCACGGCCAGTCCGAGCGCCGACGCCAGCGCGAAGACCAGCACGGTGAGCCGGACGGTGAGCCAGACCCCGGCGAGGACATCGGGATGGACGAGGTGTTCGACGACCTCTCCCAGGAGCAGGTTCTCGTTGGTCACCAGGGTCCACAGGAGCCGGAGGAGAACGAGGCCGAGGAGAGCAGCGATCGCCCATTCGACCGTGTTGGTTTCGACACGGCTCGACCGACGCGCACCGCTGGTCGAGCCGCCGGAGCCGCTAGGCGAAGGCGTGTCGAGACCAACACGGTCGTCGTCGGCAGCCGTCTCGGTCATCGCGGTGAACGATCGCGTCTCCTGGTGTCCAGGAGGTTGCGAACAGCTGGTCAATCACTGAAATCGCCGAGTCGGCGCATCCCGCCCCTCTCGCTCGCTTCGCTTCGCGAGGTACGAGTCAAGTGCGCCGACTCGGCTATCTCTCAGTAAGACGGCTGAGCCTGCACGTTCAGCTCGTCGAACCTGACCTTCTTCGCCGAGGCGACCCGGGGGTCACGCAGGTCGAAGACGTCGAAGCCGCGCTGGATCTCGTTGGAGTAGATGTAGCCGTTGTAGTAGTAGGTCGACCACGCGCCGGCGATGGTCGTGGTGTCCTCGAACGGACCGCGGTCGAACCAGGCGATCTCCTTCGGGTTGGCCGAGTCAGTGAAGTCGTAGACGGAGATCCCGCCCTGATACCAGGCCTGGACCATGATGTCCTTGCCCTTGACCGGGATCAGCGAGCCGTTGTGGGCGACGCAGTTCTCGGTGTTGGACTGGGTGCGCGGGATCTTGTAGTACGACTTGAAGACCAGGTCGGAGCCCTCGATGTCGTAGATGCCGTTGGCGCCCCTCTTGGGGCCGACCTCGGGGTTGCACACCGGCGCGCCGCCACCGCCGAGCTCGTCGGTGAAGACGACCTTGGTGCCGCTGTTGTTGAAGGTCGCCGAGTGCCAGAACGCGAAGTTCGCGGTGTCTCGGACCCGCTCGGTGACGACCGGGTTCTCGCGGTCGGAGATGTCCATCAGGATGCCGTCACCCATGCACGCACCGGCCGCGACGTCCTTGCTCGGGTAGGTGGTGATGTCGTGACAGCCGGCGGTGTTGGTGTAGCCACCGTCGGGGAAGAGCACCGGCTCGTTGACCACCGCGGCGGTCTCAGGCTCCGCCGTCGGGATCTTCACGACGCTGATCTTGTCGTGGGGCGGCTGGCAGTCGGGGAACTCCGGGCGAGGTCCGTAGGAGGAGACGTAGGCGTAGACGGCCTTGCCGTCCTTGCTCGGCGCCAGCGAGTGGGTGTGGGAGCCGCACTTGGTCTCGACCGCGGCGACGTAGGCCGGCTGCGCCGGGTTGCTGATGTCGAAGACCCGGATGCCCTCCCAGGACTCCTTGTTCTGCGCCGACTGCGCGACGTTGTCGCAGGTGTTGTTGCTGCGGCTGGAGTCGACGGAGAGGACGAGCAGGTCGCCGTGGACCGAGATGTCGTTCTGCGAGCCCGGACACACGACCTGGGTGACCAGCTTGGGCTTGTGGGGCTTCTTGATGTCGATGACGTTGAAGCCGTCGTAGTTGCCGGCGAAGGCGTAGCGGCCCTGGAACGCCAGGTCGCTGTTGAGCGCACTGGTCGGCGCGAACGCCCCCGACTTGGGGAGGTTCGCGATCAGGTTCAGGTTGGGGGTGCCTTCGGTCGCTCCGGCCTCCACGGCCGGGTTGTTGACGCCGAGCTTCGCGATGTCGTTGCCCGGGGCACAGGCCGAGGCGAAGTTGTCTCCGGCCGCGGCCAGGATCTTCTTCTCCGCCTCGGTGCAGCTGGGCTGGGGAGCGGCGCTCTGGGAGCCGTGCGAGTGGGACTCGTCGGCCGAGGACGGGGCGGCGACGGCCAGCCCTCCGGCGACGATCATGGCCGATGCGACTCCGGCCAGGATGTGGATGGGACGTCTCATTGGGGGGTCGCCTTCCGAGTCGACTGCCGTGCGGATGGAGCCACGGGCCTGTCGATTCTAGGGAAATCCCCTTCCGACGACGGCGAAAATGAATAAGTTGACTACCCTGCGTACGCCTCGGAAGGCAGGTCCATGCGGAAACTCGGCGTCCCCACCGCTGTACTAGCACTGCTGTTGCTCACCGGCTGTGCCGAGGAGCAGCACGCTCACTCCGGCCACGAGCCGAGTGCATCAGGATCGCCTCAGTCGGCGCCGGTCCTCCAGCCGGGCGCTCCCGGCGAGTCTGCGGGCACGATCGCCCCATCGGACGTGCCGGCCGACGCCGAGTGGAACCAGACCGACGCCACCTTCGTCGCGATGATGATCCCGCACCACGCCCAGGCGCTGGAGATGACCGAGCTGGCCGTCACCCGCGCCGCCAGCGACGAGGTGAAGTCGCTGGCCAGGAGCATCACCGCGGCTCAAGGGCCGGAGATCGTCTCGATGAGCGGCTGGCTCCAGGCCCGCGGCCTCGAGGTGCCCGGCGCCGGCGATCTGCCGAACCACGCCGGCATGCCCGGCATGCTCACTCCCGAACAGCTGAAGGAGCTCGGTGCGGCTCGGGGCGAGGAGTTCGACCGGCTCTTCCTGACCCGGATGATCGCTCACCACGAGGGCGCCCTGACGATGGCGGCACCCGTGCTCAGCAAGGGCAGCGACACCCTCGCCATGGAGATGGCGCAGGACGTCGAGGCATCTCAGAAGACCGAGATCGGAATCATGCAGAAGCTGCTGGAATCCCAGTGAGTCGAATCCCAGCGAGGCGCCGCTTGGCGGTCGCAGCCGGCGTCTTCGTCGCCGCTGCCCTCACCCTCGCCCTGCTCGTCTACACCGGCGTGGTCATGCCCACCCGCCTGTTCGCCGCCAGATACGACGTACGCGGCATCGACGTCTCCCACCACAACGGGGTCGTCGACTGGTCGCGGGTCGCCGAGCAGGACATCGACTTCGCCTGGCTCAAGGCGACCGAGGGGTCCACGCACGTCGACTCGCGTTTCGCCGCCAACTGGTCCGGGGCACGTGCCGCCGGGATCGCCACCGGCGCCTACCACTTCATGAGCTTCGAGAGCCCGGGCGCCGGGCAGGCCCACAACATGATCGCCACGGTCCCGCGCGACGCCGGCACGCTCGCCCCGGTCGTCGATCTGGAGCCGTACGGCTCGTTCAAGGGCAACCTGCCGCCCGCCACCGAGGTGCGGGCCATCCTCGATCCCCTGCTGAGCACGCTCGAGGACTACTACGGGATCGCGCCGGTCATCTACACCACACCGTCGGCCTACCGGGCCTATCTGGTCGACCGCTACCCGGACAACCCGATCTGGTTCCGCTCCGTCGCCTGGCCGCCGCGGGTGCCGGACGGACGCGACTGGTCGATCTGGCAGTACTCCAGCCGCGACCGGCTCGACGGCGTGGGCAGCGATGACGAGGCGTACGTCGACATGAACGTGCTCTCCGACGACGTGGATCTCGATTCGCTGATCGTTCGCTGAAATCGCCGAGTCGGCGTATCCGACCCCTCTCGGGGTCAGATACGCCGACTCGGCTTTGAATCAGTGACCGTGACCGTGGCCGTGACCGGCCGCGGGCGCGTCGTCCTCTTCCGGCTTGTCGACGACCAGCGTCTCGGTCGTGAGCAGCATGCTCGCGATCGAGGTGGCGTTGGTCAGCGCGGAGCGGGTGACCTTGACCGGGTCGATGACGCCCTGGGCGATCAGGTCGCCGTACTCACCGGTGGCCGCGTTGTAGCCCTGGCCGACGCCGAGCTCGCGAACCTTGGTGGTGATGACGTAGCCGTTGTCGCCACCGTTCTCGGCGATCCAGCGCAGCGGCTCGTCGGCGGCCTTGCGGACGACACGAACGCCGACCGCCTCGTCGCCCTCGAGACCGAGGTCCTTCTCCAGCACCGAGACGGCGTGGATCAGCGCGGAGCCACCGCCGGGGACGATGCCCTCCTCGATGGCGGCGCGGGTCGCGGAGACAGCGTCCTCGATGCGGTGCTTCTTCTCCTTGAGCTCCACCTCGGTGTGAGCGCCGACCTTGATCACGCAGACGCCACCGGCGAGCTTCGCGAGGCGCTCCTGGAGCTTCTCGCGGTCCCAGTCGGAGTCGGTGCGCTCGATCTCGGCCTTGATCTCGTTGACACGACCCTCGACGGTGGCAGCGTCGCCGCCACCCTCGACGATGGTCGTGTTGTCCTTGGAGACGGTCACGCGGCGAGCGGTGCCGAGCACCTCGAGGCCGACCTGGTCGAGCTTGAGGCCGACCTCCTCGGCGACGACCTGCGCGCCGGTCAGGATCGCGATGTCCTGCAGCATGGCCTTGCGGCGGTCACCGAACGCGGGCGCCTTGACGGCGGTCGCGTTGAAGGTGCCCTTGATCTTGTTCACGACCAGGGTCGAGAGGGCTTCGCCCTCGACGTCCTCGGCGATGATGAACAGCGGCTTGCCCGCGGCGATGACCTTCTCCAGCAGCGGCAGGAACTCCTGGACGGAGCTGATCTTGCCCTGGACGAGCAGGATCAGCGGCTCGTCGATGACGGCCTCCATCCGCTCCTGGTCGGTCACGAAGTACTGAGAGATGTAGCCCTTGTCGAACTGCATACCCTCGGTGAACTCGAGCGCGGTGCCAGTGGTGTTGGACTCCTCGACGGTGATCACACCGTCCTTGCCCACCTTGGCGAAGGCCTCGGCGAGGATCTCGCCGATCTTCGCGTCGCGGGAGGAGATGGTCGCCACCGAGGCCATGTCGGACTCGTCGACGACCTCACGAGCGGCGGCGCGCAGCGCGTCGCCGACGGCGGTCGCAGCGGCGTCCATACCGCGCTTGAGGCTCATCGGGTTCGCGCCGGCGGCAACCGCGCGCAGACCCTCGTGGACCATCGCCTGGGCGAGGACGGTCGCGGTGGTCGTACCGTCACCAGCGATGTCGTTGGTCTTGGTCGCAACCTCCTTGGTGAGCTGAGCACCAAGGTTCTCGAACGGGTCGTCCAGCTCGATCTCACGGGCGACGGTGACACCGTCGTTGGTGATCGTCGGGGCGCCCCACTTCTTGTCGAGGACGACGTAGCGGCCCTTGGGCCCCAGCGTCACCTTGACGGCGTTGGCGAGGGCGTCGACGCCACGCTCGAGGGCGCGGCGGGCGTTCTCGTCGAACTCCAGGATCTTCGGCATTGTTATTTACTCCCTAGTACGCAGCGCGCGGCCGTGGCTGCCAGGAATCCACCTGACGGCCCGGCCGCGCTTTGCGAGACGGATGACGTCAGGCGATGACTGCGAGGATGTCGCGGGCGGAGAGAATGAGGTACTCCTCGCCGGCGTACTTGACCTCGGTGCCGCCGTACTTGCTGTAGATGACCTTGTCGCCGACGGCGACGTCGAGCGGAACGCGGTTGCCCTTGTCGTCGATGCGACCCGGGCCGAGCGCCAGGACCTCGCCCTCCTGGGGCTTCTCCTTGGCGGTGTCCGGGATGACCAGACCGGAGGCGGTGGTCTGCTCGGCCTCGACGGCCTTGACGACGATCCGGTCCTCAAGAGGCTTGATGTTGACCGACACTGTGTCGACCTCCCCATTTCTTTTCTACGGAGTCAGACTGGTGGGTGTTGCTACGTCTGTGCTTGCGATGTGCCACGTACGCCGTCGCGGGGGTCGCACCCGGCTCGCAAGCGTTGGCACACTCCAGGGGAGAGTGCCAATGCAGACGTTAGCACTCGCCCGCAATGAGTGCCAGCATGACCGCCCTATCGCTGACCGGGGAGCCTCACCAGCAGCGCGACCATGCCAGCCAGGAGGCCGACGATGATGATGCCGCCGGCGACCACGAGCGACCGCAGGCCCTCCTCGTCGTCGTCCTCGTCGAGCGAGGTGATCCGGAGCTCTTCACCGTCGCTCAGTCCCGACATCTGCGACGAGTCCTCGGCCTGCTCGGAGATCTCGTTGCCGGCCTCGCGACTGGGGGCCGGGGTCGACGGGGCCGACGGAGTGACGCTGGCCGACGGCGTACGCTCGCGCCGTTCGTCCTTCTTCGTGGCCGGCGTCTTCTCGATCTCAGCCGGTGCGCTCTGCTGAGCGTCGGCTTCAGCCGTCTCGTCGGCCTTGTCTGGTTTGCGGTCCTCGTCCCGCTCGTCCCGCTCGTCCCGGTCGTCTCGGTCGTCTCGGTCGTCCCGGTCGTCCCGGTCGTCCTGGTCTTCCCGCTCGTCGGTGTCTGTCGCCGGCTCGCCGGAGGCCCCGACCCGGGTGTACTCCACCGAGTAGCCCTCAAGCGACCGCCCGTCGCTGTGCCAGACGACCGTCGTACGTTGCGGCGTGGACAGCGTGTGCACCTCCGAACTGCCCCTCCGGCCGCGGCTGTCCACGCAGTAGGACACGATCAGGTAGCCCTCGGGCGCGGTGACCACCGCCGAGGATCCACCGTCCAGCTCGCGGTATCCGTCTCCGTACGCGCAGTGGCGCACCGGTGCGACCGTGTCGGCCGATGCGGGCGCGGCGAACAGCAGAGACAGCAGAGACAGCAGAGACAGCGGGGCAATGATCGCCGCGAGTGCCCAGAGGCTCACCGGGACTCGACGCGGGGGTCTGCACACCCGGCGGATCCTAGAGCAGAAACACCCGGCGGGGTAATGGGCTTTTGTCCGGACCGAAAACCGGCCTGAGAGGATCGACGCATGGATCTTGACGCCTTCTCCTGGCTGCTGACCGATGACGGCCAGCAACTGCTGGCGCGGGCCACCGAGATGACGGCAGCGGCTTCCACCGACGACACGGTCGACGGGAAGGGTGACGGCAAGGGCAACAGCAAGGGTTCCCGCAAGCGTTCGGCGTTGGCTGTGCAGGCCGCCCTGCGCAAGGACGAGACTGCCGAGCACGTGACGGCGGCGATGGCCCAGGTGGACCTGCGCCGGAAGGCGGCCACCAAGTTCGGCGACCTGGCGCCGAGGATGTACTTCACTCCCGACGGCCTCGAACAGGCCACCCGCCTCACCGTCGCCCACCACCGGGCCGCGCGCCTGCGCGCCTTCGAGGCAGCGAGCGTCATCGACCTGGGCTGTGGGATCGGCGGCGACCTGATCGCCTCCTCACGCGCCGGCCTCACCGCTGCCGGGGTCGATCACGATCCGGAACGGGTCGCCGTCGCCAAAGCGAACCTGGATGCCCTGGGGCTGCCCGGCGCCGTCACCGTCGCCGACGCGACGGCCGTCGACCATTCACCGTTCGAGGTTGCGTACGCCGATCCGGCACGTCGCGGCGCCAAGGGCCGAGTCTTCTCCGCGGAGGGGTGGACGCCGCCGTGGTCGTGGGTCGAGACGCTCTTCGCGCGCGATGCGTGCGTGAAGGTCGCGCCCGGGATCCCGCACGATCTCGTGCCCGAGAAGGTCGAGGCCGAATGGGTCAGCGACCGCGGTGAGGTCAAGGAGGCTGCGTTGTGGTCGGGCTCCCTGGCCAGCACGCAGCGGCGGGCCACCGTGATCGGCGAGCGTGGCCTGGCGACGCTCACCTCCGAGGACGACCCGGGCGGTGAGGTCGGCCCCGTCGCCGAGTTCCTCTACGAGCCCGATGGAGCGGTCATCCGCGCCGGGCTGGTCACCGCGGTCGCCGCTGGGGTGCAGGGTCACCTGGTCGACGAGCACATCGCGTACGTCACCTCCTCGGCCTCCTTCGAGACGCCGTTCGCCCGTGGGTATCAGGTTCTCGAGGAGCTGCCTTATCGAGAGAAGCAGCTCAAGGCGGCGCTGCGCGAGCGTGGGATCGGGAGGCTGACGATCAAGAAGCGCGGCGTGCAGGTCGTACCCGAGCAGCTCCGCAAGCGACTCGCGCTCTCCGGGTCCGAGGAGGCCACGATCGTGCTGACCAGGGTCGCCGGTGAGGGGACCTGTCTGTTGGTGCGGCCGTTCTGAGTGGCTTGACCTCGGGTGACCGGGTCAGGCCAGGACGCTGGTGACGGGCTGGGAGGAGTCGGCGGGGAGGTCCAGGGCCGAGGGAGTGCGTCCCCGCGCGACCATCTCGGATCCCAGAGCCGCGACCATCGCGCCGTTGTCCGTGCACAGGCCCGGGCGCGGGACCCGGACCAGGATGCCGAGCTTGGCGGCGCGTTCCTCGGCGAGCACCCGGAGTCGGCTGTTCGCCGCGACCCCGCCACCGATGACGATGTCCTCGATGCCTTCCGAGGAGGCTGCGTCGAGGGCCTTCCTGACCAAGACGTCGACCACGGCCTCCTGGAAGCTGGCGGCCACGTCGGCGACCGGCACCGGCTCGCCGCTGCGCTCCTTGGCCTCGATCCAGCGGGCGACCGCGGTCTTGAGGCCGGAGAAGGAGAAGTCGAAGCGGTGTCGCTCCAGGTCGCGACGGGCGGTGAGCCCGCGTGGGAAGTCGATCGCGATCGAGCTGCCCGAGGTGGCGGTCCTGTCGATCACGGGGCCGCCGGGGAAGCCGAGGCCGAGCAGACGGGCGACCTTGTCGAAGGCCTCGCCCGCAGCATCGTCGATGGTCGCTCCCATCGGGTCGACACCCACGGTGATGTCGGTGACCTTGAGCAGGCTGGAGTGGCCGCCGGAGACGAGCATGGCGACACAGGGCTCGGGAAGCGGCCCGTGCTGCAGCTGGTCGACCGCGACGTGGGAAGCCAGGTGGTTGACCCCGTAGATCGGCTTGTCGAGGCCGAGCGCGAGCGCTTTGGCCGCCGCCACTCCGACCAGCAGAGCGCCGGCGAGCCCGGGGCCCGAGGTGACGGCGATCGCGTCGACGTCATGGAGCTTGATGCCCGACTCCTGGCAGGCGCGCTCGATCGTCGGCACCATCGCCTCCAGATGCGCCCGACTCGCGACCTCGGGCACGACCCCACCGAACCGGGCATGCTCCTCGACACTGCTCGCCACCGCGTCGGCCAGCAGCGTGTGGCCACGCACCACCCCGATCCCGGTCTCGTCGCACGACGTCTCGATCCCGAGGACCAGGGGCTCATCAACGCGGGCACCAGAAGTCATGCGCCCATTCTGCCTCCCCGTCGATCTGGAGCTCGGTAGCAGTCTCGGTTCCATGCCGTTGGCCAGGCCCGGTATAGGCACCTCAGCAGGCGAACGAATTTTCGTTCGCCCAGGCTGCGAGCGGGTCGGACGCCTTGCTGCCTCGCGGGCCGGGCGAGCGCGTCGGTTGCGCGAACGAAAATTCGTTCGGCCGGTTCCGAGCCGCCGACGCCGACAAGCCCTGAGGAACTCAACCCCTCATCGTGCGACCGAATTTTCGTTCGCCACTCGACGCCGGCTGACGATTCCACTTCCAGGTCGGCGGCGCGCTCAGTCGGCGGCCGGTCGAGTCCCGTCCCCGTCAAGCCCCGTCCCGGTCAAGCCCGTCCCGGTCAAGCCCGTCCCGGTCAAGCCCGTCCCGGTCAAGCTGCAGCCTGGCTGCTGTCTTGGTCCTCGCGCAGCGCTGAGTAGGCGGCAGCCCAGAGGCTCTGCGCGAGCTCGGGCTGGATCGGGTCTGCAGAGCAGAGGCTCTCCCACAGCCCACGAAGCAGGATCACCAGCCCGCCCGACTCGTAGACGGTGAGATCGCGGCCGATCGAGCAACGGAGCCAGAACCTGACGTCGTGCCACAGGTCTCGCACCGTCTCGCCGACTTCGTCGTTCGACCGAGCCAGCTCCTCGAACCCCAACCAGGCCCGCAGAAAGAACACCTCGTCATGGGTCGTGGGCAGGTAGCCCGCCCATCCCCGTGCATTCACACGCTGGGCGATCTGCTCCCAGAAGATGCCGGCGAATCCCGCCGCCGCGTGGGGCAGCATGTTCTGCTGACCGGCGAACCACTGGTGGAGCGTCGACACGCCCATGTTCGCTTCCTCGGCCACCACCTTGAGAGTGGGCGCACGCAAGCCGTCACGACCGATCGTCCTCGCCAGAGCGAGGCCGGCCGTCTGAGATTCGAACCTGTTGCGGTTGAAGACCATGGCACTGATCGCACCACAGACCACCGACATCGACCACCGACATTTCAGCCAGAGGTCGCTGTCGACCCGGGTAGCTCCATCGCCAGCACGAGCCCCGTCGCCCCATCACGGTAGTAGCGCTCGCGGCGGTCGATCTCGACGAACCCGGCCCGGTGGTAGAACTCGATGGCCGCGACGTTGTTCTCACGCACCTCGAGGAGAAGACGCTCCGCGCCCTCGCTCCGAGCGAGGTCGATCGAAGCGGCGAGGAGCGCCCCACCGATCCCGCGGCGGCGTTGCTGCTCGGCGGTCGCGATCCGCTGGAGCTCGGCGATCTCGTAGACCACGCTCACCAGCGCATGGCCAGCGACCTTCCCCGTGGCGTCCTCGGCGACGAGGATCCGGACGGTGGGCATCTTCCCGTCGATCGCCACCTGCAGGTACTCGGGAGTCCAGGCATCGTCGGGAAAGGCCTCCAGCTCGAGCGCGGCGATCGCGTCGACGTCGTCCGGGCCGGCCGAGCGTACGGTCACCTGGGAGTCCCCGGCTTCTGGGCCTTCTTCTGCGCAGCCTGATCCACCGCATCAGGCCGGCGCAGGTAGAGCGGCTCAGGATCCATCAGCTCGACCCGCTCCTCGGCCACCGCCCGTGCCAGCCAACCCGCGGACGGACGCACCGGACCGATCGGCGAGGGGAACGCGTCCGGATAGAGCAGCGCGCCCTCTCCGACCACCGGCATCGAGGTGGCCACCTCGTCCGGCCTGACGACAACAGGACCCTCGAGACGGACTCCGTCGGGGTCGTAGGAGGCCAGGTAGACCTCCTTGCGCCGCGCATCCGTCGCCACGAAGAACCCGCCCCCGCCGGTGGTCGAGCTTGTCGAGACCTCCCCAGACGACACCGCCTCCACCGCCAGCACATCCAGCGAGCAAGCCGCATACACCGGGATCTCCAGCACGAACCCGAGGGTCCGTGCCGTGACCAGCCCGACCCGCAACCCGGTGAACGGCCCAGGCCCGGCGCCGACGGCGATGGCGGTCAGATCCTGGCGTACGACCCCGGCCGCCGTCATGACCTCGGAGATCAGCGGCGCAAGCTGCTCACCATGCTTCATGGCACGGTCGGAGACCATCTCGGCGACGACGTCGTCGCCGTCGTGGAGCGCCACGGTCACCTGGGGCGTAGCGGTGTCAAAAGCGAGAAGCACACCCACAGCCTAGAGCGCGCCGAGGTCCACACCACGCCAGCGGGCCCCGACCGGCACGATCTCCACGCGTCGCGGATCCGCCCCGTCGGGCGCCTCGACCAGGTCCAGCGGAGCCTCGTCGGCCTCAGCACGCACGATCCGGATCTCGAGCCGGGACTCGGAGAGCCCTTCGGCCAGGCCCTCGCCCCACTCCACGACTGTGACCGCATCGTCGAGATCGGTGTCCAGGTCGAGGTCGTCGAGCTCTTCGATCCCACCGAGCCGATAGGCGTCGACGTGGACGAGCTCCGGCCCGCCGACGGTCGAGGGATGCACACGAGCGATCACGAAGGTCGGCGAGGTGACCTCGCCACGTACGCCGAGCCCGGCGCCGAGGCCCTTGGTGAAGGTGGTCTTCCCCGCACCGAGACCGCCGGAGAGGACCAGCACGTCCCCCGCCGCGATCAGTGCGGCCACTCGCCGGCCCAGCTCGAACATGGCCTCGGCGTCGAGCGCCTCGACGACATGCTCGTTCAGCGGGCGACGGAGCCGCACCTCCGGCAATGCCTGGGACTCGTCACGAGCTCGCTCGCGCCTGAAACCCTGCCGCTCCCAGAACCGCAGCGTCTCCGGCAGCTCCTCACGAGCGATCACCGCAAGGTCGTCGAAACCTTCCGCACGCGCGAGCCCGGCGGCGTACGTGACCATCTTGTGCGCCACCCCATGACCCTGCTGATCAGGCAGAACAGCGAAACGACGCAGCCACAGCGTCGAGTCCGCGGGATCCATGAGCACGGCCCCGACAGCGACGCCGTCCCACCGCGCCAGCACGCCGCCGAACCCGGCGAGGCGCTCCTTCATCGACCCCTCGGTCTCGCCGAGCGCTTCAGCGGGCGGATCCAGGGGCGGACGCGCGGAGAAAGCGACGCGGACGATATCGAGCACTTCGGCCGCGGCCTCAGGCCCGACCCGCTCGAAGACGAGCGTCATGCCGAAGCCGCATCCCGGGTCGCCGTGGCGAGCAGCTGGTCGAGCTCGGCGTTGACCTGACCGTGCCGCTCGAGGATGACCATGTGTCCGGCCTTCTCGCACTCGACCAGCCGCGATCCAGGGATGTAGGAGTGCAGCTTGCGGCTGTGGCCGATCCCGGTGAGCCGGTCCGCGGTGCCACAGATGATCGTGGTCGGCACCCGCCCCATCGCGGCGACGCTCGAGAACTTGTCCAGCGCACGGAAGGTCGGGAAGAACTCCGCGACGACCTCGAACGGCGTCTGCGAGAGCAGCCCGTCGACGAACTGGACGTACGCCTCGGGCACCTCGTCCCCGAAGGCGAACACGTCGGTGAACACGGTCGCCACCGAGGCCCCCATCGCGCGGAACCGGTCGACGACCCCGTGCCCCTTCGCGAGCGTCCTGATGGTCCTGTTGGCGATCCCGCCGGACAGCTTGGCCGGAAGCACCGGGATCAGCAGCCGGCTCGGGTCGAGGCCACCCGCGGTCGTCGAGATCAGGGCGACACCGATGATCCGGCCACCCTCGTCGTAGGGCGCGAACAGCTCAGGATGGTCCTCGGCGAGCGAGGCGATGGTCATCCCACCCATCGAGTGGCCGACCAGGATCACCGGACCCTCCGGCACCACCGCGTCCAAGACCCTGAGCAGATCGTCACCGAGCTGGTCGATGGTGGCGTTGCCGAGCGAGGACCGGCCGCTGCGGCCGTGGCTGCGCTGGTCGTAGAAGACCGACCGCACCAGGCCCCGGTACGCGGCCCGTTGGAAGTGCCAGCAGTCGAGGTTGAGGCAGTAGCCGTGCACGAAGACGAGCGTCACCTCGCTCGATCCGCCGTTGTGAGCCGGGTCGACCTCGTCGACCTCGACATGAAGGGGTACGCCGTCCTCGGTCACCACGGTGACCGGACACGACCGCAGCGTGCCGAGCGGAGTCCGGTCCGTGGGGCGATCCTCGATCGCGCGACGGCGCTTCTTGACCACCATCGCGCCACTCGCAGCGGCGGCGACCGCCGCCGCTCCCAACGTCCCGGCCGCGATCTGGCCGATTCGTGTTGCAACGCTCATCGATCGACTCCCTGCTCGCTGGGGCTGTCAGTGTCCTGGTCGCTGTCGACATAACGCCGTTTCATCCGACCTCCGATCCTGGTGACGATCTCGTAGGCGATGGTCTCGCTCGCCTCGGCCCAGTCCTGGGCGGTCGGCTCGCCGTCGGCGCCGGTCCCCCACAGGACCACCTCCGCACCCGGCTCGACCGAGGTGTCGCCGAGGTCGACCACGATCTGGTCCATGCAGACGGTGCCGCGCACCGGCCGCCGCGCACCGGCGACCCACGCCGACGCGCGGTTTCCGGCCCGGCGCTGGATCCCTTCGGCGTAGCCGACCGGGATCAGCCCCACCGTCGTCGGCTGCTCGGCCACCCAGGTGTGGTTGTAGGAGACGCCCGTGCCGGCTTCGATCTGCTTGACCAGCGCGAGCTCGGCCCGCACGGTCATCGCGGGGACGAGCCCGAGCTCCGCCCAGGGCGATCCGTCGACACCGGGCGCCGGATCGATCCCGTACGTCGCGACCCCGACCCGGACCAGGTCGAGCCGCGCGCTGGGGCGAAGCAGCGCTCCCGCCGAGTTGGCGAGGTGGCGTACCTCAGGCCGCAGGCCGGCTTGCTCCGCGATCGCGACCGCCTCGCCGAAGACCTTCTCCTGGAGTGCGCTGATCGGGTCCGCGGGATTCTCCCCTGCGCTGAAGTGCGACCAGATCCCGGTGACGCGGATCGCTCCCTCGGCCTCGAGGATGCGCGCCATCGCGACCAGGTTCGACCAGTCGGCGAACGCCGCGCCGCCCCGGGCGAGCCCGGTGTCGACCTTGAGCTGCACCCGCGGCGTACGTCCCAGGGCGTCACCGGCCGCGGCGAACTTCTCCAGGTCGGCGACGGTGTAGGCGGTGACGTCGATGTCCGCGACCAACAGGTCCTCGGCGGGCTCGCTCGGCATGATCAGCCACGCCAGCAGCCGGCCCTGGTCGCCGGCCGCGCGCAGCGCGAGCGCCTCGTCGACGGAGGCCACGCCGAGCCAGTCCGCGCCGCCCTCACGGGCGGCCCGCCCGGCCTCGACCAGGCCGTGACCGTAGCCGTCAGCCTTGACCACCGTCATGATCGGCGTACGCAGATACTCCCTCAGCCGCGAGACGTTGTGTCGGATCGCAGCGAGGTCGATGACGATCTCGGCTCGCCGAAGCGGAGCCCGAGTCGCTGGGCTCGGTGACATGGTGTCAAGGGTAGTTCCTGCGCAACGCTCTACTGGGAAGGGGGCGAGACAGCGGGCAGGGACCGGATGACGGCGGGTATCGCCGCGGCCACCCCGCTCGCCGTGACCGGCCCACCCGCGCTAGCCAGCGTGGCTGCCGCGCCGTGCAGCCAGGCGCCCGCAGACGCTGCGTCGATGGGGGCCAGACCGGCGGCGAGCAGCGAGCCGATCAGCCCGCCGAGCACATCCCCGGAGCCGGCGGTGGCCAGCCAGGAGGTTCCGGTCGTGTTGACCCGTACCGGCGTGTCGGGGTCCGGCGAGGCGATCGTGGTGCGGCGGCCCTTGAGCAGCACCACGGCGTCGAACCGTTGGGCCGCGAGCCGCGCATAGTGCAGCGGACGAGCCTCGATGTCGCCGCGGTCCTCGCGGATCAGCGTCGCCAGCTCGCCCGCGTGCGGCGTCAGGATCGCGGGCAGGCCGAGCGGCCCGGTCAGCGGGCGCAGGCTGTCGGCGTCGATGACCAGAGGTACGCCGCTGGCCCGTGCGAACGCGAGCGCGCTGTTGGCTCCGTCAGCGCTGCCGGAGCCGACCACCCAGGCCTGCGCCTGGCCGTCGCCGACGACCTCCGGGTGGCGGCGTTTGACCCACTCCGATGCGGTGCCGACGTAGCGCACCATCCCGGCGAGCCCGGTGTTGGCGCCGGCGACGGCCAGCAGCGCGGCGCCGGGATAGGTGGCGCTGCCGACCCGCAGCCCGACGACCCCGCGGGAGTACTTGTGTCCGTCGGGCGCCGGTCGCGGCACCAGCGCGGCCACGTCGGCCGCCTCCAGGCTCTCGATCACCGGTGTCGGCAGATCGAGTCCGATGTCGACCAGCTGCACCGTCCCGCAAGCGGAGGCCGTCGGGTCGAGCAGATGACACGGCTTGTAAGTGCCGAAGGAGACCGTCAGGTCGGCGCTCACGTGGGCCCCGTCGATCTCCCCGGTGTCGACACAGACCCCGCTGGGCGTGTCTACAGCGACCACCGGGATCCCGGCGAGCGCCTCCAGCGCCGCCTCGGCATCCGGTCTCAGCCCGGGCTTCCCCCCGATCCCGACGATCCCGTCGACGACGACGTCAGCCCCGGTGGTCGAGCCTGTCGAGACCACCCCCGAGGACACGGTCCCTCCGGCCGCCTTCAGCGCCGCCACCCCGCCCGCGTGCGCCCGGTCCGACAGCAACCACGCCTCGACCCGCGCCCCGCGACGCCCGAGCAGCGCCCCGGCGTACAGCGCGTCGCCGCCGTTGTCCCCGCTCCCGACGAGCAGGACGACGCGTTTCCCGTAGGCGCCGCCGAGGCCGCGCCCGCGAAGGTGGCCGATGACCGCGTAGGCCAGCCCGGCAGCCGCACGCTGCATCAGGGCGCCTTCCGGCAGACTCGCCATCAAGGCTTTCTCTGCTGCTCTGACCTGCTCAACCGAGTGCGCACGCCGCATGGGTTCAACCCTACGCGCCCGGTCATCGGAGCGTACGGGCCGAAGGGCTCCAACAAGCACCGAAGGGCTCCAACAAGCCCAGTCAGTCCTCTAGGACGACCATGGCCGAGGCGATCCCGGCGTCGTGGGAGAGCGAGAGGTGGACGGTGACCACGCCGAGCTTCGTCGCCTGCGCCAGCACGGTGCCGCGGAGCTCGAACCGCGGCTGGCCCGATGACTCCGAGATCACCTCGGCGTCGTGCCACTCCATCCCCACCGGCGCACCGAGCGCCTTGGCCAGCGCTTCCTTCGCGGCGAACCTGGCGGCCAGCGAGGCCATCGGCTTCGTCGCCTCAGCCGGGGTGAACAGGCGCTCACGGAGCCGCGGCGTACGCTCCAACGACTCCTCGAACCGCCCGAGGTCGCAGACGTCGATCCCGACTCCGAGGACAGCCATCAGCGCGCCACCATCACTCGACGGTGACGGACTTGGCGAGGTTGCGGGGCTGGTCGACGTCGTAGCCGAGCTCGGTGGCGAGCTGGCAGGCGAAGAGCTGCAACGGCACGACCGCGACCAGAGGCTGCAGGAGCACCGGCACCTTGGGCAGCCGGATGATCGTGTCGGAGACCGCGTCGACCGAGTCGTCGCCCTCCTCGACCAGAGCGATGGTCCGCGCTCCGCGAGCCCGCACCTCCATGATCCCCGAGCGCATCTTGTCGTGCAGGAAGTCGCGGCCGCGCGGGGGCACGATGCACCAGATCGGCAGGCCCTCCTCCACCAGCGCGATCGGGCCGTGCTTGAGCTCGCCGGCGGCGAAGCCCTCGGCGTGCAGGTAGGCGAGCTCCTTGAGCTTGAGGGCACCCTCCAGAGCGACCGGGTATCCGGCATGGCGGCCCAGGAACAGGAACGCGCGGCGGTCGGCGTACTCACGCGCCAGGTCATAGACCTGCGGTGCGGTCTCGAGCACCTTCTCGACCGCGGCGGGCATCGCCTCGAGCTGGGTCATCACCCCGTCGATCTCGTCGCCGTACATCGTGCCCTTGGCCTGCGCCAGGTAGAGCGCGAGCAGGTAGCAGGCGACCAGCTGGGTGACGTACCCCTTGGTCGAGGCGACCCCGATCTCCGGGCCGGCGTGGGTGTAGATGACCGCGTCGGACTCACGCGGGATGGTGGAGCCGTTGGTGTTGCAGATCGCCAGCACCTTCGAGCGCTGCGAGCGCGCGTGCCGGATCGCCTGCAGGGTGTCGGCGGTCTCGCCGGACTGCGAGATCGCGACCACGAGCGTCGAGTTGTCGAGGATCGGGTCGCGGTAGCGGAACTCGGAGGCCAGCTCGACCTCGACGGAGATCCGGCACCAGTGCTCGATGGCGTACTTCGCCACCATCCCCGCATAGAACGACGTCCCCGCGGCGATGATGATGATCTTGGTGACCTCGCGCAGCTCGTCGTCGTCGAGCCGCATCTCGTCGAGATGGAGAGCCCCCGAAGACGTACGCCGCCCCAGCAACGAGTCGGCGACGGCACGAGGCTGCTCGAGGATCTCCTTGCGCATGAACCAGTCGTGGCCGTCCTTCTCGGCGGCGGCCAGATCCCAGTCGACGTGGAAGTGGCGGCCCTCGGCGGCGGTGCCGTCGAAGTTGGTGACCGTCGCCCCCTCACGGGTGATCGTGACGACCTGGTCCTGGTCGAGCTCCAGCGCCTCGCGGGTGTGCTCGATGAAGGCGGCGACGTCGGAGCCGAGGAACGACTCCCCCTCGCCCAGGCCGACCACGAGCGGGCTGTTGCGGCGGGCGGCGACGACCCGGGACGGATCCTCGGCGTCGATGGCGACGAAGGTGAACGCACCTTCGAGGATCGAGCAGACCGTCTGCATCGCGACGGTCAGGTCGGCTCCGCCGACGACCTCGCGCTCGAGCAGGTGGGCGGCGACCTCGGTGTCGGTCTGCGAGGTGAACTCGTGACCGTCGCTCTCCAGGGAGGCCCGCAGCTCGGCGAAGTTCTCGATGATCCCGTTGTGCACGACCGCGACGCGACCGGTGCGGCCGACGTGCGGGTGCGCGTTGCCGTCGGTCGGGCCACCGTGGGTCGCCCAGCGGGTGTGACCGATCCCGGTCGTCGACGCCGGCAGCGGCGTGTCCGCGATCGCCTTCTCCAGGTTGGCGAGCTTGCCTGCCTTCTTGTCCGTGGCCAGCTTTCCGTCAGCGATCAGCGCGATCCCCGCCGAGTCATAGCCGCGGTACTCCAACCGCCGCAGGCCATCGATCACGACGCCCTGCGCCGACCGGTCTCCGACGTACCCAACGATGCCGCACATGGCCGATGATCCTACGGCTCTCGTGGACCCTACAAGGAAGCGGCGGTGCTTGTGCGTAACAATCGTTGCCATGTCACACCCCGGGCCACACGGCGACGACCGCGGCTCCTCGCCCTACGTCGAGCTCGATCGAAGCGCGTGGGCCGAGCTCGCCACCGAGACCGAGAGTCCGCTGACCGAGGCCGAGATCGAGTCGCTGCGAGGCCTGGGCGACCAGATCGATCTCAACGAGGTCGAGGAGGTCTACCTGCCGCTGAGCCGGCTGCTCAGCCTCTACGTGAGCGCCTCGGACAAGCTCCACGACCAGCAGGAGCTGTTCCTCGGCAAGGCGATGCCGGAGCGTACGCCCTTCGTCATCGGCGTCGCCGGGTCCGTCGCCGTCGGCAAGTCGACCACCGCCCGCGTGCTCCAGCAGATGCTCGCCCACTGGCCCGAGCACCCGAACGTCGCGCTGGTCACCACCGACGGGTTCCTCTACCCGAACGCCGAGCTCGAGCGTCGTGGTCTGATGGAGCGCAAGGGCTTCCCGGAGTCCTACGACCGCAAGGCCCTGCTCCGTTTCCTCGTCGACCTCAAGTCCGGTGAGGACGAGGTGCGCGCGCCGATCTACTCACACCTGACCTACGACGTCACCGACCGGACGGTGACCGTCAAGAAGCCCGACATCGTCATCCTCGAGGGGCTCAACGTCCTGCAGCCCTCTCGGGTCCGGGCCGACGGCACCATCTCGCTGGCCCTCTCCGACTTCTTCGACTTCTCCGTCTTCGTCGACGCCGACTCGCGCGACATCAAGCGGTGGTACGTCGACCGCTTCCTGCGGCTGCGTGAGACGGCCTTCCGCGACCCGTCGTCGTACTTCACCAAGTACGCCGCCCTCACCCACGACGAGGCCGTCACCCGCGCCACAGAGATCTGGAACGAGATCAATGGCCCCAACCTCCGCGAGAACGTACTCCCCACCCGCTCCCGCGCCACCCTCGTCCTCCGCAAGGACCGCGACCACTCCGTCCGCTACGTACGCCTGCGGAAGATCTAGCCCGCCGTCGGTCGAGCCGGGTTCGTGAGGAACGAACGAACCCGGCTCGACCGACGGTGGTTGATCAGAGCGCGAGCCGCGCGCGTACGACGTCCGCGAGCCGCTCAGCACACGCCTCGGCCTCGTGGTGGGTGGGAGCCTCGACCATGACGCGTACGAGGTTCTCGGTGCCGGAGGGGCGCAGCAGGATGCGGCCGGAGCCGGCGAGGGCCTTCTCCTCGGCGGCGACGGCCTCGAGAAGGCCGTCGTCGGTCTTGCAGCGCGTCTTGTCGACGCCCTTGACGTTGAGCAGGACCTGCGGGAGCCGGGTGACTGCGGAGGCGAGATCGGCGAGGGTGCGGCCGGTGAGGCTCATCCGCTGCAGGACGTGCAGCGCGGTGAGGATGCCGTCGCCGGTGGTGGCGTGCTCGCTCATGATGATGTGGCCGGACTGCTCGCCGCCGATGGTGTAGCCGCCGCGGCGCATCTCCTCGAGCACGTAGCGATCGCCCACGGCGGTCTGCTTCACCTGGACGCCCGCGGCGTCCATCGCCTTGACGAAGCCGAGGTTGCTCATCACGGTGACGACCACGGTGTCGCCCGGAAGCCGGCCGGTGTCGTGCAGACCGAGCGTGAGGATCGCGATGAGCTGGTCGCCGTCGACCAGGTTGCCGTCACCGTCGACGGCCAGGCAGCGGTCGGCGTCGCCGTCCCAGGCGAAACCGACGTCGGCACCGTGCTCGACGACCGCCTTCTGCAGCATCTCCGGGTGGGTCGAACCGACGCCGTCGTTGATCGAGAGGCCGTCGTTGACGTCGTTGATCGCGATCACGTTCGCGCCGGCCTGGCGCAGGGTCAGCGGGCCCGCGGTGGCCGCGGCGCCGTTGGCGCAGTCGACGACGACGGTCAGTCCGTCGAGACGTCGCTCGAGCGTGGAGACCAGGTGGTCTGCGTACGCCTCCACCGGGTTCTCGTGGAACGAGATCCGGCCCACCGATGCGCCGGTCGGGCGATCCCACGGCTCGTCGAGGTGTGCCTCGATCCGGTCCTCGAGCACGTCGTCGAGCTTGTGCCCGCCGCGCTGGAGGAACTTGATGCCGTTGTCGGGCATCGGGTTGTGGGAGGCCGAGATGACCACGCCGAGGTCGGCCTGGAGAGCCGCCGTGAGGTAGGCGACCCCCGGCGTCGGCAGCACGCCCACCTCGATCACGTCGCAGCCGGCCGAGGCCAGACCGCCGGCGACCGTCGCCTGCAGGAACTGTCCCGAGACGCGCGAGTCGTTGCCGATGACGGCCAGCGGCTTGCGCCCGCTGCCGGAGACCCGCAGCTCCTCGGTCAGGACCAGTGCTGCAGACGTCGCCAGGTTCTGGGCGAGCGAGGCAGTGAGGACCTCGCCGTTCGCGAGACCGCGAACTCCATCAGTGCCGAAAAGGCGTGCCACGTCCGTGTGACCTTCTTTCGTACGTCGGCCCCCGCCCGAAAAGAGTTGGGGTGCCTCGGCAAGCCGAGGCACCCCAACAATCTAGGCGATCAGCGCTTGCTGAACTGCGATGCCTTACGGGCCTTCTTGAGACCGGCCTTCTTCCGCTCCACGACGCGAGCGTCGCGGGTCAGCAGACCGGCCTTCTTCAGGGTCGGGCGGTTGGCCTCTTCGTCAACGATGTTGAGCGAGCGAGCCACGCCAAGACGCAGCGCGCCGGCCTGGCCGGCGATGCCGCCGCCGTCGATACGGGCGATCACGTCGAAGCGACCCTCGAGCTGCAGCGCGGCGAACGGCTCGTTCGCGATCTGCTGGTGCAGCTTGTTGGGGAAGTAGTCCTCGATGGTGCGGCCGTTGATGGTCCACGAACCGGTGCCCGGAACGATCCGGACGCGGGCCACGGACTCCTTGCGGCGGCCGGTGGCGGCAGCCGGGGCGATGGTCGCCGGGCGCTCGGGGGCGTCGGCGGACGGGGCGCTCTCAGAGGTGAAAGCAACGCCCTGCTCGTCGGTCTCGAAGGTCTCCTCGACCTCTACGGTGTTCTCAGTCATGTCCTGGTCCTGGCTCACTGGGCGATCTGCTTGATCTCGAACGGAACGGCCTGCTGCGCGACGTGCGGGTGCGTCGGACCGGAGTAGACCTTGAGCTTCTTGAGCATCTGTCGGCCGAGCTTGTTCTTCGGCAGCATGCCCCACACAGCGGTCTCGATCGCCTTGCGGGCGTCCTTCTCGAGGATCTCGCCGATCGGGGTCGCGGTCAGACCGCCCGGGTAGCCCGAGTGGCGGTAGGCCAGCTTGGTCTTGGCCTTGTTGCCGGAGAGGGAGACCTTCTCGGCGTTGATGATGATGACGAAGTCGCCGGTGTCCGCGTTGGGCGCGAAGATCGGCTTGTGCTTGCCTCGGAGGAGCTCAGCGGTCTGGACAGCGAGGCGGCCGAGACGGACGTCGGCCGCGTCGATCACGAGCCAGGCGCGCTCGATGTCGCCAGGCTTGGGAGCGTAAGTACGCACGTGTGCCTTCTTAGTTCGTAGTGCCCGCTCAGCGGGTGCAGAGCGAGATGTTGCTGCGTGGCTTCTGACGAACACGGCCCGGCTTGCCCTGTCCCCGGGAGTTCCCAGCGACAGTCATCCGGATCTGCGCCCCTGACCGTGCGAATGATCAGGACGCGGCAGGAGTCACGACCGAACAAGGTTACGAGCCGCCGTACAGCAGAGACAAATCAAGACGTACGCCGCCGGGCCCCTGCCCGACGACGTACGTCTTCTCGTGCTCGATCTCGGGTCGCGACTAGTGGTCGGCCCCGACCTCGCCCTGGGGCGCGAAGGCGTCCTCGTGGAGCTCGGTCACCGCCGGCCCCTCGCGCGGAGTCGCGGGCTGCTCGCTCGTCGGGCGCTTCGCCGGCGTCTCCTCTCCGCCGAGGACGGCAGCGCCGATGGCACCGACCAGCCCCAGCAGCAGAGCACCGACGACGGCGATGACCAGGATCTTCCGGCTGACGCTCACGCGAGGACCCGGTACTGGATGCCGACCGAATACTTCCGCATGTCGTAGCGCGAACCCGACTGCAGCCCCGAGACCCACCAGACCGACGGGCAGTACTTCGACGACCTGCGGTCCGCGACCAGCGTGTTCGGCGTGGAGACCGATGCCATCGTCTTCCACCCCACCGAGTTGCCGAACTGGCGGCGCTGGGTCAGCGTCCAGTCGCCCGAGGTCTGCGGCTTGTAGAGATGGGTCACCAGGTAGACGTTCTTGGTGTAGCCCTTCGGACGCCCGCCGTAGTGCTTCATCGTGAGGTTGCGGTAGTTCCCGTCGAACGACCTCGGCAGGCACATGGCGCTGTCGGTGATCACCCGCGACTTGGCGGTGTTGCCGCCTCGGCACTTGATGTTCGAACGGAAGCCGCGCGACTCCGCCCAGTCCCTGCGCGCGGGGGCCTTGAGGGTCGAGCAGGAGCCGACGTACTTGGCCTTCAGCGCGTCGTTGGCGCTGATTTACCGCTGCGTTACCGACCCGGCGACAGCAATAGGACATCTGGCGTACGCTGATCGTAGGATTGTCTGACAATCAGATGATCTTGGCTCAGAATCACCAGAACCCCATGAGATGGAGGAGTGCGATGACCCTGCTCAACGAAGCTCAGGACACCGTTGCGACCAGCCTGACCCCCGCCGCCTTCGCCGCCGCCGAGGCGCACTCCGCGCACAACTACCACCCTCTCGAGGTGGTGATCAGCCACGCCGAGGGCGCCTGGGTGACCGACGTCGACGGTCGCCGTTGCGTCGACATGCTGGCCGGCTACAGCGCGCTGAACTTCGGTCACGGCCACCCCGCTCTGCTGTCCGCGGCCCGTGAGCAGCTCGACAAGGTCACCTTGACCTCGCGGGCCTTCGTGCACGACCAGTTCGCCGAGTTCACCGCGCGCCTGGCCGCGATGTGCGGCAAGGAGATGGTCCTGCCGATGAACACCGGCGCCGAGGCCGTCGAGACCGCCATCAAGGTCGCCCGCAAGTGGGGCTACGACGTCAAGGGCGTCCCGGCCGACCAGGCCGAGATCATCGTGATGGCCGGAAACTTCCACGGCCGCACCACCACCATCGTCGGCTTCTCCGACGACGCCGACGCGCGCGACGGCTTCGGCCCATTCGCCCCCGGCTTCGTGATGGTTCCCTACGCCGACCTCGCCGCGATCGCGGCCGCCATCACCCCCAACACGGTGGCCGTCCTGGTCGAGCCGATCCAGGGCGAGTCCGGCGTGGTCATCCCCGCCGACGACTTCCTGATCGGGCTGCGCGAGCTCTGCACCCGCGAGAACGTGCTCTTCGCCGCCGACGAGATCCAGGCCGGCCTCGGTCGCACCGGCTACACGTTCGCCTGCGACCACGCCGGCGTGAAGCCGGACATGTACATCCTCGGCAAGGCGCTCGGCGGCGGCATCGTCCCCGTCTCGGCGGTCGTCGCCGACAAGGACGTCCTCGGCGTGATCGGCCCCGGCCAGCACGGCTCCACCTTCGGCGGCAACCCGCTCGCCTGCGCCGTCGGCACCGCCGTCGTCGAGCTGCTCGAGACCGGTGAGTTCCAGGCCCGCGCCGAGTCGCTGGGCAAGGTCCTGCACGACCGGCTGATGGCGATGGTCGGCAACGGCATCGTCGGCTTCCGCTCCCGCGGCCTGTGGGCCGGCGTCGACATCGACCCGACCATCGGCACCGGTCGCGAGATCTGCGAGCGCCTCCTGGCCCGCGGCGTACTCGCCAAGGACACCCACGGCTCCACCATCCGCCTCGCGCCGCCCCTGGTGATCACCGAGGAGGACCTTCACTGGGCCCTCGACCAGCTCGAGGCGGCGGTCTCCGAGTAGGGCCGAGCCGCCCTGTAACACGTCGTTCGACGTACTGGTCGCCCCAAGAGAACGACCGGATAGTACGTCGAACGACGTGTTACACCCCCGCTAGCCGTCGAGGGCAGCGAGATCGTCGCCGATCTCGTTCGCCGCAGAGACGAACAGCTCCTGCAGCCCACGGATCAGCTCGGTGCAGGACTCCGTGTAAGCGTCCGGGTTGATCGTGACCCGGTCCAGGCTGCCGGTGGACAGGACCATGTTGACCACCCGCTGCGCGGGAACCCCGACGGCCCCGTCGGTCGCGGTGTTGTAGGTGATCTGGTCGAGAACCTCGCGATGACGCTCCGAGGTCGCGGTGTAGAAGTCCGCGAGCGATAGGCGCCAGGTGGTCTCGGCCGCAGCCAGCGAGACGAGGTCCTCCTTGCTGACGGGCTCGGCTTGCACAGCACCCGAAGTCTGCGACTGCTCGCGCTTGGTAAGGGCGTTCGACATGATGGCCCGCTCCTCGTGGAGCGAATCGAAGACCGGTTGCATACTGCCGAGCGCCTCGATCTCGGAGTCGATCTCGGCGTCATTGACCCGCGGCACCAGCGTCGGGATCGCGAGGAGGTCGTTGACGAGTGCCATGTAGGCCACCTGCGCCGCCGCCCGGCTCCCGGCCGTGTCACCGATGTCGGATCGGGTCTTCGGCATGCCGTCCAATGACCGCTGGATCCTCGCGAGGAGATCCGCGAGCCCCTGGTCACCGCCGACGTCGATCTTCTCCACCTTCGCCGTCCAGGTCGTGATGGTCTCATCGGTCGTCGCCTGCATCGGTTCCAGCACGACGTCGGGGACGCCTGCCAAGGCGGCGTCGCGCTCGAAGATCACGTTGATCGCCAGGTTGAACGCGCTGGGCAGCGCCTGCACGACCGACGCAGCCCGGCGCACCGACGACGTCGAGGGGGCGATCGGTGACCCAGCAGGATCGGTGGCCCGGTCAGCGATGACGGGCTGGAGCGCCACCCCGGCGATGCCGATGATCCCGACCGCCATCACGGTCCCGACGGTCGCGGCCACGCGGGCCCGGAGCACGCGGCGGCGGCCGCGGCGTACGTCTTCGGAGGGGTCCAGTACCGGGACCGGAGCGGTGGAGCCGATGCGGTAGAGCCGCTCGTGCAGCAGGGTGTCGTCGTCGAAGGCGTTCATCGCCATCCTCCTCGGGCAGCGTGGTCGGGGCGGAGTGCATGGCGGAGATTGGCCAGGGCGACCGAGGTCTGGCTCTTGACCGTTCCCGCGCTGATGCCGAGGTCTGCGGCGGTCTCCTCGACCGACAGCCCCCAGTAGTGACGGAGCACGACGACCCGCCGCTGACCTACGGGGAGGGCACGCAGCGCCGTCCAGAGCTCGTCGACATCCTCGGCGCCCGGACCGGTCGGCGCCGGCCGGTCGACGACATCGCCGACTCGCTCGCGACGCCACGGACGCCGGCCCTCGTCCAGGTGGCTGTTGACCAGCATCCTGCGTACGTAGGCGTCGACGCTGTCGGCCTTCCGCACCTTTCGCCATGCCGAGTACACCTTCGACAGCGTCAGCTGCACGATGTCCTCGGCACGATGCTCGTCACCGCACAGCAGGTAGGCCGCGCGGTACAGGTGCGCGCGTCTCTCCCTGACGTAGGCGGTGAACTCCTCGTCCTTGCTCAACGTCTCCCCTTCTCCGGTTCCAACCCCCGACCCCCTACTGACGTAACCGGTACCGGATCGGTTGGGGCCTCGTCGCCACTGAGTGACGTGATGCCCTGGGTGCGAGCAGCACCCAGGGCATCACTGGAGCATGAGTCAGTGGCGGTCCGGTGCCGCGGAGCACAGCGAACACCCTCGGGGGTGTGCGCGCGTTCGTGTAACACGTCGTTCGTAGGACTACTCGCCCTTTCAGAACGACCGGATAGTCCTACGAACGACGTGTTACAGCTCCTTGTCGCTCCCCGGCCCCGAAGCCGCGGAGTCGGCCCTCAGCCCATCGCTCAGCCCTTCGGCTGCCACCTCTGGTCGAGTACGAAGTCGACGGCGCGGTCCACCGGGATCGTGGCGTCGCCGTAGACGCTGACGGTGTAGACGGGGCCCTGGAAGACGACCAGGTTCACCGGGTCAGCGGGCTTGCCCATCCAGCGGCGCTTCTTGCCGAGCCCGATGAAGACCTCGTTGCCGTCGACGGTGCGGATGATGCAGCGCTTGTAGTCGGCGCGGCGGCACGCCTTGTCCATCTGAATCGGGTTGAGCGTCTCCTCCAGCCGCACTTCGACAAGGCCCGGCTCCCCACCGGAGTAGCCGTCCGTGTCCTTCTTGACGTCGGTCAGAGCGACGTACGCCTCGTGGTCGAAGCGTGACGGCATGCCGTCGAACCACTTCGCCGGGGTTCCGGGCGGGACCAGCGTCTTCCGTGCGATCCTGCCCAGCTCCTTGGCGTCGACCGCAGGCGGAACATCCAGCTCCGGGACGATCAGCCGGGGATCGGCTGCGGCCGCCAGGGCTTTCTTCTGCCCGAGGTCGATACCGGAGACGGGAATCGACGAGTTGTTGCCGAACAGCGAGGCAAGCGTGATCGCGACGACCGTCCCGTCGGAGCGCTCGACGGCATAGATGCGCGCGCCATCATGCGTCGTCGCGACTCTCGCCACCTTCACCCCTGGGTGGTCGACGTCCTCACAGGTCCAACTGGGGTCCTCGCACAGAAGGCCGACTCCGTCCCAACTGGACCCGACAGCCAGCTGAACCATCCCGAGACCGTCCTCGTCTTCGACGCTCCACCCCAGCTTCGTACCGATGGTGCGCCCGCTGTGGGCCTCGCCACCCTGAGCGTTGGAGACAGTCTTGTCGAGATGCTGCCCTGTGGGATCCAGGTGCTCGGCGAGGACGTCTCGGTACTTCTGCAGCACCGGGAGGTCGCGAGACCACGAGCCACCGAAGCCGTTGAAGGCCGCTGGCCACAGATCCATCACGTCACCCCCAGGGGCCTTCACCGGGGCAACCACCCGGTCGGGCACCGGCGACGGCTTCGCCGACGTCTCCCCCGACTTCTCCGGCGGACCTGCGGCCTGCTCGTCGCCCCTCAGCAACGATGTGCCCTGGGCGACCACAACACCCCCGGCCGCCATGACCGCCACCGCGGCGGCAGCAGCGACGGGCATCATCCACTTCTTCGTACGACTCTCCTGCGAGATCGCCTGCATCAGCTCCGCCTCTCGCCGCGCCTTCACATGGGGGCGCAGACTGCGTTCAGGAATTCCGGTCATCACTTCGCCCCTTCACCCATGAGCGCGGCGACCCGCTTGCGTGCGCGGGAGAGCCGGCTGCGTACGGTCCCGACGGGAATGTCGAGAGCCTGGGCAACTTGCAGATACGAGAGGCCGTCCCAGGCGATGAGCATCAGGATCTGACGGTCCTTACGGCTGAGCCGGTCGACCGCCGCGAGGAGCTCGGACATCCGGCGCTCCTCGTCGAGGCGGCGTACGACTCCGTCCGCATGGTCCTCGGCGTCGTCGAGCCGCACCAGCTGCAACCTGCCCGCCAGCGCGTTCTGCCGGCGGGCACCACGGGTGGCGTTGCGGCAGACGTTCTCGGCGACCGTGTAGAGCCACGGCATCAGCGAGCCGTCGTAGGCCACGGCCCGCTCTCGCACCCGCCAGACCTCCAGGAACGCCTGGGACATCACGTCCTCGGCGAGGTTCCAGGAGGCCACGCGACGGAAGCAGAAGTTGTAGACCGGGTCCGCATAGCGCGCGAACAGCTCCGCCATCGCCTCGTGATCGCCCCGGCGCAGACGCTCCGCCAGACCGCTGTCGTTCTCCGTCACCACGAGCCCGAGGCTCTGGGACTCACTACCTCTCACGCACCCTCTATGTCCGGTGCGCCCGGAGGGGTTCCAACTTCGGGTGCACCTTTGTCGGCCGTCAGCTGCGTGCCTGGCCCGCGGAGCATAACGAACACCCTCCTGGGTGTGCGCGTGTCGTGTAACACGTCGTTCGTAGGACTACTCGCCCTATCTGAACGACCGGATAGTCCTACGAACGACGTGTTACAGCTCCCGCGACCTACCGCTACCCCGCCCCGCCCAGCAGCTCCAGCAGCACCGGCAACGACCCTGCCAGCACACCCAGCAGCTCCTCACGAGACAGACCCGCGGAGTCGGCCTTCCACGAGAGCACCATCTCCTCCGACATCGCCTGCCAACCCCTGACGATCAGCCGGGCGGCAGGACTGTCGGTGACGAAGTCGACGTTCGCCTCGAAGATCCGGGCCCCGAGAGCGCCGAAGGCCTCGTCGTAGATCGCGCGCAGGACCGGGTCGCTCGCGGCGCCGCGGACCATCGAGACGTACCCCTCGTAGTTGGCGTCGACGAAGTCCACATATGCGGTCATCGACGCCAGCAGGCGCTCGACCGGCTCCCCTGTCTCCGGCGGCGCGGTCTGGGCGACGAGCGCCTCGGCAGCACGGCGCACGACCGCCTCACGGAAGGCCATCTTGTCGCCGAAGTAGTGGTAGAGGAGGCCGCGAGAGATGCCTGCCTCACGCGCCACCACGTCGATGGAGATCTCATCGAGGGAGTTGATCGCGAAGAGACGAACGCCCAGGTCGAGCAGCTGCTCACGGCGTTGCTCGGGCGTCAGTCTCGTCCGTTGACTCATGCCATCCATCCTATTGACATCTGTTCAATAAGCAAGACATACTCGAAGTATGACCACTGCTGACCTCATCCCCGTCGACCACCTGATCGTCGGTGCCGGCTTCGGAGGCCTGTGCGCGGCGATCAAGCTCGAAGAGGACGGCGAGCGTGACTTCGTCGTCATCGAGAAGGGCTCCGGCGTCGGTGGCACCTGGCGCGACAACACCTATCCCGGTGCCGCCTGCGACGTGCCCAGCCAGCTCTACAGCTACTCCTTCGCGCTCAACCCCGACTGGTCGATGAGCTTCTCGCCCCAGCCGGAGATCGAGGCGTACATCAAGAAGGTCGCCGAGAGCTCGGGCACCCTGGACCGCTTCGTCTTCGACACCGCGATGACCGCCGCGACCTGGGACGAGACCCGACAGCGCTGGCTCGTCGAGACCGAAGGCAAGACCGGCAAGAAGACGTACGCAGCGACCACCCTGATCGCCGGCCCCGGCGCCCTCAGCGAGCCGAAGCTGCCCGAGATCGAGGGCATCGAAGGCTTCCAGGGCGAGATCTTCCACTCCGCGCAGTGGAACCACGACATCGACCTCGCCGGAAAGCGCGTCGCCGTGATCGGCACCGGCGCGAGCGCGATCCAGATCGTCCCGGAGATCCAGAAGAAGGCCGCGCGCGTCGACGTCTACCAGCGCACCGCGCCATGGGTGCTCCCCCGCAACGAGCACCGCTACTCCAAGCTCGAGAAGGCCGCCTTCCGCCACGTCCCCGGTGTCCAGCGGCTCGCCCGCGCGGCCGTCTACTGGGGCCTCGAGGTCCGTGTCCTCGGCCTCGCCGTCCAGCCGAAGCTCACCCTGGCCCACCAGCTGATGGCGCAGAACAACATCCGCCGCGGCATCAAGGACCCCGAGCTGCGCCGCAAGGTCACCCCGGACTACACGCTCGGCTGCAAGCGCACGCTGATCTCCAACGCCTACTACCCGGCATTGGCCGCCGACAACGTCGACCTGATCACCGACGGCATCGCCCGGGTGAGCGAGAACGCGATCGTCGCCAAGGACGGTGCGACCCGCGAGATCGACGTCCTCGTCGTGGCGACCGGTTTCTACACCACCGACCTCCCGATCGCCCACACCCTCACCGGCAGCAAGGGCCGCACGATGGCGGAGCGGTTCACGGAGACCGGGATGAGCGCCTACAAGGGCACCACGGTCCCCGAGTTCCCCAACCTCTTCTTCATCGTCGGCCCCAACACCGGCCTGGGCCACTCCTCGATGGTCTACATGATCGAGTCGCAGGTGGCCTACGTCCGCGACGCGATCCGCACCATGCGCACCAACGCCTACGCCGCGGTCGAGCCCACCGAGGACGCCACCTCGGCGTGGAACGACGACCTGCAGCGCAAGATGGCGAACACGGTCTGGTCCGAGGGCGGGTGCGCGTCGTGGTATCTCGACGAGCACGGCCGCAACACCACCCTGTGGCCCACCTTCACGTTCCTGTTCCGCCACCTGACCAGCAAGTTCGACGTCGACAAGTACGTCGTCACCGCGGCCCCGACAGGCCCGACGGTCTCGACGAGCCCAACGGTCTCGACCACCAATGAGGAGAGTGTCCCCGCATGAAGTCCTTCGACGACAAGGTAGTCGTACTCACCGGAGCCGGATCCGGGATCGGCCGCGCCCTCGCGGTCAACCTCGCCGGCCGCGGCGCCCGACTGGCGCTCTCCGACGTCGACGAGGCCGGCCTGGCCGAGACCGTCGAGCTCGCCAAGCAGGCCGGCGCCCGCGGGATCAAGTCGAACAAGCTCGACGTGGCCGACCGAGAGGCCTTCAAGACGTACGCCGAGGGTGTCATCGCCCACTTCGGCACGGTCAACGTGGTGATCAACAACGCCGGCGTCGCGCTCTCCGGTCGGGTCAACGACCTCGACTGGGAGGACATCGACTGGATCATGGGCATCGACTGGTGGGGCGTCGTGCACGGCACGAAGTTCTTCCTGCCGGCCCTGATCGAGTCCGGCGACGCGCACATCGTGAACATCTCCTCGCTGTTCGGGCTGGTCTCCATGCCCGACCAGGCCTTCTACAACGCCGCCAAGTACGCGGTGCGTGGCTTCACCGAGGCGCTGCGCGAGGAGATGCTGATCGACGGTCACAACGTCGGCGTCACCTCGGTCCACCCCGGCGGCATCAAGACCGCGGTCGCCCGCAGCGCCCGCGTCTCGGCCAAGGACGACCAGGCCGCGACCGCGAAGTTCTTCGACGAGAAGCTCGCCAAGATGGAGCCGGCCCGCGCCGCCGAGATCATCGTCAAGGGCATCGAGAAGAAGCAGGCCCGCGTGCTGGTCGGCCTCGACGCCCACGTGATCCACAACTTCGGCAAGTTCACCGGCTCGCGCTACCAGGACCTCATCGCACTGGGGGCCAAGTACGTGATGCCGAAGAAGAACGGCTGAAGCCAGCCCGCCCTCCTAGACTGAGCGCCATGCGCTTCGAGGCCGGTCATCCTGTTCGTGTCGAGTTCACGAAGTGGGGTGGCCGGCCTCACTGGTCCTTCGACGGGCTCTACCTCGGTGAGGACGAGCACGGCGAGTGGATCGGCCACCCGGTCGGCACCGAGTTCGCCCGCCCCGGGCGAGGCTGGGTCGCCGACTGGGACTCGGTCACCCTGGTCCCCCACCACGACGCGGCCCACTTTCCGGCGTTCAACCGGCCCAACGGAAAGATCAGCTCGCAGATCTACGTCGACATGTGCACCCCGCCGGTATGGCAGGACTCGACGGTCACCTGCATCGACCTGGACCTCGACGTCGTCAAGAAGTTCGACGGCTCGGTCTACATCGACGACCAGGACGAGTTCGAGCACCACCAGATCGAGTACGGCTACCCGCCCGAGATCATCTCGATGACCGAGGACTCCGCCGAGCGCGTCTATCTCGCGGTCAAGGAGAGCCAGGCTCCGTACGACGCGACCCCGGAGCGCTGGTTCGAGGTGCTCGCCGGACTATGAGCCTATGAGTCGGGCTCTGTCGCCGACGCCGGAGCGGTTCGTTCCCTCCGCAGCGGACCGACCAGACGCGGCCCGGACAGGCGCGTCTCGATGCGCCACGACCGGCGGCTGAGCGGCTGGGCGATGAACTCGCCCAGGTAGACGCCGGAGGCGAGCGCCAACGCGACGGAGGCGGCGGTGAAGAGCGCGACCAGGCCGACCGAGGTGGTCGCCGGAGTCTCCTGGGCGAGCATGGTGAGCCCGCGGTAGATCGAGTAGCCGGGGAGGAACGGCACGACCGAGGAGACCACGATGACCAGCGGCGGCACCTTCAGCCGGGTAGCGACCGAGTAGGCGATCAGACCGATGAAGAGGGCGGCCACCGTCACCCGCCACGTCCGTCCGATGTCTCCGGGGACGACCATCGACAGGACCACGGCGACAGCGGCGATGACCGCGATCGGCGCCAGCGTCCGCTTGGGCGCGTACGCCGCGTACGCGAAGGCCGCGGCGCCGACCGCACCGCCCACGGTCGCCAGGGTGATCGACTGCAGCGAGCTGACGTTGCTGGCCACGGCTCCGCTGATCGGCACGCCGACCGCGCCCGCGAACACGAGTCCACCGGTGACCCCGGCGATGATCCCCGCAGTGGAGACCAGCGCCTCCAGGATCCGGGCGCTGGCGGTGACATGGAAGCCCGTGAGCGCATCCTGCAGGGCACCCATGAAGCTGATGCCGGCCAGCATCACGGTGATGTTGGCGGTGATGGAGGTGGAGACGTCCAGCTCCAGCGGCAGCGCGGCGGCGACGACCGCCAGCAACGTGGCCACGCCGGCGCCGGCGACCTGCAGGTAGAAGAGCGGCAGCCGCCAGCGACGGTGGAGGTAGTGCTGCAGCTGGTCGATCGTGGCACCGGAGATGAAGGCGAGGACGACGACGCCGACCTGACCGCCGACGTAGACCGTGAATGCCGCGGCCATCGTCGCCATGCCGAGCGTCACGGCCCAGCGCGGCCGGCGGTGGCCGCCGGAGATGATCCGACCGAGCGCGATCCGGGCGCCCTGGAGGTCCACCTCGTCGCGTACGACCTGGCGGACCAGGTGGTCGACGGCGGTCAGGTGGTCGTAGTCGATGGTGCGGTGCTTGACCTGGCGAGTGGTGTGCACCGGGATCGCCTCTGGATCGCCCTGGTAGCTCATCGAGAGGCTGGTGTAGGTGACGTCGACCTCGGCCTCACGAAGGCCCAGATGCTGGGCGAGCGACCTCATCGTCGCGGTCACGTCGGCTGCCCCGGCGCCGGTCGAGATCAACAGCTCGCCGACACGGAGACAGAAGTCCAGAGTCAGGCTCACCTCGCGCGCATCCACCGTCAAAGGGTGCCATTCAGCCGGTGAACGACAGGCATCCACGGTGCTCGACAAACACGCCCGCTCAAGGAACGCTCAATACATGCGGATCGACTTCCATCCCTCGCCCCGGCCGACGCTCGGCGTCGAGTGGGAGCTCGCGCTCGTCGACCGCGAGACCAGGGACCTGGTCAACGTCGCCGACCACCTCTTCGCCCGGGCCAAGGCGCGGGTTCCCAACCCCGAGCGGATCCACAAGGAGCTGCTGCGCAACACCGTGGAGATCGTCACCGGGGTCTGCGAGAGCGTCGAGGAGGCGATCGACCAGATCCGGGAGACGACCACCGGAGTCGTGAGCGCCGGCGACGACCTCGGCGTGGACCTCTTCGGCGCCGGGACCCACCCGTTCGCGTCCTGGACCACGCAGGAGCTCTCCGCCGGGCATCGCTACCAGGAGCTGATCGACCGCACCCAGTGGTGGGGACGCCAGATGCTGATCTGGGGCGTGCACGTGCACGTCGGGATGCCGTCGCGCGAGCGTGTGCTGCCGGTGCTCAACGGCCTGCTGACCTACTACCCCCACTTCCAGGCGCTGTCGGCGTCGTCGCCCATCTGGGCCGGCGAGGACACCGGCTACGCCTCCAACCGGGCCCTGATGTTCCAGCAGCTGCCGACGGCCGGGCTGCCGTTCCAGTTCGCGGCGTGGGAGGAGTTCGAGGCGTACGTCTCGGACCAGACGACCACGGGCGTGATCGACGACATCAGCGAGATCCGCTGGGACATCCGGCCCTCGCCCCGGCTCGGCACCATCGAGAACCGGATCTGCGACGGCGTCGCCACCCTCCAGGAGCTGGCCGCGATCGCCGCGCTGGCGCACTGCCTCTGTGTCGACCTGGATGCCCGGGTCGCGGCCGGAGAGCCCGTGGCCACGATGCCGCCGTGGCACGTCCAGGAGAACAAGTGGCGCGCCGCCCGCTACGGCCTGGACGCGATCGTGATCCTCAACGGCGCCTCCGAGGAGAGGCCGGTCACCGACGACCTCAACGACCTGCTGGTGCGACTGGAGCCGGTGGCCGCGCGTCTCGGCTGCGAGAAGCAGCTCGCCGGGGTGCGCGACATCATCCACAAAGGCGCCTCCTACCAGCGACAACGCGCCATCGCCGCGTCCACCGGGGGCGACCTGGTCGCGGTGGTCGACTCGGTCGTACGTGACCTGCGCGGGTCGATCTGAGAGACCGGGTCAGCGCGGTGGCAGCGGCGGCAGGGCGTCGGTCGCCTCGAACTGCCCCATCCCGGTGACCCCGAGCAGGTCGACGATGATCGACCTGATCTGGACGAGGATGACCTCGGCATTGAGCGATTCCGTACGCTCCACCTCGGCCGAGTGCTCACCGATCGCCAGCAGCACCGATCTGGACTCGTGACTCAGCCCGTCCGGACTTCGGCCCGCGGCCAGCTCGGCCTCGACGACGTCGACGGCGTCTGCGAGCCCGAAGGCCAGCTGGTAGTAGCTCTCCGGCACCACGTCCCCGCGGTAGGCCGAGACCGCCGCCCGCCGGACCAGCACACGTGTGCTCCGCAGCGCGCGGTCGAGCGGTTCGACGAGCTCGGCCATCCGATGCACATGGCTGCGATGTCGAAACCGGAACGGCGAGACGGCCAGCACCGACATGCCCTCGTCGGAGGCGTCCTGCAGCTCGCGGATCAGCGGGTCGGTGGCACGCGCGTCGGCGAGCACCTTCAGTCCGTGGACGGCGTCCGCGTCGAGCATCACCTGGCCGGCGGCACGCAGCAGCGAGGCGATCTTCTTGGCCACGACGGCCGCCTGCTCGCCGGGTCGCCGCAGCGGCGCGGCGGGCACGATCGAGGCGGCCACGAGCGCGACCGCACCACCGATCAGCGCATCGGTCCAGCGCGTGAACGCCGCACCGGGCGTCGGCAGCAGACCCATCACGAAGATCGACTGGACCGCGGCCTGGTTGCGGAAGACCTGGCCGGAGGAGATGAAGATGCCCACCGCCATCGCCATCGCGACCACCAGGGTCATCTGCCAGGCGCCCTCGCCGATGACCTGGACCACGACGTCGCCCAGGAAGACCCCGAGCGCGACCCCGATGGTCACTTCCGTGACGCGCCGCAGCCGCTGCCCGTAGGAGGTGCCGAGGCTGACCACCGCCGCGATCGGCGCGAAGACGGGTTGGACGTGGCCGAGCAGGCCGGCGGCGATGAACCACGCCGCCCCGGCCGCCCCGGCGGCCTGCACCACGTGCCACCGCTTCGACTTCAACCGCGCCAGCCGGCGGCGTACGTCGGAGCGCATCTGCTCACGGGAGACTCGTGGAGCAGTGAACGCCATGGCCGGGATTCTATCGGTCCAGGCACCCGCCGAGACGTCACTCGCGTCGGCCGAGACGTCACCCCCGCTGGCCGAGACGTCACTCGCGTCGGTCGAGTGGGCACGGCGGTGCCCACTCGGCCGACCGTAGTGACGTCTCGGCCGACCGTAGTGACGTCTCGGCAGGTCTGGGTCAGCGGGCGAGGGTCACCGAGACGGCCTGGTTGCCGCAGCCGTTGGCGGAGGTGAGATCGGTGAGGGCCGACCTCTCGGTGCTGTCGACGGAGAGACCCCACCTGATCTTCACCGAGACGTACTCCTTGAGGTAGCGACACTTCTGGAGGTCGGGCATCCACCCGGCGGGATCGGCGTCGGACTTCTCCTGGTTCTCGTTGTCGGTGACGCCGACCAGCGAGCCGTAGTAGCCGAGGTCGTTGGCATAGGCGCGGCGCTCGGTCGAGGTCCAGGTGCGGGCCCCGGAGTCCCAGGCCTCGGCGAGCGGGACCATGTGGTCGATGTCGACGTCGCTGGTCGCGGTCCAGGAGAGACCGTCGTAGTAGGAGTACCAGCGTCCGCCCGACAGCGAGCAGCCGGAGCCGACCGTGGGGGCCTCGTCGGCCTCCTCGATCAGCACCTCGTTGCGAGTGCTGCAGCCGTCGCCGTCGGCGTCGATCCAGTGCTGGAAGAGGTCACGGCTGTAGCCGGTGCGGTTCTCGGCCGCGACGGGCAGGTCGCCGATCGCGGTCGTGAGCGACTGGGAGTAGGACTCGGCGTGTGCTGCCGCCGGAGTCGTGAGCGGCACGAGGGCGCCGCAGGCGAGGATGAACAGGCCACGGAGTTTCATGGGGGGCTCCCGAGGTGAGGTGTTCGGTCGCCCCCTGACGATGCCCCGTTTTACGCACCCTGTGTAACGGCGTTACCAGATGTCTCGAGAAGTTCACCCAGGCCACGCTCGACCAACCCCTGCGCGCCGCCGTTCCCATGGGCGGCGACCACGGCCCGCAGTCGCGCGCGGGTGATGTCGGAGACGCAGGCCATCTCCGCCTTGGCCGCGTTCGAGCCGGGCCGGGTCGCCTCGGCGATCTGGACGGACCAGCACGTACGCCGCGCCCCGTCCTCCACGTTGGCCAGCGCGACCGCATGGCCGGTGGTCCCGGAACCGGCGAAGAAGTCGAGGACCCTCGCGTCGAGCGGCATCGTGGCCAGGATCCGCCTGATCAGACCGGTGGGCTTCGGCGACTCGAACAGCGGCCCCACCAGCGACTTCAGCTCCGCGACGGCGGAGTCCGTCGAGCCGATCTCCTCCGCCATCCAGATCGTGGTGAGCTTCTTGCGCCTCGCTTCGCCGGAGGCATCGCGGGAGAGCCAGTCGCGCTGATAGATGTCGACCCGCTCCCCCAGCTTCCCGCGTACGCGACGGCACATCAGGTCGTCGGGACGGGCCGCGATCAGCGGGGCGCTCCACCGCCAGACGGCCGGGCGACCGTCACCGAAGACCGGCCAGATCTCCTGAGCACCGGCGAACGACTCGACGGCGACGCGACCGGAATCAGGATCACCCCACAGCGGGAAGTGGAGCGACTTGGCGGTCGCCGGATTGAACTTCTTGTTGGTGTTGCGCAGCGGCAGCCGCCGGTAGTGGCGCCCGTCGTCGGTGACCAGCGGGAAGTCCCGCTCGTTGACGGCGTCGGGGATGCTCGACTCCAGTGCGCAGGACCGGGCGTCCTTGGCATAGACCAGCAGATACTCGTGGGAGGTCGCGAACCCGTTGCCGAGCTGGCGGCCCTTCGGGTTGAGGTTGACCACGATCTGCGCGATCCGGTTGCGCTCGTCGAAGACCTCGTCCATCAGGACCTTCAGATGGGCGGCCTCGTTGTCGTCGATGGAGACGTAGATCGCCGCGCGGTCCGACATGACGGCGCTCGCCGCCTCGAGCCGCGGCCTCATCATCGCGACCCAGGCATCGTGGCGGCCCGCCCGGCGGCCGTCCTCGCCACGCCGGTCGTCGTGGTAGGCGAAGAGGCTGCCCGTGTTGTAAGGCGGGTCGATGTAGATCAGGTCGAACTTCTCCCCCACCTTCGCGAGCGCCCGGAGCACATCGAGGTTGTCGCCCTCGACGAACGTGTTCCACGGCTCCCTCACGCGGGGAACGTTAGCCGACCGGCGCCTCTTGAGCGGATAGCAGCGCGACCGACCGCTCGGCGACCAGGCACTGGATCTTGGTCCCCTTCGGCGGCGCGACGTCGAGGATGACGTCGCTCCCGGTCGTACGGGCCGTGATCGTCGCCGGGTCCGGGGACTCGCAGCCGTCGTAGACGGACTGGGCATAGAGCCGCTGGCCGGCCGGGACGTGCGCGAGCAGCGTGGTCGCCTTCGTGGTGAACGGAGCCTGGAGCGAGCTCCCGAGAGTGGCGGCGTACGCCTCGATGGCGGCCTTGTCCGGAAGCGGGGTCGCGGTCGTCTCCAGACTGCCCTCGGCCGCGCCACCTGCGGAGACGATGCCGCGGACGGGCTTCTCCGAGCTCGGCGGGCGGGACGGCTCCGGCTGTGGCTTCGGCTTGGGCGGCGGAGACGACGCCGGCGCGGAGGCCGAGGGCGAGGCCCCTGGGTCCGTCGCTTCCTCGGGAGTGCCGCAGGCCGCGACCAGGAGCGCCGTCGCAGCGAGTGCGAGTGGGAGAAGACGCTTGGGGTGCATATCTCAAATACTCCCCGCGGCACCAAGCTGTTGCACCCCGACAGGCGGGCCCCACCATCTGGGCAGCCGCGCGGATGGGAAGATCACGGCGTGGCCCGCTTCACCCAGGCCGAGCTCCAGACCTACTACGGCGCCTCGGTCCCCGATCTTCTTCCCGCAGACGACCAGCCCCTGCGCCTCCTCTTCGTCGGCATCAACCCCGGCCTGTGGACCGCGGCGACACAGACCCACTTCGCGCATCCGCTCAACCGGTTCTATCCGGCGATCTTCCGCGCCGGGATCACCAACCGCCCCATCGACGCCTCTGCGGGCATGACGGCGGAGGACCGCGACTACTTCCGAGCGCGCGGCATCGGCTTCACCAACATCGTCCGCCGCGCCACCGCCAAGGCCTCCGAGCTCACCAACACCGAGCTCAAGGAGGGCGGCGCCGAGCTGTTCTCCCTGGTCGCACGGCGGCTGGCCACACAGAAAGGCCCGGACGTCGTCGCGATCGCCGGGATCACCGCGTACCGGACCGCCTTCAACCGCCCCAAGGCCAAGCAGGGCCGCCAGCCGGAGCCGCTCGCCGGCTCCGAGCTCTGGGTCGTACCGAACCCGTCGGGCCTCAACGCCCACGAGACCGTCCCGACCCTGGCCGCCGCCTACGCCGAGGCGGCCCGCGCCGCCGGCCTGCTCTGACCCCCCGCCGAGGCGTCACCCCCGTCGGCCGAGGCGTCACTCCCGTCGGCTGAGAGGGCATCTCCGTGCCGTCTCGAACGACCTAGCTGACGCCTCGAACGACCGCAGTGACGTCTCGGCCGACCTACCTGACGCCTCAGCAGGAAGTCAGAAGCCTGAGGGGGGTTCTGGCAGGTCGGGGACGCCTAGCTTCGCCAGCAGCGCGATCGCGTCGTCGGCCGAGACCCGCGACGTCTGGGAGTGGAGCAGGTCGTCGACGGCGAGGTCGACCTCGGCAGTGAGGCACACGAGCACATCCTCGCCCTCGGCGTCGGCAGGCCCCTGGAAGGCGACGACTGGCAGGTAGACGAGGTCGAGCGACACGGCCTTCTGCAGGACACGTACGGCGCCGAGCACCTCACCGCGCGGGTCGCTGACCTCCAGGGCACGGCCGTCGATCTCCGCGGCTCCCGCCGCCGGCACCGAGACCACGCCGGCGGTCGAGGGGATGTCGTACTGCTCCACCACGGCGATCCCGCCGGGATGCACCACGACGGCCTCGATCTCGCGGCCGGCGACCGGGACGTTGAGCACCACCAGCGCCGACTCGAGCTGGCCGAGCGCCTGACGGAGCTTCTCCTCACCGAAGGTCTCGGGCGCGCCCAGGTCGAGCAGCCAGCCACCGGCGGCCGTGGCCACCCATGCGGCGGTCTCCTGCTCCTTCAACGCCACCAGCTTCTCGGCCTCCTGCCGCAGCCGGTCGCGCTCGAGGGCCGCGTCGTGCGCCCGCCGCCGCTCGTCGTCGAGCTCGGCACGCAGCATCGCGACCTCGCTCTCGGCCATCTGCTGGAGCTCACGGCGCCGCTCGGCCTCTCGGGCTCGCTCCTCGGCCCGCTGCTTCTCGGCGTGCAGTCGGGCGACCTCGAAGCGGCGTACGCCCTCCTCCAGCAGCCCGAGCGTGCGCTCGGAGACCGCGACATCGGCACCCGACTCCAACCGGTCCCGCAGCGCGCCCCAGTTGACCTCCGGGTGCTCGGTCACCAACGCCTCGAGCACCTTCAGGAGTACGTCGCTCCCCACCCCCGCACGTGAGGCCAACGAGGCCAGGTTGAACCGAGCCGGCGCAGGAGCCGGGGTCGAGGCGGCGGCCGAGGACGCGGCCGGAGCCAGGCTCCACTGCCCCGGAGGCCCCTCGACGAAGCCGCCCGAGCCCAGGATGGAGAGCAGCTCCTCCTCGGTCAGCAGCACCCGTTTGCCCTTCAAAGCGGCGCGCAGGACCTGCAGGCTCAACGGAGCCCGCAGGCGCAGGATCTCGGCGACGGCCGGCAGGGAGGAATGTGGCATAGGGGCTGGTTAGGGGGTTGTTCTCGCAAGCGCGGCGATCGTACACCGCAGCACCGACATTCGAGCCCAGCCAGCACCGTTCCGAACATACACGCGAAGGCCCCGGACACCGGCCGGCGCCCGGGGCCTCGCTGTCGAGCTAGTCGAGCGGCTTCAGGTCGAAGTCGTAGACAGTCGTCTGACCGGCCACGATCTGCGCCTTCTTGGTGGCGGGCACGAACCCGTCGGCCGCGACGACCACCTGGAGCGGCGCGTTGGACTTCTGCATCCAGTAGGCGTACCTACCGTCCGAATCCGTCCTCAGCGTCACGTCGTACGACACGCCGTCGAGCGCCACGACCGCATCCTCGATCGGTTCACCCGACCCCGACACCGTGCCCGTGATCTTGCCCCAGCCTGCGGGCGCCTTCACGGTCATGGTCGCCGGGACCGGCGCCACGGTGTAGGGCGTGTTGTTCCCGATGACGACATCAGCGGTGTAGGTGCCCGGTTGGTCGACCGCAGCGGTGAACGAGGCCACCGCGACGACCGACTGACCCGGCGCCAGGGTGAACGTGGGCGGCTGGATGTCGAGCCAGGCCGGACCGCCCCCGGCGCCACCGGCTTCACCGGTCACGTCCAGGATGATGTTGGAGTCCGGGAACCCGAGACCCGCGGCATCGGTCGGCTCCGGCGTACCGCACGCGTCGGAGGCCAGATAGGTCGGCGAGGTCTCGGCCGCAGGGTTGCCCCCGAAGTAGACCGCGCCACCCGCGACCCCGACGACCAGGATGTCGTCCGGAGCGATCTCCGTCGATGTCGCGATCGACACCGTGTAGAGCGACCCGAACTCGTCCGTCACCGTCGTCGTGCCCGACCCGATCGGGGTCAGGTTGGCGAAGGTGAACGCCGCACCCTCCGGCAACGTGTAGAGCGTCGCCGTCACCGGCGTGTTCCCGTTGGCCGACTCCTGGACCGCGAAGCTCACGCTGGTGGGCGTGAAGCTCCCGGAGACCCCGAAGTCACCCGGCGAGTACGTCCGCAGGATCGTCGTGGTCCCTGAGGGGCACGCGACCGAGCTGGCCTGCGCGACCTCGTGCGAGGTCGAGTGGGACAGCGTCGTCTCACCCGCGGGAGTGGGCGCGAGCGCGGTGACCGACGGCTGCCCCGTCGAACCGAGCTTGCTCCCCGACTTGGACGAGGCCAGACCGGACGCCTTCGAACCGGCATCCGACTTGGTCTTGACCTTCGTGGCCTCCTTCGTGACGCTCTTGGTGACGCCGGCCGAGGTGCTCTTCTCACCCTGGATGACGACCTCCTCACCCGCTGCCCCCAAGTTCACCTCGGCGGGCGCGGAGCCCGAGTTGGTGATCCTCAGGTTGCGAGAGACCGACCCACCCATCGCCAGGCTGGCATCCAGTGACGTCTGGGTGACGGCGAGCCGGCCGGCCTTGAGCTGGGCGTTGGAGGTGAGCGTGGTGTCCTCGGTGACGGTGATGTTGCGGTTGATCGGCTGGTAGTCGGGCGCCGTGAAGCTGACCGCGTACTTTCCGGTCACGGTGTCGACGCTGTAGGAGCCGTCGGCGCCCGTCGTCACCGTCTTGGCGTTGCCGCCGCCAGCCGGGGTCAGGGTGACCTCGGCGCCGTCGATGCCGGACTTGGTGTTGTAGTCCTTGACGACACCGGCGACCGTGCCCCTCGGGGCCATGTCGAAGGTGATCGACTTGCTGTCGCTGAGCGAGGCGGTATTGAACGAGTACTGCGTGGCGATCGAGCCGTTCGCGTTCTCGATGCCGATCGTGGCCGAGCTGCCGAGCGTTCGGTCCACGTTGGGCAGATCTCCGTAGCCCAGCTCGACCCGGCCATCCTCGAAGAGGGTCGCCGAGAAGTCCATCACCTGGTCCGTGGCGCCCCGCGGGTAGACGTCGCGCCACTCGATGACGAATGCGTCCACACCGTCGACGGTCGTCGCCCCGGTGAACACGTCGGCCGCACCCCGGGTGTCGAGGTCGTCCCAGAACGCGTAGAGCGCCGCGTTCGGCACCCCGGCGGCCGGGATCGCCACGTTGCTGTAGGAGGTGTTGGCCGCCAGGAAGTTCACGTGACCGTTGGACGACACGTACGCCTTGGCATAGCTGCCCCCGTAGAGCGGGAAGCTGAACGGCAGGTCCACCGCTCCGGACACATCGTCACCTTCGAGCCCGAGCGCGGTGGTTCCGGAACGTACGCCGCTCGACCCCTCCGCACAGAAGTACCCGTGGTCGTCGTAGGAGAAGACGAGCTTGACGTTGTGGGTCTTGTTGCCCGTGACGACGACCTCTGCGCTCGTCGGCGCGGCACAGCCGGACCCTTCGGTGAAGATCGTGTACGTCCCCTCCGGGACGCCCGCGAGCGTGTAGGCACCGTTGGCACCCGAGGTCGCAGACAGGTTGCCCGGCGACAGCTGGATCTCGGCCCCGGCGACCGGGGCGCCGGTGCTCGCGTTGGTGACCGCTCCGCTCACGGTGTACTTCGGAGCTCCGGCGAGGTCGAAGTCGACCGTCGCAGTGGCCCCCTCGACGACCTTCGCGGTGCTGGACTCGGTGACGAAGCCGAACGCCGAGGCGGTCAGCTCGTAGTCACCGACGTAGACGTCGGCCGAGAAGTGACCCTCGGCGTCGGTCGTGAGGGTGCGGTCGAGAGCCTCGCCGTCGAGCTCGACGGTCGCGCCCTCGATGGCCTCGCCGCCGCTGGTGACGGTGCCGGCGATGGTGCCACCTTCGGCCGGAGCCAGGGCGATCAGTCGAGCCAGGTCGAGATGGCCCTCGCCGTACACGTTGTTGTTCTCGGCGGTGCCACCGCAGGTGGTGTCGTCGACATCGGTCGCCGCCTCGTTGAGCAGACGGCGGGTCTCCTCGACGTCACCGACCAGGGTCGGGTTGTAGCTCCACAGCGCCGCGACGGCGCCCGCGACGTGCGGGGCTGCCATCGAGGTGCCGTTGTAGCTGCCGTACGAGCCACCCGGGAGGGAGGAGCGTACGCTCACGCCCGGCGCCGCGATGTTGGGCTTGACCAGGCCGTTCTGACCTGGGCCACGGCCCGAGAAAGAGGCGACGTTGCCGGAGGAGTCGACCGCGCCGACCGCATAGGTCAGCACGTTCGCGCCCGGTGAGGACGTTCCCTGGCACATGGAGCCCGGGTTGCCGGAGGCCCACGAGGAGAACTGGCCGGCTGCGTTCCAGGCGGCGTTCACGTCGTCGAAGAAGGAATCGATGTGACCGACGCCGTCCCAGCCCCAGGAGTTGTTGATGACGTGCGGACGCTTGGAGACGTCGGGGTTCTGCCCGGCGGCGTCGGTCGGCTCCAGCAGCCACCAGCCCGACTCGAGGAGTCCGGCGTCGGAGCCGCAGCAGCCGTTGGTCTCGATCCACTCGGCATCGGGAGCGACACCGATCTGGTTGCCGGCGCCGTCGTCGCCGACCATGGTGCCCATGGTGTGGGTGCCGTGGCCGTCGAGGTCACAGGGACCGTTCGAGCAGTCGTCGTAGGCGTCGTACCAGTTGTAGTCGTGCGTGAAGGAACCGTCGCCGTTGTTGCCGCGGTACTGGTCCACCAGGGCCGGGTGGGTGTAGTCGGTCCCCGAGTCGACACTGGAGACCACGATGCCGGCGCCGGTGGCACCCTGCTCCCACGCCTCGGGGGCGTTGACGAAGTCGATGCCCCACTCGATGCCCTGCGGCGCCTTGGTCGACGCCTCCTTCTTGACCGGCTCGACGAGCGAGACCTTGGCCCGCTCGTGCACGGTCTTGATCTCCGGGTCGGCGGCCAGCTTCAGCGCCAGGTTCTCGGAGGCGTCCTTCACCAGGATCGCGTTCGAGATCGCGTACGTCTTGTAGTTGACCTTGGCGGCTTCGAGCTCGGCGACGGCGCCGGCCTGAGATGCCTTCGCCGTCTTCTCCAGCGCGTCGACGACGTACTGGCCTCGCTCGGTCCAGTCCTTGATGGAGGAGGCGGGGCCGAGGTTGGCCTTGTCGGAGAATCGGAGCCAGAAGTCGGTCGAGCCCGACTTCTCGAACGTGGACTCGAGGGTGGACGTGAGCTTGGCCGCGGGGGCCTTGTCGTCGGCTGTAGGGGTGCCGGCGAATGCGGGAGTGGCAAACATCGCAGCCGTGACGGCGAGTATGCCTGTGGCTGCTACTACGGCCGATCGGCCGAGGCGTGAGTATCTCAAGGTGGTCTCCTTGCGGATACCGTCGGCAAGCCCGTGAAAACTGATCGTGCGCTTTTACCCGGGAATGCGGACGGATCGATTATTGCCACCGGACAGCGTTCTCCGGATTTGTCTCGGCCGCAGGCTTTCGGAGCGCCCCAGGGCGGCAAGTATCTGTCAATGTCGTAAAGCCGCCAAGCCGCATGATCTGTTCGACGAGGCAAATATGACACGGCCTCGTCATTGACACCCGCTCGGGTATCGGCGTCGGAATGCTCTGCCAAAGGCCGAGTTGTTGCCTGAGATCCCCTTTCCATTCGCTGTAGGTTTGGTGAAAGGAGGGGCATGTCTGCGATCAAACGTGTGACGAACACGTCCGAGGCCGAGGCCCTCGCGGCGTTGCTCAACGGCGACGCCCGCACGAAGCCGACTGTGGTGGTGACGGTCGCGTCCGGACACACCGACCCGTACGCCGACATGGAGAGGATCGCCGCCGAGATCGGCGACCTGGCCGACCTCTACCTGGTGACGACCGGCGGCCACACCTGGGCCTTCTCGAACAAGATGACGCCGGGCACCCAGGTCTACGGCGGCGCCGGGCGGGTCTACCCGGTCGGCCTCGGCTGGAACATCGACCTGAAGCAGGCGCCGCTGCGGTTCGCGTGGAACAAGTCCGAGGGCCGCAAGCTCACCGGGCAGCTCATCGACGACGCTCTCGACATGGCGGCGGCGGCCGGTCTCTTCGACAGTGCCCGCACCGCCTCGACCCGCGAGCGCCGCGCAGGCACGATCCTCTCGATCATGAGCGAGCGCGCGCTGGTCGACCTCGGCTCCGGCGATCTCGCCTCGATCCCACCCCAGCTCGCCCAGGCCGGGGTGCCGATCGAGCGCGTTCTCGCGCCTGGGATGCACGTCGACGGCGTCCTGGAGAAGAAGTCGCGCTGGCTCGACATCCGGGGGATCCGTCCCACCGCCGAAGAGGCCTTGAAAACGTACGCCGCCGGCGACGTCGTTCCCGCCGAGGTCCGCTCGGTCCTGGCCGGCTCCGCGGACCTGCGTCTACACCCCGACGTCACCGTCGAGCTCTTCCGCTCCGACGTCACCGGAGACCCCGACGACGACCTCCAAGCCCTCCTCACCCCGGGCGAGGTCGTGCTCGCCCGGGTCGTCGCGACCGGGCCCAGGTGGCGGCTCTCGCTCCGCGGGGTCGGCGAGCACGACACGGCCCGCGAGGCCCTGGCCCTGTACGCGGGCGGCCCGCCCTGGCTCGACCCGGATGCTCCGCCGCCTGCACCCGTCGAGCACGTCGAGACCGAGCCCGCACCGCCGGCGACGGTCTCGGAGCCGCTCCCGGAGGACGAGCCTGTCGAGACCTCTCGCGCCTCCCCGCCGAAGCCCGCGATCCCGACCCCCGCGATGATGCCGCGGCGCAAGGGCGAGCCGGTCCGCGCGGTCCCGCCTCCTGAGCCCGAGCCGGTGCCGACACCCGCGCAGGAGGCCACTCCGCCGAAGAAGGCCGCGGTGCAGTCGATGTCGCTGCAGGTCACCGCGATCAAGGCCGAGAAGGCCCGCCTCGAGGCCGAGCTGACCGAGCTCCGCGACCAGGTCTCCGGGCTGCGCAACGAGCGCGTGCAGTTCGCCAAGGACCTGGCGCGCGCCGCGCGTCAGGTCGAGACCCGGGACGCGGAGCTGGCCCGGATGCGCTCCCAGCTGCGCCGCGCCAAGCAGCGGAGCGCCCCGCCCGAGGTGACACCGCCCGTCTTCGCCGACCGCGAGCGCGGCTTCCGTCATCTGGTCGAGGCCGCCTGGGCCCGCCGGATCCCGCTGGGCGAGCAGCCCACCCGCCCGCTGCCCGGCTACGCGATCGGCGAGAGGTTCCTCGACAGCGTCGACACACTCGAAGGCATCGCCGTCGACAAGATCGCCGATGTGGTCATGGAGGTGCTCACCGGCCTCGCGGAGCAGTCGGCGGGCCGCGAGCTGCACCAGCTGCGCACCTCTGTCGGCGGCAACGCCGCGCCACAGTCCCGTGACGACGGCGCGGTCTGCTACCGGGTCTCGATGCAGGTCCACACACCCAGCGCCCGCCGGCTGCACTTCTGGAAGTGCCCCGACGGCACCATCGAGCTCTCCCGGGTCGTCGTCCACGACGACATGGAGCCCTAGCTCAGCCCCAGCACCAGGTCAGCAGGCCGACCAGCGGGTCCGGGATCGACTCGAGCTCGACGGCCTCGCCGAGGATCGTCCCGTAGCGGATCTTGCGTCCCGAGGCGGTGCCGAAGAAGCGGTGCAGCTGGTCGGCGACCTCCTCGCCACGGTGCTCGGGCTGGTTCTGCAGCGTACGGAACTTGCCGCCCTCGCCGTTGGCCTCGAGGATCTCGACGATCCGCGCCGCGCCGATCGCTCTGATCATCTCGTCCTCGAGGTCGCGTCGGCACGCGAAGAAGCCCTGCCCGGAGAGGTCCTCCCCGATCTGCCGTCCCAGGGCGTTGGTGACGAAGTGCTCCTCCGCCTCGTCGTAGAGTCCGCCGACCCGGTGCCCGGCCGCCGTGGTCTCCCGGATGAACCGCCCCGCGTTCCCGGCGCCGCCCATCGAGACGAGCTCGATCCCGAGCTCCTCCAGGTACACCCCGTAGCGCGGCGCCAGCGCCTCCACCAGAGCCTTGTCCGAGTCTCCCTCGACAAGCAGCGTGATCGGTCTCGTCATGCCGCTTGTCGTTCGCTGGCGCTCACTCATGGCGCACACCCTAGAAGAAAGGTAAGCCGCCGCGCCTGTTCCGAATATGGAACAGGTCGTCCTAGGGTTGCATATATGGAACAGGACATCGGTCGGCTGATCGCCGAGTGCATCGAGCACTCGGGGCTCAACTCGCGCCAGGTGGCTTCGCGCGCCGGTGTGTCCGCGTCCACCGTCCATCGGATCCTCAACGGGCAGGTCAGTCCGTCGGTCGCGACGCTCCAGAACATCACCGCCGCAGCGGGCCTCGACCTGACGATGAGCGCCGCGCCGCTGGCCGCACCAGCAGCCGCAGCGGCGGCGCGAGCCATCCTCGACGAGCACTATCCCGCCGAGGTGGCTGCCGACATCGACCTGTGGGCAGACCGCCTCGACGGCTGGACCGACGGCGATCCGGTCCAGATCGTCGAGGAGGCTGGGGGTGCCTCCGGCGTTCTCCACCGTCCGGGTGCCGTCCGACTCAGCGGGGAGGCGACCATCGGCCGGCTCGCCTCTGCCGCCGACACCTCCGGCCAGCGATGGGCGCTCTCCGGTGCGGCCGGCTTGGAGCTCCCCTCCTTCGACGAGGCCGTCCCCCGGATCTCGGTCTTGTGGTGCGAAGACCCGAGCGCGGTCCGTCCCCTTCTCTCCGGCGGATCCCTCCGTCCGGCGTCGGCACCGCACCGCACCACCGTGGTCATCGCCGCCGCCGAACCCGACCTGTTCCTCGGTGCGTTCGAACGTGACCGCGTCACCTACGCAGCTCCGATCCAGATCGCCATCGACGCCATCTCGGTCGGCGGCGACGCCGCGGACCGCGCCCGCGAGGAGATCCGGACATGGTGACGAAGCAGCCCCGTTGGGCCCCGGACCCCGAGACGTACGCCGCCCGTAAGTCGGCCACGAACGACACCTACCGGGAGCTCCCTGACCGCGAGGTCCAGCTGCGTGACACCGGCATCTGGTGGACCGAGGTCGACACCGCCCGGATCCGCCAGAGCGACACCGACCAGGCCTGGCGTCGGTTCCGTGCGAGCCTGCCCGAGCTGATCTGGAACGCCGCGAAGCTCGAGGGCAACAGCTTCACCCTGCCTGAGGTGCGCTCCCTCCTCGACGGAGTCTCCGTCGGTGGCCACCGGACCGCGGAGGAGCTGCAGGTGCTGGCGCTCCGCGAGGCGTACGGTGCGCTCCGCGACCTGGTCGGCTACGGCACCTTCGGAGTCGACAAATCGACGTCCGACCGGCTCAACCGCCTCGTCGCCCGCCACGAGACGCCCGACGCCGGAAGGTTCCGCGGCGAGGGCACTCTGCGCCGTGACGGCAGCGAGCTCCTCCGAGCCCGATACGCGATGCTGCGGCAACACCTTGCCGAGATCGACGACCCGTGGCTCCAGGCACTGATCTACGTCTGTTCCGCCGCCCGAACCCGGTTCTACCCCGGCGGCAACAAGCGCACCGCCCTGCTGATGATGAACGGCATCCTGATCTCGAACGGCTTCGACGCCGTCACCGTCCCCTACGCCCGGCGCCTCGAGCTCGACCACGCCCTCGACACCCTCTTCACCACAGACGACGCCACCGAGCTGATGGCCCTCCTCGTCGACTGCGCCATATCCGAGGGCTGACGGCTCACAGCACGAGATCCGCCCGGTCCCGCGTCGCCCGGACCAGCGCGGCGTTGCGAAGGTCGCTGCTCGCGATCTTCGCCTCCGCCTCCTCGCGCGACCTCCCGCCGGCGAGGAACCGCTCGAGCAACCTGGGCACGAGGACGTCGTCCGGGACATCGACGAACCACACCTCGTCCAGCAGACCACGTACGTCCTTCCACGGCCCTTCCTCCAAGAGCAGATAGTTGCCCTCGGTGATCACGATCGGCTCGTCCTCGATCACGACCCCACCGGGCACAGGTTCGTCCGTGACCCGGCTGAACGTGGGCCACTCGACTCGCCCCACACGCACCCGCCGCAGCGCGGCCACGTATGCCTCCGCGTCGAAGGTGTCCGGCTCTCCTTTGCGCGCTCGCGCCCCCATTGCGTCCAGCTCCGCGTTGCTTCGATGAAACCCGTCCATCGGCGCCACCACCGCGACGTCCCCGGACTCGTTGAGTACGTCCCGCAGCCGCTCCGCCAACGTCGACTTCCCCGCCCCCGGAGGGCCGACGATCCCAAGTACGAACCTGGCGCCCGCCTTCTCCCGGGTCCGTAAAGCCAGGGCAGCGATGACGTCGTCGGACAGGTTCACGACATTCCGCCGGTTCTGGCCGTCACGTGAGGTCAGGCTCCTAGCAATGCCAGCGGAACGACGGCGACACCGTCGCGCCGCCGATACGCCTCGTCTCCGGTGGTCAGCACGACGAGGTCGGCGACTCGCTCGCCGAGCTTCTGCCGAAGCCAGAGCAGGTGGCGTACGTCTCGATCGGAGACCGTAGGCGCGAGCTTCACCTCCAGCCCGACCACCCTCCGATCCTCACCTTCGACGACCAGGTCGATCTCTCGCTCGTTGTTCTTGAGTCGCAGATGGCCGACCGTCGCGCCAGCAGCCTGCGCGTAGACACGCACGCTCTGTGCGGCCAAGGACTCGAAGAGCGCGCCCAGCCACGTCCCGGTGTGTCGGGCGACCCGGTCGCCCTCGCCGTCCAGAAGTCCCTCCCGACCGACACCCACCAGACGGGCGGACAGCGCAGGATCGACCAGATGATGTTTTGGTGTGCTGGTGAGCTTCTTGATGGGGTTGAAAGCGGGTATCCAGGCAGGCAATGGGTCGAGCACGAAGATCCGCTGGAGATGGTCGCGGTAGGCACCGACGGTCACACGGGAGGGCTTGTCACTCTCACCTGCAGTCGCGGCGTCCAAGATCACTGAATAGGTCGCGTCGGTTGACGTAGCGGCCGCGTAGGACCGAAGCCACGCCATCATCGTGTTCGGCCGTCGAATCGTCACGCCGTTGTCGGGCAACTCACGGTCGACAATCCTTTGGAGGTAGCTGTCCAGCTCCAGGTTCAGCGCGCGTTGCGGTGTCTGCCGTAGGCCCGGAAATCCGGAGCGAAGGATCTCGTCGACGTAGTCGGCCAGAGTGACCGGGGAGGAGCCCGAGATCTTGCCGGCTTTACCTTGAAGGACGCGGGCGAGCGACACCGTCGGCTCGACCAGGCCACGCTCGCTCAACGCCAAAGGCCGCATGTGGAAGCTCACGATCCGCCCGGCACCCGAGTGGATTCGCGCATCCGCAGGCACCCCGGCGGAACCGGCGAGGATGAAGCGCCCACCTTGCCGATCGTCATCCACCGCCATCTTGACGCGGTCCCAGACCTCCGGCTCGAGCTGCCACTCGTCGATGAGCACCGGCGGCGGAGCTGACGACACTCTGTCCATGTCGGCGACAAGCAGCTCTCGTTGCCCGCGTATCGCCACGGAGATGACCGTGGTGGCGCGCTGAGTCGCTGTCGCCGTCTTCCCCACCCCTTTGGCCCCCTCCAAGGCGACTGCGGGAAGATGCGGAAACACCTCGTCAAGCAGTTCGTCGAGCACCCTCCGGCGGTACGCCACAACGACTCCTCCACTCAACTGTACAGACAGACTCCTTTCTACTGTACATCTCGACCGCTTCCTACTGGACGCTTCGACCCGCCTTCACTGTGCAGGTGGACCACCTTTCTCCCGGACGCAAAGTCACGCCCCAGCAACCTCGAGCTCCACCACAGCCCAGGACAGCGGCGGCAGGGTCAGCCGTACGGTGTCCTCCTGGACACCAACGCCGTTCAGGGGCACCAGCCCGACCCGCTCGGGGGCCGACTCGACGTTGGACGTGTGCCGGTCGCCGCCCTCAGGGATGGTGAGCACCTCGGCGCTCCGCACGGCTGTCACCCCGAGACCGCGCAGGTCGACGGTCACCTCGGAAGCCTCGTCGAGACCCCGGTTGGCGACGAAGAGCGCCACCCGGCCGTCCGCCTCCGACCAGGTCGCGGCAGCGTCGATCACGTCGACGTCGCCGAACTTCTCGGTGGCGATCTGGTCGGCCGAGACGGCCAGCCGGAGGATCTGTCCGCGAGCCAACGAAGCCATCCGGGCGAACGGCCAGAAGATGGTCTGCCGCCAGGCGGGTCCGCGCTCCTCCGAGCGGATCGGCGCGATCACGTTGACCAGCTGCGCCTGGTTCGCGATCCGGACGCGGTCGCCGTGGCGCAGCAGGCTGTTGAGCAGCGAGCCGACGACGACGGCGTCGGTGACCGAGTACTCGTCCTCGATCAGCCGCGGGTGCTCGCGCCACTCCTTCTTCACATGGTGCATCTGGTCCTCGGAGTCGAGGCCCTCGGCGTACCAGACGTTCCACTCGTCGAAGGAGATGTCGACCTGCTTGGTGTGCTTGCCGGCGGCCTTCACCGCGTCGATCGTCGCCACGACACCGTCGATGAACGCGTCCATCCCGACGGCCTCGGCGAGGAACGAGGCGGCGTCCTCGGAGCGCTCCTGGTAGTACTCGTGCATCGAGATGTAGTCGATCTCGTCGTACGTGTGGGTCAGGACGGTGTGCTCCCAGGACCCGAAGGTCTCCATGTAGCGGTTCGAGGAGCCCACCGCGACCAGCTCGATCGAGTCGTCGACGAGCTTCATCGCCTTGGCCGTCTCCTGGGCGAGCCGGCCGTACTCGTGGGCCGTCTTGTGGCCGATCTGCCAGGGCCCGTCGAGCTCGTTGCCCAAGCACCACAGCTTGATGTCGAAGGGGTCCTCGGCTCCGTTCTTCCGTCGAAGATCCGACCAGTACGTCCCGCCGGGGTGGTTCGCGTACTCGACCAGCGCCCGCGCCTCCTCGACCCCCCGCGTACCGAGGTTGATCGCCTCCATCACCTCGACGTCGGCCTCACGGGCCCAGCCCATGAACTCGTGGAGCCCGAACGCGTTGGTCTCGATCGTGTGCCAGGCGCCGTCGATGCGGCGGGGCCGGTCCCCCACCGGGCCGATGCCGTCCTCCCAGCGATAGCCGGAGACGAAGTTGCCGCCGGGGTAGCGGACGACCGTCGGGCCCATCTCTCGGACGAGCTCGAGCACATCGCGCCGGTAGCCTCGCTCGTCGGCCATCGGGTGGCCAGGTTCGTAGATGCCGGTGTAGACGCATCTGCCCATGTGCTCGACGAACGACCCGAAGAGTCGTCGGGGGACGTCGGCGATGGTGAAGTCGCGGTCGATGGTGATACGTGCGCGGGTCATGGAGCTCCTTGTTGTGTGACTCGTGCGGCTACCGGCCACCAAAGCCGGTGGTGGCGATGCCCTTGACGATCTGGCGCTGGAAGAAGAGGAAGACGACGATCAGCGGTGTCGCGGCGAGCACCGCCTGGGCCATCGTCTGGGCGTACTGGATCCCGTGGGCGTCGATGACGGTCTGCAGCCCGGTCGGCAGGGTCATCAGGTTGGTGTCGTTGATGACGAGGAACGGCCACAGGAAGTTGTTCCAGGCGCCGATGAACACGAAGATCGCGACCGCCGCCATGACCGGGCGCGAGAGCGGCAGCACGATCGACCAGAACACTCGCAGCCGGCCGGCGCCGTCGACGCGGGCGGCGTCCTCGAGCTCGAGCGGCACGCCGTCGAAGAACTGCTTGAGGATGAACACCATCGCCGGCGCGACGATCTGGGGAAGCATCAGCCCCCACGGGGTGTCGACCATGTTGAAGGCGAGCATCTCGTAGAACAACGGGATGATCAGGACCTGCGGCGGGATGATGATCGCGGCCACGATGACGGCGAACAGCCAGCGCCGGCCGGTGAAGCGCATCCGCGAGAAGGCGTACGCGGCCAATGCCGAGATCGCCACGGTCAGCAGGGTGATCACCAACGAGGTCCACAGGCTGTTGAACGCCCAGATCCAGACGTTGCCGTTCGACAGCATGGCGCCGAACGCGTCAGTTGTCGGTCCTTCGCTGCCGATCCAGGTCCTGTCGGAGGCCGCGTCGGCCTCGGTCTTGAACGCGGTGGCGATCGCCCACAGGAACGGCATCAACCAGCCGATCGCCATCAGTGCGAGGACCGCGAACGCGACGACGCGTCCGATCCCGAAGCGCTTCTCGCCCGGTCTCATGACAGGCTCCTTCTACGGTTCATGGCGGTCATCTGGAAGACGCCGACGATGATGATCAGTGCGAAGAAGACGTACGAGATGGCCGCCGAGTAGCCGAACCGGTACCCGACGAAGCCGGACTCGAAGATGTACTGCACGATCGGCCGGGTCGTGTCCGTCGAGAGACCGATGAGCATCTGGTACGCCTGGTCGAACAGCTTCAGCGACGCCAGGATCTGCAGCATCACGATGAGCACTGTCGCCGGCACGAGCTGAGGCAGCGTGATCGACCAGAGCTGACGCCACGGTCCAGCGCCGTCGAGCGCGGCGGCCTCGTAGTGCTGGTCGGGGATGTTCTGCAGCGCGGCCAGGTAGAGCAGGAAGTTGAACCCGACCGTCCACCACACGGTGGCGATGACGATCGCGTAGAGGTTCACGTCCGGGTCCTGGAGCCACGCGATCGGCCCGATGCCGATCTTGCCGAGCACCGCGTTGGCCGCGCCGATGTCGGGGTTGAAGATCCACACCCAGATCTGCGAGATCACCGTGGAGGCGAGCAGGAACGGCATGAAGAACGCCAGCCGCCACAGCCACTGCCCCGGCAGGCCCCGATGGACGAGGAGCGCCATCACCAGCGCGATGAGCACCAGCGGGATGGTCGAGACGACGGTGAACAGCACGGTCGTACCCAGCGCCCGCCACATCGTCGAGTCGGTGAGCGCCTCGCGGTAGTTGTCGAACCCGACCCACGAGCCCCCTGCGCCCGTGAGCGACTGGTTCGTGAAGCTGAGGTAGAGGCCGTGCGCGAGCGGCCACACCAGGAAGAGGACGAACGCGATCAGGAACGGCGCCAGGAACGCCCAGCTCACCAGCTGCTCGCGGTTGCGCCCCGCGGGCGCCGTCGCCGGCTTCGTCCGGGTGGTCGCTCTGGTGATCGGCGTGTCAACGGTGGCGGTCATGGCTTCCACGTCCCATCGGGATCGACCGGGTTCGTCGTCTTCAGCAGCCGGTTCACCCTGGCCCGGAAGGCGTCGACGGCGCCGGCCGCGTCCTTCCCGGTCATCAGCGCCGGCTGGACCGCGGCCCCGAACTCCGACTGGAAGTTGGAGCCCGACCCGGTGAACCAGGCCTCGGGCTCGTAGCTGACCTGCTGGGCGACCTCTGCGTAGTGCGACTGCGGCGTCAGCTTCGCGTAGTCGGGGCTCTCGGTCACCGGGAGATAGGCGGGGATGTGGCCGGCGGTGGCCCAGTCGTAGGAGCCCTTGAGCAGGTCGGCCACGAACTGGTAGGTCAGGTCGCGCCGACGCTCATCAGGCTCGTTCTGGTGAGGAAGGACGAAGGCGTGCGAGTCGGCGAAGGTCGACGGGGTGCCGTAGAGCGTCGGGATCGCGGACATGTCGAAGCTCATGCCGGTCTCGACCATCGTGCGCAGCTCCCACACGCCGGTGAGCAGCATCGCGCTCCGCCCGGTCGCGAACTCGGCGATCGCGCTGGCGTAGTCGCTGCGCTGGGCGGCGAGCTTGCCGTCGAGCAGCCGCTGCATCAGCTCCAGCGACTCGATGGCGATGGCGTCGTCGATCTCGGCCTCGCCACCCTCGGGGAACGTCATCGCCGCGCCGTGCTGCGTGTAGAAGGTGTAGAAGAGGCGGAACATCTGCGCACCGTCACCCAGATAGCCGTACGACAACGGGTGACCGCCCTTCGTCTGGCCGCCCAGCTGCCCGAGCAGGTCGACGAACTCCTCGGGCAAGGTCGTGGCGCGCAGCTTGCCGTCGCTCTCCAGGACGCCGGCCTTGTCGCAGATGTCGGTGTTGAACATCATCACCGTGGGGTGGGCGTCGAGAGCGACCGCGAACAGCTCCTCGCCCATCATGCCCTTCTTCCAGATCTCCTCGGGGAAGGTGTCCTCGCTGACCCCGAGCTCGGCGAGACGGTCGATGTCCCAGGTGTCGAGCAGTCCGCCCGGTGCGTACCCAGGGACTCGAGACGCGTGCATGATCGCCACGTCGGGCGGACGCCCGCCGGTCGCCGCCATCGCGAGCTTCGTGTAGTAGGGCTCACCCCAGACCAGGGTGGTCGTCTTGACGTCGTACGCAGCGCCGGAACCGGTCACCTTGGCGAGCATGTCGGCCATGGTGCCGCCGTCGCCGCCGCTGAGCAGGGTCCAGAACTGGAGCGTGTCGGGGTTGGCGACTGCGGCCGTGCCGCAGGCCGAGAGCCCGCCCGACAGCGCCGCTGTGCCACCGATCGCGGCTGCTCCGGTGAGCAGCCCGCGTCTGGAAAGCATCGTGGGGGATCGACCTGCCATCGCGTCTCCTTGTCTCAGATCTCGGGTCGACGTCGTCGGTCGAGACCAACAGAGTCGTCGGTAGTCATGTTCGGCTCCGTCGGTCGAGCCGCCGGAGCCGCTAGGCGAAGGCGTGTCGAGACCAACACAGTCGTCTTCGGTGTGACGTGGATTACACCGCACACTTTTACATCGATGTAATGAGCCTGACAAGAGGCTTCCCACCAAGATTTACTCTCCGTGCTGCCGCTCGGACCGCTACCGCGTCGTACTCCCCCGGATCACGAGCTCGTGAGGGATCGCGACCGCGCGAGGCGGAGTCGCCCGGTCCTCGATCCGGGTCATCAGCAGGTCGACCGCAGCCTCGGCGAACGCACGACGGTCCAGGGCGACGGTGGTCAGCGACGGGTTCATGAAGCGGGCGTGCTCGACGTCGTCGAACCCACTGATCAGGACATCGCCGGGCACCGACAGCCCGTGCTCCTGGAGCACGTGCATCGCGCCGAAGGCGATCGAGTCGGTGAACGCCATGATCGCGTCGAAGCCGGTATCCCGGCCCAGCAGCTCCTCGGCCGCCTCCGCGCCACCCACCATCGACCACTCCTCGACGTACACCTCCAGCGCCGGGTCCGGCGCGATCCCGTGGTCGCGCAGCGCGCGGTTATACCCGTCGAGCCGCTGGATGCTGGTCGCCGTCGCGTCCGCGGCCCCCGTCTCCCCACCCACGGCCGCCACGCGCTTCGCGCCCCGCTCGAGCAGGTGAGCCGTCACCTCGTACCCGGCCTGCCGGCTGTCGATCAGCACCCGATCGACCTTGTGCTGCTCGACCTCCCCGATGAGCACCACCGGAGGCAGCTGGTCATCGTGGACGATGATGCTGTCCTTGAGGCGGATCGGATTGAGGATCAACCCGTCGATCTGATGCTCGCGGGCCCGGGAGACGAGGTCATACTCCCGCTGCGGCTCCGCCGCCGTCTCCTCGATCAGCACCACCATCCCCCGCTCGTGCGCCACCTGCACCACCCGGTGCACCATGTCCGCCGAGAACGCCGTCGCCAGATCCGGCAGCGCCAGCGCGATCACCCCGGTCCTCCCGTTGCGCAGGCTCCGGGCGCTCAGGTTCGGTACGAACCGCAGCTCCTCCACCGCCGCCAGCACCTTCTCGCGGGTGTCGGGACGTACGAACACCGTCCCGGTCATCACGTTCGACACCGTCTTCGGCGACACCCCCGCAAGCGCCGCAACATCCTTCACCGTCGCCCGGCGCGGCCCCCTGGTCATGAGGTCAGCGTATGGGACTGCTGTGCCGATGGCGTGACCAGCGAGAAAGGGCGAAGCCTCGTGACGCCAGCGTTCAATCGTCAGATCATTCCGAACCTGCCGATTGACCGGTCCCCCCGCGCACGGTGAAGTCCTGTGCCAAGCTTGATCCATCACCTCTAACTACACATCGATCGGCGGCGAGCATGGTCGACATTCCGGATGTCTCGGCGTGGCTCCTCATGGCAGTCGGCGATGACCGACAGCACGGCGGCAACTCGGGGTACGACGACCAAGCAGACGTCTACTACACGTGGGACAGCACCGTTCCGAACCACGCCAGAATCAAGGTCGGCGACCCGGTCGCACTCTGGGACAAGCATCGTCTTCTCGGCCTCTCGGTGATCGAGACCATCGAGACCGAGGTCAAAGACAAGTTACGTTACAAGTGCCCGAACTGTGGGAAGTCCGGGATCAAGGCACGGAAGACGAAGAGCCCGCTCTACAAGTGTTCCCAGTGCGCTCACGAGTTCGACCTCCCTACGTCGGAGAAGATCACCGTCACGGAGTATCGATCCCGCCACGACGCAGCATGGACCCCGCTCGAAAACGTGCTACCGCGCGAGCAACTCCGGAAACTCTGCGCCTCCCCTGACAGTCAGCTCAGCATGCGAGAGCTTCGCTGGGACGCTTTTCAGGACGCGCTCAGGGCCCGCGGGGCCGAGCGCGCCATCGACCGAGTCGCACATCGGACCCCTGACCTGTTCTTTCCCCAAGGTCACCTATTGGAGATCGTTCGGGTTCGCAGGGGGCAGCGGAAGTTTCGCGAGCATCTCCTCAACTCGATGGGCGAAGTCTGCGCCTTCACCGGAGACGCACCCGGCAAGGTGCTCGAGGCGGGACATCTGTACAGCTACGCCGACCTTGGTGTTCACCACGAACACGGCGGCCTCATGCTCCGACGGGACGTCCATCGTCTCTTCGATGACGGCTCACTCGCGGTCGACCCGAGCAGCCTCAACATCGACGTCTCGGACCAGCTGGAGGCATATCCCCAGTACGCCGCCCTCCACGACCGGCAGCTGCGCGTCCAGCTCCACAGCCAGCAGGTCGAGTGGCTCGCGCGGCATTGGGCTGAGCATCGGGCCAGTTGAGCCGCACGACGGATCCATGCCGCACAACTTGCTCTGCCGAACCAGCCGCCGAGGATGTGGCCGTCGTTCTTCTCCTTGCTCAGACGTCCTCGATCGCAGACATTGGCCATCTCGAGCTCCGGATCGCGATCGTGACCTGATCGAGCGGACCCACCACCACCGGCGACGCCAATACCAGACTCGGCGGATCGACCTCGGTCGACTACACCACCATGACCCAACCGTCATCCAGGCGGCCCCTAACCCCTGTCACAGATCGGGCAACACTCTCACATCACAACCTCCCGGGCGGCCACAAAATCCCCTACAATTGAACATGTGTTCGACAGGAAGTCTGGATCTAGGCCCTTCGGCGATCGCGGTGACAATGATTGCGAAGCGCAACCCAAGAATGCCCTCAATGTCGCTCCGAGCGCTAGGGTTTGACACTCAGGCGAGCCGGTTCGCGAGAGCGGGTCTTGTTGCGCCGCCTCTGTCGTGTTCTGCTCAGGAGTCATTGCCATACAACATGGCGACGTGATCTCCTGGTGCTCGAAGCGGGAAAGAACAAGGAGACAATTGTGGCGGCTGGCGGGTACGGGGTTCCATTGCGGAAGTCGGACCGTCTGCAACTTCCTCTGAACGATGACCACTGCACGATCGAGACCTTCGGTGACTGGCTCGCTCGTCATGATGGCGAACGTCTAGCAGTCGATTTGTTCACCGGTGCCGGCGGACTGAGTCTCGGTATCCAGGACGCCGGTTGGACGATCGCCGCGGGAGTGGACTTCGACGAACGCGCGGTCGAGACCCATGCCAGCAACTTTCCGGGCCTAAGCCTGAGACTCGACCTCGCTGAGGTTGAGGTACGGGATCACCTTGTGCAGGTCCTCTCGGACGCCAAGATAGATCTGATCGCCGGCGGTCCTCCCTGCCAGCCCTTCAGCCGGGCGGGTCGCAACAAAATCAGGGATCTCGTCTTGAACCACGGTCGCGACCCTGATGACCTCCGCAAGGAGCTCTGGCGGGCCTACCTCGACATCGTGACGAGGGTGCGCCCCCGTGCCGTGCTGATGGAGAACGTGCCGGACATGGGGCTTGCCGATGACTTCGCGGTCATCAGGATCTTGCAGGACAAGCTGGAGAAGATGGGCTACGCCACCGAGGTCAGGCTCGCAAGCGCCTCCGACTTCGGTGTCCCTCAGCACCGCAAGCGCCTGATCCTGCTGGCCCGCAATGACATAGACTTCTTCGATTGGCCCGATGAGAAGTGTCCGCAGCCGACGCTCCGAGACGCGATCGCGGATCTCCCGGGATTCAACTTCGGCCCGAGGGAACTGATCGGCGACCGTGAGTTGACCTACGACGAGTCACAGGATCTGTCGGAGCTCGCGCAGGAGATGCGTGATGGCGCCGAGCCCGGCGTCGTTCACGACCATATGACCCGAGCGGTCAGGGAGGACGACTACGCGACCTTCAACCGCATGACCTCCACAACGCTCTACAGCGACCTCGACGAGAGCGAGCGTCGCTATCGGGCCGACAGCTTCACCGATAAATACAAGCGCCTTGGATATGGCGACTTGAGCCGAACCATCACCGCGCATATCGCAAAGGACGGCTACTGGTACATCCACCCCGAGGAGCCACGGACCCTCACAGTACGTGAGGCAGCCCGGGTCCAGACCTTCCCCGACCGCTTCCGGTTCGCCGGCACACGAAGCGACGCATTCCGTCAGATCGGCAATGCCGTTCCGCCTCAACTTGGCCGTGCGGCGGCGAGCGCCCTCAAGCCCCTCGAGTCGGATGACGTCCCCGGAGTCGAACCCCTGTGGGTCCAAGTCAGGGAGGAGCTCGCCGAATGGGCGAGGGCTAATAGGGATGGCGAGAAGTGGTACAGCTACCCCGCACCAGAGATGGGCCCGGTGCAAGCGGCCGTCGTCGCACTGCTCGCAGGCACCCGGGAGTTGGACCTGGCTAGCATCGCGGAGTTCGTGAGGGGTTGGAAGAGGATCACCCCCGGCCGGTACCTCGACCTCCTCCACAAGGCACCGACCCGGTCCGCGTACAAGCGGCTGGGCCGTTTGACGCAGGCCATCGACGTCCCCGGCATCTGGAACGTGAAGCGGCGAGCCGAGTTGGCGCGCCTTCTTGAACTCGCGCCGGCGCAGGAGGCTGTGTTCACGATGTTGCTCGGCCAAGACGACCTGCTCGTGCTGAACCAGGCGACCCTGCGGGTCGCTGCCCGAGTCGCTGGAAGCGAGTCGGATCGAACCAACCGCCAGACCACGGGCCGCGTAGACCTGTCGAGGCTGGTGGGAGCGGAAGAGGACGCTTCGCTGCGCCTCGCCGCGGTTCAGGTCATCGGCCGGACGCTGTGCACCGCAGAGGATCCGAACTGCGCAGAGTGTCCCCTGGCAAACGTGTGCCGAGAACCACAGGACGGCACTGATCTTCGCCGCGAGGCCGCGGACGGCACACTTCTGTCCGTCTTGTAGGAGAAGCAGTCACTCGACGGAGACCGCGAAGCCGGCCTCCAGCGCTCGTTCGTAGACGTCGAGGACCCGCCGCAGTTTGGCCGGCGCGAGGGGCTCGCCGAGATCCACCGCGGTCCGGGCCGCTGCGACGGTTTGCTGCTCGTGCGGTTCCAGACGGCCCGCCTCCTGTGCCCACTCGAGCACGGCGTCCCAGGTCTCGGGGTCGATCTCGTTGAATCGACTCGTCTGCTCCTCGAACGCGGCCACGTCGCTGCGGTTGAGTTCCAGCGAGGTGGAACGCAGTTCGGAGCCCAGGGACTCGGGTGTATCCCAGACGATCTGGGAGACCTCTGTCCAACAGTCCTCCTTCTTCGCCCACTCGATCACGTGAACGCCCTCCCTGATCACCACCTTCATGACCCGTCCGCAGAGTTCGGTGATCGAGTCGCGCAAGACATCGGTGATGCGCTGCTCACGCCAGATGCGGTCGAGGTCGATACGGTGATCGGTGGCACGGCAGAGAAGTGCGAAGGTGTAGGCCGTGATGGCAGACTTGTTGCTCCCGGCTCCCAGTTCACGTGCGACACCGTCGACGGCGTGGAAGAGGATCTTGAGGGCGACCACGCGCCTGCAGTAGACGTCGTCGATTCGTGGAGCCTGCTCGGTGATCCTCGCCTGGAACTCCGCAAAGTTCTTCTGCGCACCCCTGCTGACGAGATGCGGCAGCCCCGACCAGGCGTTGACGTACTTCGCCAGGTCGGTCTTCGTGAACGCCTGGTTCTTCGGGTTCTGTTCGCGGAACCGCTTCCTCGTCGCGGTGGTGAGATGCTTGTCGAGCTCAGCCTCGTAGGAGCCCCGAGTCCGGACGTAGAACCACCGCGTCTGATGAAGAGCTCCGGGATGGGGTGGAGCCCAGACGGTACGGCTCACCTTCTCGAAGTCGACGTGGAAGCGGTCGTTTGAGGAGAAATCGACCTGTCCGACCTTGTTTTGGCTGTTGGAGTACTCCGAGATACGCGGGACGACCGTGTCCAGCGCGTCCGGGTCGACCAGGGTGAGCTTCATCTGCACGTCGATGCCGGCGAGCTCGCTCTTGTCCCGCTTGAAGACGTGATGCAGCGTGGCCGTCGTCTGACCGCCGTTGACGATCTGCACGCCGGTGAGACTGCGGATCGCGACCCTCACGCCGGCATCGTCGTGGATGAAGTCGGCCTCGGACGCGGTCGCCGTGATGCCGTTGTTGTACGCCAGGAACCACTCCGGCTCGTCGAGCGCGGTAACGCGGATGCCTTTGTTGACCTTGCCCCTCACCTGGAGGAAAGCACGCACATTGAGCTGGAGCAGCCGCGTCCGGTACTCGTCATAGAGCTCGGCCAGCCTGCGGCCGGGTACGACGGCGAGCACGACCGAGTGTGAGTCGCCAGTTTGCGCCGACAGGCATCGCAGTGGCGGGTCGAACTCGACGGTGATGGGCTCACCGAGGTCACCGGAGGACTCCTGTCGTTCGAGCTTCGGCAGGTCCCAGAGGTGGTACTCGATCGGGATGCCCTCGAAGTCGCCTCCAGTCGACATCGATCGAGCGCCGCTCTGACGGTTGGTTAGGAGGAAGACCTTGATCTTGTCGACGCCGTCGGGATTGCGGAGGATCCGCTGAACCCCGTCGCACATCTGGTGGATCGCGGTGTGTGGATCACTTGCCGCTCTGATCGAGTCGATCTGGCCCAGGAATGCGACGGCCTGGCGGAGGGTCCGCTCGATCTCGGTCTTGTTGAGGGTGGGGCGTTCGTACTCGAAGATCGTCGTATACAGCTCGAGGACGGTGTTGTCGTCGGCGTACCCAAAGCCGTGGAGTCTCGTGCCACGGCGTGAGTCGTACCAGGCGATAGTGTGATTGGCGATGTAACCGCCTTCCTCAAGCATGTCGAGAACGCGGGCGGCAAAGGCGTCGCGCAACGCCCCGCCCTCGGCCTCAACCTTTTCGAGGACCTCGCGGCCGAGGCGTTCGGCGTACGCGTCGAGTTGGTCGATAGTCACTGGTGGCACCTTCTCAGGGCGGCGGTGAAGGCATCCCTGGTCATCGCGAACTGTGTCAGGAAGTCAGCAGAGATCTCATAGGTGCACCTGTGGACTCCGGGCGGCAGTATCGCTGTCGTGAGTCTCGGGAAATCATTGGTAACCCTCCAGACCTCGTCGGTCACCACGGTGTAGCGCGGCTCGTCGTAGCGGGCGACGTCGTGGTCGAAGTAGCCGTATCTGGCGAGATTGAGGTCGAGTTCGGCGCGTGCGCGGCTGTCACTGAGCGACTCACGGATGTCACCGACCATCGATGGCAGGCTGACGCCGGTGCCACCGCGCCGTTCATCGACGACGATCGCCGTCAGGAAGAGGTCACCCGCCCCGTAGTCCTCCAACTGCCTCTCGCTCGTGATCGTCACGGTGGCCGGAGAACGCCGCTTGGTGGTCTTGACCTCGACCGCGCAGCTCGGGAGCTGGAAGTCTTGGTCCGTCCCGGTAGGGCCCGTCCAGGCCCGCACCGCATCGAGGGCTGATGTCATGTTGGGCAGCAAGTGCTCGCGCAACACGTGGAGTTCCCCGAATAGACCGCGCCGGGTCTCCAGGCCGAGGCCGTCTGACCCAACCGACCGCAGGAGCTCCTGCCAGTGCGCATACCGCTGGACGGTCTCGAGGATGACCCCGTCGCTTGGTGAGGCCGCCACGGCGTCGGCGATGTCACGAGCGAGTGGGGTGAACACCGACTCCAGGTCACGCGAGGTGACCGCGATCCGGAGCTCGGACCGAGACCGGTCGACGACCTCCACGTCGACGGCCAGGCCGCGAACCTCCCGGAGGTCCCTCAACAACCGAACCGCATTCGGAAACAGGGATGAGGGGGCGCTGACGACCAGCATGCGTTGACGGCCGGGGTACGACATCGCCGCGAGGATGTCGTTGGGCGACTCGGGGTGGATCCGCCGCTGGATCCGTCCGTGCACCGGCGGCTCGCACGACGATTCGAGCTCCGACCAGAGGTCCTCGTTGATCATGCCTCCGGCTCCTCCTGATCGAACAGGTCATCGTCATCATCGAGCCAGGTCGAGTTGACCATGTACTCGACGCCCTCGTCGTACGACGAGCGCGGGAAGCTCGCGGCGAACCCGACCAGGAATGGGACGTCGTCCAGCCCGATACCCTCTGGTCGGTCGATGGGATAGATGAGCAGCAGTGCCTGGTCGGGGTTTCGACGCTGCCGCAGTGGTGCGCCGGTGGGGATCTTCGGATCGAGCGGTTGGCCGTTCCTGCCGACCTTGCCCTCGGCCGCCTTCTTGGTGAACTCCAGGGCGAGTTCCCTCTGGCGCTCGGTGAGGTCGATCGCCTCGTGCGCCGGGCTGAGGATGCGCTTGATCGTCTTCCTGGTGCTGTCCTTGGTGAGAGGGTCGTCCTCAAGACGACGCCGGGTCACCACGGCCACCTGCCGAGTGACGATGTCGATGGGGTCCGTGCCGTTCTGCTGCGACACCAGTCGGACGGTCCAGTCGCCGAGCTCACCTCGGGCGGCCCGGGACCTGATGTACTTTGCGATCAGGTCGGGTTTGACGCGCGTCGCCTCGCGCGCGGTCCGATAGCGGTCGAAGAACCCGGCCGCGACCTCCTCAGCCGACACACCACGCCACGTGACTCCTGCAGTGGTGTTCGAGTCGGCGATGTGCGCGCCGTCGAGTTCCTTGACGAACGCCTCGAGGGACTCGAAGTTGCTGCGAGGCACCCCACCCCGCAACGGGAAGATCGTGGTCTCGGCGAGCTCGCCCTGGTAGGACACCCGAACCCTGGTGCCCTGTCGGCTCTTGTTCGCCGCAGTCACCGACAGCCCCATGCTCGACGTCTGAACCTTCAGGCCATAGTTCTCCGGTGTCATGCCAAGGACCGACATCTCCTCGATGTCGCGGCGCAGTTCATCGGTGGCACGGGTGATCTCGCGGTACGCGGCCTCCAATTGAGGGGTCATCCACAGCCGGCAGAGGTCCTCGTAACCGGGACGATAGCCGAACCAACGGCCCATCTGGAGCAGGGTGTCGTAGGTGTTCGAGAACCGCAGGTAGTAGCTCACGGAGAGGCCCTCAAGGGTGAGGCCACGTGAGAGCTTCTGTCCGCCGACGGCGATGACCGACAGGCCGTCCGCGCGGTTTTCGTAGTAGTCGAGGACGTCCTTGGCGGCCCCATTGACCTGCTTGACGTGGATACGCTTCAGGGCAGGGAGGATGTGGTCACGGACCTCGTGCCAGGGCAGTCGCTGGGCCTCGTCCGCCGGGAACTGGCCCGTCGTCGATTCGAAATCCTTCTCCCAGAGCGCCTGCAATTCGGCCTCCCGGACAGCCACGCGTCCACCGAACCTCTCTGCGAGCTCCTGTCGCAGGACGTACAGGTACTCGTCGACTTGGTCCGAGACCTGTTGCTGCACATTGGTGAAGCGTGTGACGTGCACGAGCATCGAGTTGTGGACGGCCACCTGCCCGCGGGCGCGGCGAGCGGCGCACACGAGCACGAAGCCGTTGATCGCGGTCTCCAGGCTCGACGGCATGCCCTCGGTGATCGTGAAGGTCGAGCGGTGCTTCGGCGGCACCCAGCTCTGTGCGTCGTCGACATGGCGGACTAGGGGAAGGGGCTTGACCTCGTCCTCATCGTCCTCAGAGCTCGAGGACAGGCCGAAGAGCCGCTCAGGCCCGAGATAGTTGGACGGTGCCCGTAGCGAGTGGATAAAGCTGGCAGGAAACAGATCGGCCCCGAACTTGGCGTGGTCAGCGTCAGGGTCGATGTAGATGTTGGCGAACGGCGTGGCCGTGTACCCGACATATGACGAGCGCTCGAAGGCGGCGAGGAGGTTTCGGATCGCACCGTTGATCTTGCTCGGGTCCTCCCCTGTGTCGTTCAGGTTGATCGACGCGTTGTCCGCCTCGTCGTCGATGAGGAACAGCGGCACGCCCTTTACGATCCGCTCGCCGGTCTCCGGGTCTTCGGTGCCGTTCACCTCGGTCATCCACGTGCGGACATAGTCGATGATCCGCGGATGCTTCTTGATCACCAGGATGACCGGCGACTCACCGATCGGAATGTTCGCCCGCGAGGCGGCGCTCTTCTTGAAGTCGCCGCTCTGCGCACTGGTGGTGAGCGAGGCGATCGGCAGACGCTTGGAGCCAACCAGGGTACCCACTCCGATCGTGCTACGGGACTCAGCGGACCGGAGCTGGTACTGGGTGTCGAACCCGAGAAGGTCCTCGTCGAGGCGAGCCTGGGTCTGCGCTCTGAGGTCATCGAGCATGCCCGCGAGGACGATGATGAGCCTGTATCCGGCGTCGGCAGCCTTGGCGGCGAGTCCGACGAAGTGTCCGGTCTTGCCCGACTGGACCTGGCCGAGCACCAGGCCACGCCGCTGCCACTTGCCAGGCCGCAGGGGGTCCTCGAGTTCGCCGAAAACGGCGTCGGTGGAGCGACCCAGGGTGTTGACCACCGGGATCGAGCGGCCCTTCACGTTCAGCAGGTAGCGCTCGTATCGTTCCCAGAACGGCCACTCCCGCTGTTCCTTCGCCGCACGAAGCCACTCCAGGTGATCCTTGTCGCTCACCATGCCGACCGAGTCGTCCTGGGTCACGCTCACTCTGGACTCAAGCCAGCGTCGCGCCTCGTCGCGATCAACCCCGTCGTGCCCCAGTCTGGGGGCCATCTCCAGCGCGACCGCAAGCACCTTGTCGAGTTGGTCGGCGGTGGGATGCTGCTGCTGGGGCAGGAGCTGGACGGCGAGCGTCACTACGGCGCGCAGCGCCTCGTCTGCTTCGGACATACGGGATTCCGGCTCCTCACTTGGGCACGGGACAATCGGAGGGGCTTGGGTCGGGGACATCCTCGGTCCAGAATCCGTCGATCTGGTCGAACGGCTGCATCTGACGGAGGACGCCAAGGGCATCGGATCGAGAGCGACCACTGGCGATCATGAGCGCCAGGATCTGTTGGGCGACTGCGTCTGAGTCGTTGGTGGCGTCGATCGTGTGAAAAGGCTGCGGGTCGTCTGCGGTGTCCGTCTCGTGGAGTGCCCGGAGGCCGGCGATGGGGACCGTCTCCTCAAGCAGTCGCAGGACGGCCTTGATCTGGGCCGGGTCGTCCTTGAACTCGTCTAGGAGCGCGCGGATGACCGGGTGGTTCCTGTTGATCGAGCACGAGATAGTTCCGGCCTTGCGCTTGATGTTCCAGGCGAAATGGAGCCCCGTGTCGTGTTCACGGCTCGCAAGTTGCCCCCGGAACCGGACGCTCTCTGCCGCAGCTTTCCTGGCGTTGGTGGCGATCCGTAGGAGGGATGGACGCAGGAGGACGGGGGCCGTGACTGATGCTTTGCGCACATCCACCTGCCACATCGCGTCGGTCTCTGCGGGGATGTCGATCGCGATCCGGGCCAAGTTGAACCGCTCCTCGGTCCGAAGGCCGCGCAGACCGAGCCAGCTGCCGGCTGAGATCAGGCGGTCGCGGCGGTACACGTAAAAGCCCTGTTGTCGTTGCCAGCCCCTGACGCCGCCGGCCTTTGCCGCCTCGGCTTCCGCGAGTCGGTGGAGAGAGGGCAGGACGTATGGCCGAATCCCCACGAGGTGCCCTGCAAGTGGCAGTTCCTCAGGTGGCTGGCTGATCGTGGACGGATGTTCGAGGAGGAATGGATCCCACGGGGTTACGGCTTCCCCGTTGACTGACAGCGTCAGCCGACTGTCCTCGACGTAGCGGGCGAAGGTCACGCCGAGATGACGCGCAACTCGGTCAGCGCCGTCGTGGAACGAGATCTGGGCCCGTCTGTTCTCCGCGTCGACATCCTCGTATCCACGGAGCCGCTGCCACACTACGACCGTGCCGTAGTCCAAGTGCTCGAGAAGGCGCTCGACAATCGGCACCGCCGACGGGGGACAGTAGTGAAGCAGTCGCCACTCTCCCGTCACCTCGATCAGTCTTCGATCCCAGGTGCGTACCTGCCAGTCGGTGTCGGCCCGCCTGCTTACAACGGTAAACAGACCGCTCTGGGAGAACGAGGCAGACTTCAGACCCATGCCGAAACGACCGAGGTCTCGCGTCGCACGGTCAGCCGACCACCTCGCGGCCACGGTCATCGCGGTCACGAGCTCATCAGCAGACATCCCATGACCGTCATCGGAGACTGCGATCCATGAGTCGGTCCCGGCCCAGGTGAAGTCGACGTCCAGTCTGGATGCCGCTGCAGAGATCGAGTTGTCCACCAGGTCCGCGACCGCGTCCGAGAGTGAGTAACCGAGGGCCCCGAGGGATGCAACCAAGCCCGCGGGTTCGGGTGCCGCGATCTCGTAGTCCAACGGGGCCGGCTCCATTCGAAGTTCGTTTTGAGCTGCGTCCCGGGCGCGCAGCGTCGCTCGGGCACTCTCGGTCACGTCTGGCCAGCCTACGACGATAAGGACGCGCGCATCCCGAAAATTGGGGTTGTGGGTCTTTTGCGTCCCCTTTCGTCCCGAGTGTCAGTCACGTCGTAGCGTTACGCTCGTGGACCGATCCTGGGCATCCAGTGAGGCTGCACGCCGGACCATGCAGGGCAACCGCGGGCGTGACACCAAGCCCGAGATGGCGGTGCGGCGGCTCATCCACGCCAACGGTCTGAGGTACCGCGTCAATGCACGCCCGGAAGGCGATCTCCGACGCACGGCCGACATCGTGTTCACGAGGATCAAGGTCGCGGTATTCATCGACGGATGCTTCTGGCACGGGTGCCCAACCCACTTCACCATGCCCCGGGCGAACCGCGAGTTCTGGGAACGCAAGATCCAGCACAACATGGCACGCGACGGGGAAACGACGATGGTGCTCACCCAGCGTGGCTGGACGGTCCTGAGATTCTGGGAGCACGAATCTCCCGACGATATTGCTGAGACGATCGCGACGACCGTGTCGGAGCGAGGATGATCCTCAGGACTCGTTGTACAAACTCCGCGGGCCTCGTTCGGGTCCTGCGGTACCAATTCCCTGCAGTCCGGCCTAGGACGCAGTAGCGTCTGGCCGGTGAAGTCACTGGTGCTCGACGCGAATGAGTTGGCGAAGGACTTCATGTGCCTCGGGCTTCGATATCGGCTGCTTGAGCACGCCGAGGATCCCACGTGGGTGAAGGTCTACATACCAGCGGTCGTCCTTGAGGAGACGGTTGCTAACTACGCCAGGACCGTACAGGAGGCCCTAACCCGACCCGAGATCTCCGACCGAGACAAGGGTCGACTCGGTATCGAGATCGTCGGGCCGATGACGCCCGACCAGTATCGCGCGCACCTACTGAAGCGGTTCGACACAAGACTCGGATTCACGGTGTTGGAGTGGCCAGAGGTCACACACGAGGACCTCGTCAAGCGTGCCGTGTCGCGAACCCCTCCTTTCGACAACAAGGGCCGGGGTTATCGCGACTCGTTGATCTGGGCCGACGTGAGGGAGCTTGCGCAAGAAGGCTGTGATGTCGTTCTGGTGAGTGAGGACGCCATCTTCGCTAGCCCTGAGGGCGGGCTTGCCGAGGTGCTCACCGAGGAGGTCAAGACGTTTAGCGGCACCGTCACACTCACTCCCAGTCTTGGACCGTGGCTCTTGAGCACCCTCCCCTGGGCCGGAGGAAACATGTCGACAGCGGTCGAAAGCGCTCAGGAGGCCGAGATCGCGGAGAGCTTGATGGCGACAACTCCGTGGGACGAGCCTGTGCCACAGGTGGTAGACCTCGGATTTGAACGGTCTCCGTACGACGTCGTCATCGAGGCAGCCCAATGGGGCGGAACGATGAAAAGGGTGGCAGGGGCCATGGGCCCTGATGGTGTTTACGTCGCAACGTACGACCTCGACTTCATAGTCGAGGTGATCGCCAAGTTCGAGGCCCTCGACGCCCGAGAGGAGCACTGGGCCACCAACGATGTCGTCGACACTCTTGGCCAAGTGGTAATCAGCGGAGAGTTGCCTATGGTGCAGCGAGTCGCTGTCCTCTTCGGCGGTGAGGCGTCGCATGATATCGATGTTCTTGGGTGGAGACGTACCGATGGAATCGGCCCAGGTGCTGCCCTGTACCGACCAGAATGGGATCCGGGACAGCCGCGTCTATTCGAAGCGACACCCGCACCGCGCTGACCGTAACGAGAACCACTGGCTTTTCAACACCCTGCTCGCTCGCACGCTCCATTCCGCCCAGCGTCTCACGGACCTGCTTGCGGCCGCCGACCCACCTTGGTCATGGGCGAGCAACCATTTCTTGGGATCAGGCCTCCAAAGACCCAATCAGGTCCGACGCTCGGTCAGCCGCCTCATCGATACGCGCTTGGTCAGCCAAACAGACCCGGAGACATGACGCGGCGACAATCGCCTCTACGGCCGGCGTGATCCGGTGACCGTGAGAGCGCATGCCAATGACGACCTCAACCAACTGGAGCAGCAGCGTGCCTAGGAGGTCGCGGTCGGGAGTCATCGCTGCTGCATGGCCGGCGGTGATCTGCGTTCCGAGCCGCGCGTACGCATCTCGGAGCTCGTTACGCGCGGAGCCGAACGGTTCGAAGACATCCTTGCGCTGCACCTCCGGAAGGCGGCTCAGCACGCCTGCGTTGCGCGGCGCCGCGGCGAGGGTACGCACGTCCAGCACGACCAACACGTGTAGCAGCACGTCCGGACCCGCGCCGGCCTCAGCAGCCAGGCTCTCGATTTTCTCGATCCTGTCGAGCGTGGGCCGGATTGATCGCTGGAGCAGCTCGCCCAAGATCTCTTCTTTGTTGGCGAAGTGGAAGTAGAGCGACGCTTGCCGGATCCCCACCGCCTCCGCGATGTCTCTGGTCGAGGTCGCGGCGAACCCCCGGTCCACGAACAGGCCCGCTGCGATGTCAAGAATCTCCTCACGCGGCTCCATCCGCGACAATCGCCCGCCCGCGGCCTGACGCAGCACACGAGGGCGTCCTACTCGGCGAGCGACCATCTCTCCGCGCTGGATGCTTGCCCCCTCGGCTGCCCTCATCGCGGGTCGCCCAGAACATCGTGGCCATTGGTCATGTCTTCACGCTAAGCGCGACTTTGTCTCGTGCTAGTCTCACCTTGTCTCATATTGGTCCGGTTCTGGTCTCATGGAGTCTCGTCATGCCCACGAAGGCAGCTCGCCCCACGCAGGATGCTCAGCCGACGACGGTGCTCAAGGCGCTGCTGGAGCGGACTCATAGCGCGCAGTACGCGGTCTTCGTACGTGACTACAACCGCCACGCTCGGACCGCCTCTCCGGAGATGAAGGCTCCCAGCCGCGCGACGTTCTACCGCTGGCTCAACGGTGACCTCGGCACTCGTCCCCACCCCGGCCATCGCAGGGTTTTGGCCAGCATGTTCCCGGGCTGGGAGGTCGCCGAGCTCACCCACACCTGGGAACCGGGGATGCCGCTGGTGCGCGAACGCAGCGACCGCCCGACACCGGCGACCGTGGGAGACCTGGCTGGAGTTACCCATGTCTTCCAGAACCGGCCTGCGTTCCTTCGTGAGTTCTCCACAAGTCGCCTCTTCGACGCAGCCACAGAAGTCGACGGGCTGGGGCTCTCCCACAACCTGCTGTGTCAGCAGTACTCCGACGGCGACCTTGCCGACCTGCTCGGTCGTGCCCGCGTACGTCTGTTGTTCCTGGATCCCGACGGTGAGGCGATCCGGGTCCGCAACACCGAGGAGGGCCATGCCGAGGGACACCTCTCGGAGTGGACTCGGGTGAACCTCCAGGTCATCGCCAAGCACCGAGCAAGCCTGTCGTCCGACGCCGCAGATCGCGTCCAAGTCCGGCTCTATGACGAGACCATCCGCTTCCAGGTGATGCTCATCGACGGCAACCTGGGGATCGTGCAGCCCTACCTGCCTCGCGGCCGCGGGCTCGACAGCCCGACCTTTGTGATGCAGCACCTGATCGGCGCGCCGTCGCTCTACTCCACCTACCGCCAGATCTTCGACGACATCTGGGCACGAGGAAGCGAGGTCACCGCGTGATGTCTGACCTGGACAAGTACCTCACCGCCGCGCACGAAGCAGTCGACCTGGCCGACGGGATCCTGCGGGCTAATCGGGATCACGCCGTCGCGTTCAAGGGTGACCGCGACCCTGTGACCGAAACCGACCTGGCCATCGAACGAACCATGCGCGACAGTCTTCATCGCGCTACCCCGCAGGCTGGGTTCCTAGGCGAGGAGACCGGCGGCAGCACAGACGGGCTCGCCTGGGTTCTCGACCCGATCGATGGCACCGCCAACTTCACTCACGGTGTCCCACTGACCGCGGTCAGCCTCGCCCTCCTCGACCACGGCGAACCGGTCATCGGCCTCATCGCGGTCGAAGCCGAAGGCGTTCGGTATGCCGCTGTGCGCGGACAAGGCGCAACTCGAGGCGGAGACCCCATCAGGGCGAGCGCCTGTACCCAGCTTCGATCGGCCATGATCGCGATGGGCGATTACGCCACCGGTCCGGAGGCTACGGCTCGTAACGAGACCCGCCTTCGCATCACGGCCGTCCTCGCTGCACGCGCCCAACGAGTTCGCATGCTCGGCAGTGCCGCCATCGATCTCGCCTGGGTCGCCGCCGGCAAGCTCGACGCCTCGGTGATGCTCTCCAACAAACCCTGGGACACCGCCGCAGGCGTACTCATCGCCCGCGAGGCCGGCGCACGAGTCACTGACCTCGACGGCCACGACCACGACCTGACCTCGACCGCCACGATCGCGGCAGCGCCAGGGGTCGGTGACCAGATACTCGACGCGTTGAGCCAAGACGACCGCTTCTGACTACGCAGCCTGACCCGAACCCCGCCGCCAAGGAGCATCCGTGGAACCTATCGCCATGACCCCGATCGCCCAGGTCGTCGGCGGCCGGACCGAACCCACCGACGACTACTGGGGCGGCACCCAGGCGATCATTCGCCTCGATCCCGACCTGTACCCGGTCGAATCGACCCAGGGTCTGGAGGAGTTCTCCCACCTCGAAGTGGTCTTCTTCTTTCACCTCACCGACCAGAGCGACCTCAACCTCGGCCTGCGTCGCGCCCGCGACAATCCGGCCTGGCCTGAGGTGGGCAACATCGGCCACCGCAACATGCGCCGCCGCAACTGGCTCGGCATCTCCCGCTGCAAGCTGATCAAGGTCGACGAACTCGATCTCCACGTCGAAGACCTCGATGCCGTGGCCGGCACCCCCGTCCTCGACGTCAAGCCGTGGTTCGCCGAGTTCGGCCCGCGGGGCGAAGCTCACCAGCCGGCCTGGGTCACCGAGATGCTCGGCGAATACTTCGCTCCGTCGGCTGAGGCCTAGCGACGCAATATCTGATCCGAGGAGGCGAGGTCCTGGGGACGTACAGCGGTCTAGGGTTTGACGCGTGTCTGACGACGAGATTCGGGAAGCGCGCATCGCGGAGGCTGTTCAAGATCTCGCCGATGCCTATCTACAGGTCGGGGAACATGTCGTAGCCCTGGGTGCCTATCGCCAGGCGCGGGGGTCGGACGTAGGTGCGGGCGCCGGTCCCGGTGCCGGATCCGACGTCGATGCCCGCAAGCGCGCCGAAGATCTGGTGAGCGATCTGGTGTTGCTACAACGAGTCGTTTACCGAGTCGCGGAGCACCCCGATGTCCTCGCCAAGTTTCCCCCGTCGACGGTGGAGAACGCCGAGAACACGATCCGCAGCTCTCTGGAAGTGGCCTCGATCGTTCCCGGACTGACGGTTCCCACTTACGAGGAAGTGCGGGCGGCCGCGGCGAACGAGGACGGCTCTTAGGTCATTTCGCGGGTGGTCTCGACAAGCTCGACCACCGGAAGTCACGCTTCCCGGCGCCAGCGGTCGGGAGTGGTGCCGTAGCGGGCCTTGAAGCGGCGTACGAGGTAGCCGGGGTCGGTGAGGCCGGTGCGGGTGGAGATGACCGAGAGCGGGAGGTCGGTTTCGCGGAGGAGGCGGCGGGCTTCGGTGAGGCGGCGCTCGGTGAGCCAGTCGAGGAGCGTACGGCCGGTGCGTTGGCGGATGACGGTGGTGAGGTGGCCGGGGGTGTAGCCCAGGGTGCGGGCCAGGTCGCCGGCGGAGACCTTGGTGGCGTACGTCCGCTCGATCTCGTCGAAGACGCGGGTGACCAGTGGGTCCGGGGCGATGGGGGCACTCGGGGCCAGGCGGGCGGAGGCGACGAGGAGGTTGGTGAGGCTCGCGGTGATGGCGTCGTGGGCGCCGAGGCGGCCGGGGTCGCGCAGCTCTTCGGTGAGGTCGGTGAGCCAGGCGTGCCAGCGCGGGCGTTCGGCTTCGGGGACCACGGCGCGGCGGCCGTCGGCGGCGAAGAGGGCCAGCAGCGGATGGTGGGCCCAGGTGAGCGGGGAGATGGAGGCGAGGGAGGGGATGGCGTCGGGGGTGAAGGCCACCGACCAGGCCCGCGCGTGGGTGAGCTCGGCGAGCGACTCGGCGGCCACGACCTCGCCGGGAGCCACCGCGTGGACCTCGCCGTCGTGCAGCGCCACCTGCTCGCCGTCGAGGTCGACGGTGCCTCCACCGCGCTCGACGTAGGCCAGGATCCAGAAGTCGTGGGCGTGCCGGTTGCCGGGAGGCAGGTGCTGGCTGTCGCAGTCGGGGTCGAAGGGTACGACCCGGACGGCAGGCACGCCGGGGCTCTGCTCCCAGCGGTAGATCGGGGTGCCGTCAGCCCGCACCGCACGCACAGAACGCACCCGAGGCAGAGCTGAATCCGAAGAACGTCCCATGGCTACCGACTTCCCTCCCACCTATGATCCGCAGAATGTCCCATGGTAGGGACATGACCACCATACAGATCATCGACGGCCGCGCCGAGGGCGAACAGGACCGTCCCTTCCTCCCCGGCATGGGCCGCACCTGGCTCCTCCCCCTCTACGACCTCTTCACCCGGTTCGCCCGCGTGCGCCCGCTCCACGAGCGGACGGTCGAGCTCGCCGGCATCTCGTCCGGACAAACGGTGCTAGACGTCGGCTGCGGCACCGGCAACCTCGCCTTCACCGTGCTGCGCGCCGTTCCGGATGCCGTCGTCACCGGGCACGATCCCGACGCGAGCGCGCTGCGGATGGCCGCTCGGAAGGCGAGTCGGCGGGGCGTACGTCTCTCGCTGGTGCAGGGGTACGCCGACCGGCTGCTCCCCGAGGACGGCAGCGTCGACCACATCGTCTCCTCGCTCGCGCTGCACCACGTCGACGACGCCGGGCGTCAAGGGTTCGGACGCGAGGCGCATCGGATTCTCAAGCCCGGCGGGCGCGTGACCATCGTCGACTTCGGGGCGCCGGATCATGGGCCGGGTCACGAGCACGAGCACGGCCACCGGCACGGGAGGTCTCGACAGGCTCGACCACCGGTGGCGGGGATCGTCGACCTCCTGATCGAGGCCGGGTTCGCCGACGCCCACGAGGTCGACCACATCGACCACCGGTTCGGCCCGATCACGATCGTGCAGGCGACTCGCGCCGCTGGTTGAGCCGCGAGCGCTCGCGATCGGTGTCGACACCAACACGGTCCTATCGAGCGGCCAAGGGACTGTGTTGGTCTCGACACGGATTCGTTCGTTCCTCACGAATCCGGCTCGACCAGCGAAGCTCACCCGACCGCGTGGAGTTGCCACAAATCGTCGCCGACAGGGCAGTCTGGGCCCATGTACTTCCTCGGAGTCGACCTCGCCTGGGGCGTGCGCAGGCCCACCGGCCTGGCCGTCCTGGACGAGGAGGGCCGCCTCGTGCACGTCGCTGCCGTCAAGACCGACGACGAGATCGTCGCCGCCCTGGAGCCCTACGTCGACAACGACTGTCTCGTCGCGATCGATGCCCCGCTGATCGTCACCAACCCGAGCGGAAACCGTCCGGCCGAGGCCGCGCTCAACAAGGACTTCGCCCGCTTCGACGCCGGCGCGCACCCCTCCAACACCAGCAAGCCGGAGTTCCGCGAGCAGCCGCGCGGCGCCCGGATCGCGGCTCGGCTCGGCCTCGACATGAACCCCCGGTCCAACCGGCGACGCCGAGCGATCGAGGTCTACCCCCATCCCGCGACGGTGGCCCTCTTCCGCCTGGGCCGGACGCTGAAGTACAAGCACAAGTCAGGTCGTGACGTCGACCAGCTCCGCGCCGAACTGCTCATGTTGCTCGGGCTGCTCGAGGGCCTCACGAGCGCCGACCCGCCGCTGCTGCTCGACAACCCGTCGTGGCACGCCCTGCGCACGGCCGCCGAGAGCGCCGTACGCAAGAGCGAGCTGCGCGTGGTCGAGGACCAGGTCGACGCGGTGCTGTGCGCCTACATCGCCCTGTTCGCGACCCGCGCGCCCGACCGCACGACGACGTACGGAGACTTCGCCACTGGCTACATCGTCACCCCGACGCTGCCCGACGACCTCCGCCCGACACCCCGCGGAAAGGCCGGCGCGACGATCCACGACACCGCGGCCGCGGTCCGTGAGTACGCCGCGATGCAGCCCACCCTGCAAGAGGCAGCCGAGCAGTACGTACTGCTGGTGACCTCGATCCTCGACGACGCGGGCATCAACTACCTCACCGTGACCTCCCGCGCGAAGTCGGTCGCGTCGTTCGCGGCCAAGGCGGCTCGCACCGTCGACGGCCGGCAGGTCTTCGCCGACCCGCTCCGCCAGATCACCGACCAGATCGGGCTGCGGGTGATCACCTACGTCCACAGCGACGTCCAGGCCGTCGCCGACCTCCTCGACGACCAGGTGGTCGTCCACGACGACCGTGACATGGGCGAGGAGACCGCGAGCGAGGGCCGGTTCGGCTACGCCAGCCGCCACCTGCTGGTCAGTCTCGACCCCGCGCGCGAGGGGCAGGCAGCGTACGAGCTGTTGCGTGGCCGCCAGGCGCAGATCCAGATCCGCACCGTGCTGCAGCACGCGTGGGCCGAGTTCGAGCACGACATCCGCTACAAGGGCACCATCCCCAGCGAGCACGTGCCCGACTTCGACCGACGGTTCACCCTCGCCGCCGGTCTGCTCGAGCTCGCCGACCGTGAGTTCTCCACGATCAGGGACCGGCTCCGCGAAGGCGTGACCGCCGCCAGGACCGAGGCTCCCGACGACGACCCGCGGATCAGCCCCCGCGAGCTGGCCGCGTTCCTGGCGGGCCAGTACGCCGACGCCGGCTGGTCGCGAACCGACCACTACGGGTGGATCTCCGGCGTCATCCTCGAGCTCGGCATCGCCTCGCTGACCGAGCTGGGCGAGGCGTTGCGCTCGGTCGACGAGGAGACCCTCATGGCGCGGATGGACTACCGCTATCCGCCGGGAGCGGTGCGGCGGCTCGACGACGCGCTGCTCTGGGTCTACGGCGACACCTACGTCGAGCTGCTTGCCAATGCGCACCGGAAGCCCGGTCTGCGGGCCAGGCTCGCCAAGATGCGCGACACCGACTGAGCCGTTTTCCGCGCTCGCGCGGCACGTCGATGACGCGACACCGGGAGACAATCAAATCCGATCGGGGCTCGGGCACGAACCCCCGCCATGAGACGACTGAATCGCCGAACCATCGCCCATGCCGCCGCCGGCGTGCTCGCCGGGGTGGTCGGCATGTCCGTCGCACACCTCACGGCGGCGCTGCTCACCCCGGCGTCCTCTCCAGCGCTCGCGGTCGGCACCGCGGTCATCAACGCGACCCCCACACCCGTCAAGGAGTGGGCGGTACGCGAGCTCGGCTATGCCGACAAGCCGATCCTGATCGGCAGCGTGCTGCTGGGCACGATCGCCTTCGCCGCCGCGATCGGCGTCGTCGCCCGAAGACGCCTGCGACTCGGCGCCGTGCTCCTCGCCGGCCTGGTCCTGCTCCCCGCGGCCGCGGTGGTCCTGCAGCCGCTCTTCAAGATCAGCTACCTGATCCCCACCCTCGTGGCGCTCGTCCTCGGGCCCGCCGTGCTGGTGTTCCTGACCCGCGCACTGAACGCCAACGAGACCCCAGAGCCCGCCTCTCAGAACACGCCCGAGCAGCCGACCGTGCACCCGTCGGACGCCGACACCGAGCGGCTGTCCAGCCGCCGCAACGTCCTGGTCGGGTTCGGCGCCCTGACGCTCCTCTCCGCCGCGGCTGCGGTCGGCGGGGAGCTGGTCGTGCGCAGTCGCGCCGCGATCGCGAACCTCAAGCTGCCCCGGGTCGGCAAGGCCTTGCCGGCGCTGCCGACCGGCCTGGAGGAGAAGTACGACGGGATCTCCTCGTTCCGCACCCCCAACCGGGACTTCTACCGGGTCGACACCAAGCTGGCCGTCCCGATCGTCGACCAGGACAGCTGGACGCTCACCATCGACGGAGACGTCGAGCGGGAGCTCACCTTCAGCTACGACGATCTGCGGGAGCGGGAGAACGTCGAGCACGACATCACCCTGACCTGCGTCTCCAACGAGGTCGGCGGCAAGCTGGTCGGCGCCGCCCGCTGGACCGGCGTACCCCTCAAGGACCTGCTCGACGAGGCCGGCGTCGGCGATCGGGCCGACCAGATCCTCTCGACCGACGTCGAGGGCTTCACGATCAGCACCCCGCTCGAGGCCGCCCTGGACGGGCGCAACGCGATGATCGCCATCGGCATGAACGGCGAGGTCCTCTCGCGCACCCATGGCTTCCCGGCCCGCCTGGTCGTACCCGGCCTCTATGGGTACGTCGGTGCCACGAAATGGGTCACCAAGCTGACCCTGACCAGGTACGACGCGGCGACCGCCTACTGGACCGACCGCGACTGGGCGACCGATGCCCCGATCAAGCTGTCCAGCCGGATCGACACGCCTCGGCCGCTGAGCAACATCCCCGAGGGACGCACCGTGATCGGTGGTGTCGCGTGGGCGCAGCAGCACGGGGTCGCGAAGGTCGAGGTGCGCGTCGACGGCGGACGCTGGCAGCAGGCCGAGCTCGGTCCGGACGCCGGGATCGACTACTGGCGTCAGTGGTATCTGCCCTGGGTGGCCGAGCCGGGCAGCCATCAGCTGGCCGTGCGTGTCACCGACCGCGACGGCACCCTGCAGAGCACGGACCGGGCCACTCCGTTCCCCGATGGTTCCAGCGGCATCCAGGACATCGTCGTCACTGTCGGCTGAAAACTCCAAGAAAGAAAATCAACTTGGGGAAATCCGCTTGGGCGACCACGCCGAAGCACTCATGACAGCAAGAGAACATCCCTTGAAAGGCTTTCTCATGAAGCTCAACACCATCACGCGCACCGGCGGCGTCGCCGCTTCCCTGGCCCTCGTGCTGGGCCTCGGCCTTTCGGCCTGTGGCTCCGACGACAGCGGCTCCGACTCCAAGAGCGGCTCCGGCAGCTCCGACTCGTCCGAGTCCATGCCTGAGGAGACCGAGGCTGCCGAGGCCGGCGCGCAGACCTTCGGCGAGGGCTGCAAGCTGATCCCCGCCGACGGCGAGGGCTCGTTCAACGGCATGGCGACCGCACCCGTCGCCTCGGCCGCGAGCGCCAACCCGCTCCTCAAGACCCTCGTGACGGCCGTCGGCGAGGCCGAGCTGGTCGACACCCTCAACGGTGCGGACGCGCTCACCGTCTTCGCCCCGACCGACGACGCCTTCGCGAAGATCCCGAAGGCCGACCTGGACGCCGTGCTCGCTGACAAGGCCCTGCTGACCAAGGTCCTCACCCACCACGTCGTGGCGGGCCAGCTCAGCCCCGACGAGGTCGCGGGCGAGCACGAGACCCTGGCCGGCGACATGATCACCGTCGAAGGCGCGGACGAGGAGTTCACCGTCGGCAAGGAGAACGCCAAGGTTCTCTGCGGCAACATCCCGACCGCCAACGCCACGGTGTACGTCGTCGACACCGTACTGATGCCCTGATCAAGACATCCAACCGGATATCCGCGAGGATCGACACATGAGACCGCTCAGCTCAGTTCCCTCCGGCGACTCGTCGCCGGAGGGAACCGGGTCGCCCGGGCTTGCGGGGCTCCTGCGTCGCATCGCTCGAGGCGACGAAGCCGCCTTCGCGGCCCTCTACGACCAGACCGCCGCACGAGTGCACGGGCTCGTCCTCAGAGTCGTGCGTGACCGGGCCCAGGCCGAAGAGGTCACCCAGGAGGCTTTCCTTCAGGTGTGGCGCCAAGCCAGCCGCTACGACGAGAACCTCGGCAGTGCCCATTCGTGGCTGCTGACGCTGGCTCATCGTCGTGCGGTGGACCGGGTCAGGTCGGCGGAGTCCGCCGGCCGCAACGACACGGCCTACCACGGCACCACGCATTCTCCGCCGCACGACACCACTGCCGAGGCGGCGGAGAGCTCGCTGGAGGCTCGCCGGGTCCATGCAGCACTCGAGACATTGACAGCAGCTCAGCGCGAGGCTTTACAGCTCGCGTACTTCGGCGGCTACACCCACACTGAGGTAGCCGCCATGCTCGACCTACCGGTCGGCACCGCAAAGACCCGTATCCGGGACGGGCTGATTCGTCTTCGCGACGCGATGGGAGTGAACCAATGACAGCGCAAGACATTCACGCTCTCTCCGGCGCGTACGCCGTGGACGCCCTCGACGACATCGAACGCGCCCGTTTCGAGCAGCATCTCGCCGTCTGCGCGGACTGCCGCGCCGAGGTGACCAGCCTGCAGGAGAGCGCCGGCCTGCTCGGCGTGCTCACCGACGTCGCTCCGCCGCCGGAGATGCGCGATCGTCTGCTCGCCGGCATCAAGGAGATCCGCCCGCTTCCGCCCGAGACGCCGACCAGCATCGAGGGTATCGGCGCTGCGCTTCACGCCGACAGCTCCGTTCCCTCCAGCCCCTCGGGGTCAGCCGGTCCTCGTCGTCGAGGGTGGCGGCTGCTCGCGGCTGCTGCGGCGGTGCTGGCGATCGTCGGCACCGGCACGGTCGGAGTGCTCGAGCTGACTCGCGACGACTCGACCCAGACCGTCTCGACAGCCGAGCGGGTACTGAGCGCCGAAGACGCCAAGACCGTCTCCGTCGACCTGCCCCGCGGCGCCAGCGCCCGGATCGTACGCTCGGTCTCGGAGGGCAAGGCGGTGCTGGTCACCTCCGACATGCCGGCCGCGCCCGACGGCAAGGTCTACGAGCTCTGGCTCCAGCACGACGACGTCATGGTTCCCGCCGGTCTGATGCCCGACGACAGCGACCAGACGATCGTCCTCGAGGGTGACGCCGCGGACGCGAGCGCCGCCGGGATCACGGTCGAGCCGGACGGAGGCTCGAAGGAGCCGACCTCGGCCCCGATCGCGCTCTTCGACTTCGCTCAGGCGACCTGACCTCCACGTCAGGACGCCCAGGCGTACGGGTCTCAGCAGACCGCCGGCTTGCCGGCGGTCTGCGTTCGTCGGTCGTGGTCTCACCGAAGCGGGGGCGTCGGTGAGACCGAGACCGTGACGACCTGATCCTTGGTTGCCACGGCCGACTACTGGTTGGAGTGACCAACGACTTGCTCGCGCTGCAGAACAGATGCTGCGCATCGTGACCGGCGTTGCCGTGAGCGAAGGTCAGACCCGCGTCGGTCCCTTCGAGCCTCAGCGCGGGCGGGATCGGCGAGGCGACCACACTCAGGCAGAAACGTACCGCCACCGGCTCCTTGGGCAGCGTGATCTTCCCGTGCCCGAGATCGTCGCCGAAGGGTTGGTTGCGGGTCGCCGGGAGATCGACGCTGGTCTCGACCGTCAACGTCTTGCCCGGAGCCAACAGCTGACCGCCACCAGTCGGCGCGACAGCCAGGTTGACGTCTGGCGGCCAGGGGAACACGCGATGGGAGAGCACCAGCACAGGACCGTCCTCACCGCTCTCGGCCGTGACATACGGGGCGGTCGACAGCTTGGTCCCTGCCCCCGACGGCACCAACGTACGGTCGGCGACGAAGATTTCGGACGATTCGTTGTTGGTCACCGTGTAGGTCACCGACACCGACGTCGCCTCGACCTCGATGTTCGCCGAGAAGTCGACCTCGGGCGCAGTCGCCGGCGAGCTCGGGTCCGGCGGCTCGCCGCCGTCCTCGAACCCCGGCACAGCTGAGCCACCGCACCCGCTCAACGCAGCGAGCAGGGCTGCGATCACCGAACCCATCAGGAGTTTCCTCATCGTCTCAGTAGTGCGGCCGGTTGGGCGCACCCATCTCCTCACGAAGTCCGTTCTCGGTCAGATCGTAGGAGTGGTCAGGGTCGATCCGCTCCGGGGTGCTGGGGTCGTCGTCGTGGTCGATCGGCAGACCGACGGCCACCCGCTCGCCCTGATCGACGCCGTGGTTGGCCGTGTCGTCTCCGGAATACGGCGTGCGGTCGAACTGGTCATGGCGGAAGTCGTACGCATGCGCCATCTCGTGGAACAGCACCACCACCGGCGGCCCCTCCTCGATCCAGTCGATTCGGGGTGAGTAGTTGATCCGCTCGCCGCTGGGCTCGGCGGTGCTGTTGCTGTTGTCGGCGTACTCCGCGATCGTCAGGCCCTGCTTGTTGAAGCCCAGGAATCCGGAGTCGTCGTACGTCCTCTGGAAGTCCGCCAGCATCTGCTGCCCGCGCGGGGACGCTGCCAGCAGCTCCAGATCGGCGCGCACCCGGGCCTGGAACTCCGGGCTTCCCTCGATCTTGATGAACTCGGGGATCTCATCGATCTGGACCTTCACCGTCTTCTCCGTGCCGGTGCCGGTGTCACCGCTCTCGGCGTAGGCGGTGTCGTCGCCCGAACCGCCGGCGATCTTGTCCGAGCCGGTGCCGGCGTACGCCACGTCGTCATCGCCACCACCGGCGATCCGGTCGTCGCCAGAGCCCCCGGAGAGGGTGTCACCACCAGATCCCCCGATGATCCGGTCGTTGCCCGCCCCGCCCTCGAGGAAATCGTTTCCGTTCTCACCGGAGACGACATCGTTGCCGTCGAGACCGTAGATCGAGTCGTTGCCTTCACCACCGTAGAGTCGGTCGTCGCCGGACTGACCGTCGACGTAGTCGCGGTCCGCCCCTCCGCTGACCCGGTCGGAGCCGGCGCCGGCGTCCACGTAGTCGTGGCCGTCGAGACCGTAGACGCTGTCGTCTCCGTCGCCACCGTGCACCGCGTCGTTGCCTTCGCCGCCGATGAGGGTCACATCCAGGTCGACCCCCTTCGGCACCCCGATGCGGTCGTTGCCGCCGCCTCCTCGCACGATCAGCTCTTGGCCCGCCGGCACGCGATAGACGGTCTCGCCGCTGCTGTTCTTCACGACGACGATCTGCTCGCCGGTGTTGGGGTCGATGAAGACGGTGACCTCGTCATCGCCGTCGCCCGTGCTGATCACGGTCTGGTCACCGGAGGTGATGATGCCGGTCCCCTGCGCCCCCGCTGGCAGGTCGAATGCGTCGACGGTGCCCTCCGCCACTGCCTGCCACACCCGAGCGATCTCCTGCCACTTGGTGGTGGCCGCGTCGAGAGCGTCGCGGTCGGTGGCGAGCTCGGAGTCGAGGCCCCTGCGGATGTCGTTCGCAGCGCTGATCGCGTCGTCGACCTGTTTGGCCTCCTCCGGCGACGACGGCTGAAAGATCACCTCACCGCCGATGCCCCGGGACTGCGGAACGCCGACCACCGTTGCCCAGGACTGGTCGAGGCGACCTTGGGCGATACGTACAGAACCCGCGGAACGAGAGAGCACGCTCGCGATCTGGTCGGCCAACGCGGCGGCAGCGTCCAGATCGGTCATGAGCTTCTTGCGGTGCTGGTCGTAGGAGTCAGCGGTCTTCCCCTCCCAGTCGGCTGCACGAACCCGACGCGATCCGGTGTCGACGGCTTCGCTCGAACCAGTGAGAGCGGTGCCGAGCGAAGCCCAGCGGCTCGAGGCGCGGTCCAACTGACCGGCGTCCTCATCCAGATCCCACAGGCTGCTCATCAGCGGCCACCCTCGTAGACGGACCAGTCGATGGTCGGGTTGTAGGGGAAGATGCCTCCGATGCGCGGGGTCTCCGACCGCATCCTCTCTGCGGCGTCCTCGTCAGTGGTCGCGAACAGGAACGCGCAGGCGTAGATGTCGTCCATGTCCTGCTCGAGCACGCTGGCCAGTCGGCCGACGGCGCTGCTCGCGGCGTCGCTGGCGCTGGCGTGGGCGGTGATCAGGCCGGGGCCGCCGGACGAGTTGCCGGCCGCGGTGCCCGGGATGTCCAACTCCGCGACGTTGTCGGTGAATCCGTCTCGTGCGGTGTCGGCTGCCGTGCGCAGGTCATCGGCGAGAGTCGTAAGTGACTCGGGAATGCTGACGGTCATGCGGTGCCCCCAGTTTCAGCCAGAAGTGATCCCTGGTTAGTCCTTCCCCGAAACAGCCGTTCTCAAACAGATCTGACCGAAGTTTTACTTACCGGCTCCACGTAGCGAACTCAGTGGCGCCGCTGATGCTGGAGGTTTGAGACCGGCGGTCAGGCGGTCGTTGCCGGAACTCGTAGGTCGTTCTCACCTTCGACGATCTGGCGCGAGAGCGTTACGAGAGCCTCATCGAGCTTGGCGTCGTCGGCACCCCAGTCGGACAGCTCGGTGGCAAGCCACTGCTTGAACGCCGCGACCAGCTTCGCGAGCTCCTCCTTGCCTGGCTCCGTCAGCGCGTACGCCGACGCGTCGCCGTAGAGGTAGCCCTCCGCCGCGGCGGAGGCGAAGGCAGGCGCCAGCACCTCGCCCGGCATCCCGAGGCGGTGGCCGATCGCGACCAGCGAGGTGTCGCCTCCGACCCACTCCCGGATCCCGACCTGGCGTACGCACCACGCCGTCGACGCGCCGAGATCGACCGCCGACTCCCTCAGCATCGTGAAGGTCTCCGGCGGCTGACGGCGGACCAGCTGGGCGACGGCGACGTCGAGCCGCATCGCGCTGTCCGACGAGCTGGGCATGGCGAACGCGTCGCCCGCGTCGGTGGCAGCGGCCCGTGAGGTGCCGCGCAGCGGCACCTCCTTGAGGAAGAGCGCGAGCAGGAACGCCAGCCCTGCGACCGGCACCGCGGCGAGGAAGACCAGATGCAGCGTCTCCGCGTAGGCGTCGATGATGGGGGCGCTCTGGGCCTCGGCCAGCGCATGGAGCGCGGCGGGCGTCGCGGCAGCATCGGCGGGCACCCCGGCCGAGACGACCGCGGACGGCAGCCGGTCGGCTAGCTGGTTGGCGTAGACGGTGCCCATGATCGAGGCCCCGAACGAGCTGCCCATCGTCCGGAAGAAGGTGACTCCCGAGGTGGCCACGCCGAGATCCTCGTAGGCCGCGGTGTTCTGCACGATGATCGTCAGGATCTGCATGCTCAGGCCGACACCCATGCCCATGACCAGCAGGTACAGCGACATCATCAAGGTGCTGGTGTCGGCGTCCATGGTCGAGAGCAGATAGAGCCCCAGCGCCATGATCAGCGTCCCTGCGACCGGGAACATCTTGTAGCGGCCGGTCCGGCCCACGATCGTCCCCGCCAGGGTCGAGGTCACCAGCAGGCCGATGACCATCGGGAGGGTGCGGATCCCCGACGACGTCGCGGAGACGCCGTGGACGTACTGCATGTAGGTCGGGAGGTAGGTCATCGCGCCGAGCATCGCGAAGCCGACGATGAACGAGAGCGCGACGCTCACCGTGAACACCCGGTCCTGGAACAGGCGCAACGGCAGGATCGGAGAGACCGCCCGCGACTCGACCCATATGAAGATCGCGAAGGAGACGGCGGAGCCGACGAACAGGCCGATGATGGTCGCCGATCCCCAGGCGTACTCCGTCCCACCCCAGCTCACCGCCAGGGTCAGCATCGAGGCGCCGAGGCCCACGAAGAGGATGCCGAGGTAGTCGATAGAGGGGCGCTTTCCGCGGGCGATCTGCGGCAGCGTGAGGCTGGCGATCGCGATCACGGCGATCCCCAGCGGGAGGTTGATGTAGAACGCCCAGCGCCAGGAGAGATGGTCGGTGAAGAGCCCACCGAGGAGCGGACCGAGGACGGTCGTGGCGCCGAAGACGGCACCGAGCGCACCCTGATACTTCCCGCGTTCCCGCAGCGGGATGATGTCGCCGATCAGCGCCGTCGCGGTCACGATCAGACCGCCGGCGCCGACGCCCTGCACGGCTCGCGCACCGATCAGCCAGGCCATGTCGGTCGCGAACCCGCACGCGGCCGAAGCGAGGATGAAGAGCCCGGCGGAGACCTGCAGCAGCAGCTTGCGGCCGAAGAGGTCGCCGAACTTGCCGGCGAGCACGGTCGCAACCGTCTCCGCCAGGAGGTAGGACGACACCACCCACGACAGGTGGCCGGCACCTCCGACATCGGCCACGATCGTCGGCAGCGCGGTCGACACGATCGTCTGGTCGAGCGCCGCGAGCAGCATGCCGAGGAGCACGGTCCCGAAGATGAGGTTGATCCGCCGACGGCTCAGCTGAGGCTCGGTGTCCGACGCCATCTTCGGTGCTGCCATTGCGACCCCCACGTCTCGACTGGAACCAAACTAAGCCAAACCCCAGCTTCGAGCGAGAGACCTTCGCGGAATGTCAGGCGGCCTCCTGGTGATGGTCGGCCAGGTCGCGGATGAGGCTCGTGGCCGGCTCGTGGACGAACTCGGCGAATCCGCCGAGCGCGGCAAGACCCTCCAGCGGCACGCCCCCGCGGAGCGCGCGGATCGTCGCCGGACGCACCAGCCACGCGGCCAGGCACGCCGGATAGTCGGATGGATGATCGAACAGCTCATCGAGATCGTCGGCCTCCTCGTCGGGGTGCCGGAACGCGTGCAGGCCGGCGTCCATGGCGAGGTCGACCAGCCCGTAAGGAATGTCGGTGAGCAACGCGTAGTCGCGCAGCCCGCGGTGGGTCCAGATCTCCCCCGGCTCGCGATCGGGCCGCCCACTCACGTCCCGCAGCGCGTCGATCCACCGCTCCGGCTCGTCCGCGACGGCGTACGCCACCTCCTCGGGCACGCGCAGCGGCGCCGTCTCGAACATCGAGCCACCATCGATCGGCACGATCCGGCCGATCACGCACTCGCCGTCGTCGACGAGGAGCCCGGCGCCGATGTTGATCGTGGTCAGCCGCTCTCCGGTCGCCGGATCCTCCCAGAGGAGATGTCGCGGCTCCCGTCCCAGCAGACGTACGCCACGCATCGGCGCCCGCACCCACTCCCAGATCCGATCGGTGCCTGCGATGAGATCGCCGGAGGCGTCGTGACGCAGGAACGCCTCGAGCCCGCCGAGGTCGTAGAGGAAGGTCTGTCGGTAGACCCAGTCGCGATCCAAGATCTGGATCCGGTCGTCCTCTCGGTCGCGGTCGGGATGGGGCCCGCCACGGACGTCCAGTGCGCGGTTGATCGCCTTCGCCATCCGCCACTTGTTGCGCGGATGCGTCCCCTGCAGCGCCTGCGCGAGGAGCCATCGCGAGTGGGCCCATCTGGGGACGAGCGCCCCGAGCAGCCACATCTGGTCCAGCCGCTCGAGGCGTGACGGATGCCAGAACTGCTCCTTGTCGAGCTGGCCGGTAGTCCGCTGGATGATCCCCAGGGCAGCCTTGACGTCGCCGCGAGCCTCGGCTTCGTTGACCGCGAACATCGCCGGCCAGTAGGGACTGTCGACGACCTTCTCGGCGAACGACCGCCGTCGCGGATCCCCGAACCGGTTGCGTGGTCGTGGCGATCTCTCGTGCTTCTTTCGTTTCGGCATGGGACCAGCAGACCCCCGATCCGTACACCCCGCCACCCGCATCACCGGCCCTGTGGACAACTCGATCCCGAAGCTGGCCTGTGGATGGTAATCGGCCCGCTGACCAGCGATTTTCCGGCCGGAAACCAGCGAGAAGAAGACTGTCGGAGGTCGCCCCTAGATTGACCTCGAAGGGAGGAGCAGGTGACGGGTCAGATCGAAGCCGACCCTGAGCTCGCCGCGCGCGACCTGGCAGCGCGACGAGCCTGGGCTGCGCGTGAGCTGGAACTGCAGGACGGCGTAGCCAGCCGCGCTCAGCTCACCTGGGGCGGCTACACGCCGAACGACATCCGCCGGGCGATCCGGCGCCGCGACATGCAGCTGGTGCACCGCGGCGTCTACGTCACCCACACCGGTCCGCCCACCTGGCGGCAGCGGGCCTGGGCAGCGGTGCTCTACGCCGAGCCCGCCGCGCTGTGTGGCCCATCGGTCCTCGAGCCGAGCCGCACCGAGGACGCCGCCGGCCCCATCCACGTAGCCATCGACCGCGACCTCGACGACCTGGCACTCGGCGGCAGGCTGACCGCCCGCGTCCGCTGGCCCCAGGTGTTCGACACTCAGTGCCGCACCGCCGCCAGAGTCTCCCAGCTGCTGCGCCAACGCGGCTGGAAGGAGGCCCCGAGAAGCTGCGGAGACGAGTGCAGCTTGGAAAGCTGGATGTGACGTGGGAGTCCTGAGGTCACCCAGTGACACCGGAACTCCCACGTCGCCGAAAACCAGCCGGTCCCGCACCCAGAAACTCGGGTGCGGGACCGGACTCACTCAGGCTCAGCTGCAACCGGAGGTCGAGCCGCAGCCCTCGCAGACGTAGCAGGAGCCGGCGGGGCGCATCTTGGTGCCGCAGGTGAAGCAGAGCGGGCTGTCGATGGCCATGCCGCTGATCGACTCGAGCAGCTCGGCGGTGGTGTGTGCGGTCTTGACCTCACCCTTCGGGGCCTCCTCGACGGGGGCCTCCTCCTTGATGTCGGCGTCGACGACCTCGGACTTCGCCTCCGGGGCAGCCTTGCGCTCCCGAGCAGGCTTCTGGACGAGCTCGGCGGCGGTGGTGCCGCCGTTGCCGAGCGGCTCGTAGGAGCCGGTCTCGAGGTAGCGCTGACGCTCGTCGGCGGAGTAGATGCCGAGAGCCGAGCGGTCCTCGAAGGACATGTAGTCCAGCGCCAGCCGGCGGAAGACATAGTCCATGAGGGACTGCGCCATGCGTACGTCCGGGTCGTCGGTCAGACCGGCGGGCTCGAACTTCAGGTTGGTGAACTTGGAGACGTAGGTCTCCAGCGGCACACCGTACTGGAGGCCGACGGACACCGCGATGGAGAAGGCGTCCATGACACCGGCCAGGGTCGAGCCCTGCTTGCCGAGCTTGAGGAAGACCTCACCGAGCTCGCCGTCGGCGTGGGCACCGGAGGTCATGTAGCCCTCGGCGCCACCGACCGTGAAGGAGGTGGTGCGCGAGACGCGCGACTTCGGCAGACGCTTGCGGGTCGGCGCGTAGACGATCTTCTCGATGATCTTCTCGATGACCTCGGGCTCGACCTCGGCGGCCACTGCCTCCGCGGCCTCCGCAGCGGTGGAGAGACCCTGGTCCTTCTTGGCGCCCTCCGACTTGCCGTCGGCCAGCGGCTGGCCGACCTTGCAGTTGTCGCGGTAGATCGCGGTGGCCTTCAGGCCCAGCTTCCACGACTCCATGTAGACCTGCTCGATCTCCTCGACCGTAGCGGTCTCGGGCAGGTTGACGGTCTTGGAGATCGCCCCGGAGAGGAACGGCTGCGTCGCGGCCATCATGCGTACGTGGCCCATCGGCTTCAGCGCGCGCTTGCCCATCGCGGTGTCGAAGACCTCGTAGTGCTCCTGGCGTAGGCCCGGCGCGTCGATGACGTGGCCGTGCTCGGCGATGTAGTCGACGATCGCCTCGATCTGCTCGGGCTGGTAGCCCATCTTCTTCAGCGCCCGCGGGATCACCTGGTTGACGATCTGCATCGAGCCGCCACCGACGAGCTTCTTGAACTTGACCAGCGAGAAGTCGGGCTCGATGCCGGTGGTGTCGCAGTCCATCATGAAGCCGATGGTGCCGGTCGGCGCGAGCAGCGAGGCCTGGGCGTTGCGGAAGCCGTTGACCCGGCCGATCTCGATGACGTCGGCCCACACCTTGGTCGCCGCGTCGATGATGTTGCGGTCGACCGGGTTGATCGAGCGGACCGCGTCGTTGGCGGCCTGGTGCTTGCGCATGACCCGCAGGTGAGCCTCCGCGTTGCGGGCGTAGCCGGCGTACGGACCGACGACACCGGCCAGCTCGGCCGAGCGCTTGTAGCCGGCGCCGGTCATCAGCGAGGTGATGGCGGCAGCCATGGTGCGGCCACCCTCGGAGTCGTAGCCGAGACCCATCGCCATCAGCAGCGCGCCGAGGTTGGCGTACCCGATGCCGAGCTGGCGGTAGTCGCGGGTGGTCTGGCCGATCGCCTCGGTCGGGAAGTCGGCGAAGCAGATGGAGATGTCCATCGCGGTGAAGACGACCTCGCAGGCCTGCTCGAAACGCACGGCGTCGAAGGTGTCGTCGTCCTTGAGGAACTTCAGCAGGTTCAGCGACGCCAGGTTGCAGGAGGAGTTGTCCAGCGACATGTACTCCGAGCACGGGTTGGAGCCGGTGATCCGGCCCGTCTCCGGGTTGGTGTGCCAGTCGTTGATGGTGTCGTCGTACTGCAGACCCGGGTCGGCACACTCCCACGCGGCGATCGAGATCTTGCGGAACAGCTCGCGGGCGTCGATCTCCTCGATGACCTCACCGGTGGTGCGGGCACGGAGGCCGAACTTCTTGCCCTCCTCGACGGCGCGCATGAACTCGTCGGAGACGCGCACGGAGTTGTTGGCGTTCTGGTACTGCACGGACGAGATGTCCTTGCCGCCCAGGTCCATGTCGAAGCCGGCGTCGCGCAGCGCGCGGATCTTGTCCTCCTCGCGCGCCTTGGTCTCGACGAACTCCTCGATGTCGGGGTGGTCGACGTCGAGCACGACCATCTTCGCCGCACGGCGGGTGGCGCCGCCGGACTTGATGGTGCCCGCGGACGCGTCGGCGCCACGCATGAAGGAGACCGGGCCGGAGGCGGTGCCGCCGGAGGACTTCAGCAGCTCCTTGGAGGAGCGGATGCGGGAGAGGTTGAGACCGGCACCGGAGCCGCCCTTGAAGATCAGGCCCTCTTCCTTGTACCAGTTCAGGATCGAGTCCATGGAGTCGTCGACCGAGAGGATGAAGCAGGCAGAGACCTGCTGGGGGGACTCGGTGCCGACGTTGAACCAGACCGGCGAGTTGAACGCGAAGTGCTGGTTGACCAGCAGCCAGGTGAGCTCGCGACCGAAGAGGTCGGCGTCGGCGTCCGTGGCGAAGTAGTCGTTCTCCTTGCCGGAGGCGACGTAGGTGTTCACGACCCGGTCGATCAGCTGCTTCAGGCTCTGCTCGCGCTTCTCGGTGCCGAGCGCTCCGCGGAAGTACTTGGTCGTCACGATCGTCGAGGCATTGATCGACCAGAAGTCGGGGAACTCCACGCCGGTCTGCTCGAAGACGGTCGCGCCGGTCTTCCAGTTCTTCTGGACGACGTCGCGTCGCTCCCAGGTGATCTCGTCGTACGGGTGGACGCCCTCGGTGCTGAAGATCCGCTCGATCTTCAGCCCTGCGCCCGCCTTCGTCGACGCCTGTGCCTCTGCTGCCGTGTCTATCATTTCGTTCCCCCTGTTGTCATCGATCGCTGTGCTGTGCTGCTGGTCGGTGCTGATGGTGGAGTCTCCTGTTGCGCCCGTTCGGGCTTCGTACTTCTTGTTCTGGGTCGTGCTGGATGGCCCGGACAGGTCGCTTCCCCACGGCCTGCCCGGGCCGGTCTGTGTGCCATCTCGATTCAAATGGCCGTGGGATCTAGTCGGTGCCCACCGGAGCCTCGACCGGATGTTCTGCCTCGAAGTCTTGGACTTCCCGTTCCGTACGCAGCATCTGGATCTCGCGCTCGAAGTCGTCCGCCGACCCGAAGGCCCGGTAGACGCTGGCGAAGCGCAGATAGGCCACCTCGTCGAGCTCGCGCAGCGGCGCGAGGATCGCCAACCCCACCTCGTGGCTGGGAACCTCGGCCAACCCCTGGCTCCGCAGCGCCTGCTCGACCTCTTGACCGAGGCAGGCGAGCTGATCCTCGGTGACCGGGCGACCCTTGCAAGCCTTGCGTACGCCGTGCACCGCCTTGTCGCGGCTGAACGGCTCCGCTGCGCCGGAGCGCTTGGCCACCATCAGCTGCATCTGCTCGACGGTCGTGAACCGCTTCCCGCACTCCTGGCAGACCCGGCGGCGCCGGATCTGGCCACCCTCCTCGGCCACACGGGAGTCGAGCACCTTGGTGTCGCTGTGTCGGCAGAACGGACAGTGCACGGTCGAGCCCCTCTCATGAAGCCTGTGGATCCAGGCCGTCTCAACGGCGGCCCGAGCCTGTGGAACCTGTGGATACGAGCGTGGACCCCTGTGGAACAACACCCACATCGCTGTGAGTCATCCACCTGTTCATGTGAACTAGATGTGGATAACTACAGCCGTGTAACTACTAGATGTAGTGGTAACCGTACGCCCGCCCCTCAGCCGATGCAAGCGCGGGGCGGGTTTCCCGCCTGCACGGCGTGTCGCCGGGCCAAACACCGAAAGATTCCGGTTCAGGGGCACCGAACTGGGCTCCATGCGTAAGAATGACCCCCGTGACAAACATCTCCGGAGGAAATCGCGTCGGGTCGCGGAGAGGCACGCGCCCCAGAAGCGGTCCCCGGCCACCTTTCATCTTGCCTGCGATCGCAACACTGGTCTCCCTGATCATCTGGGGAGTGCTGGTGTGGGTCGCCGTCGGTTTCGGGGCCGACGCACGGGGAGGCGATTCCGGCGCCTGGGTGAAGCTCGCCATCGCAGCGGTCGCAGCAGTCGCCTGCCTCTTCCTGACCTTCACCTTCGCCGGGAAGGCCTGGCGGGCCCTCACCGGCTCCCCCACCCCACCGCCCGCCGACGACTACGCCGGAAACCACTCCAACGCCTACGTCGAGGAGCAGGACTATCCGGGCCAGACCTACTCGGAGCAGGACTACTACGGCACCGGCTCCTACGGCTACGAGGACACCGGCTCCTACAACCGACACAGCACCGACACCGGGAGTCAGCAGCAGCCGTACGGCGGCACCGGGAGTCGCTCGGCCTACAACACGGACACGGGCTCCCAGTCGCCCTACGGCTACCCCGGGGACGATCAGGGCTACGGCAACACCGGCAGCCGAGCCGCTTACGGCGCATCGGCCTACCAACCGCCGACCAGTCCTCCGCCGACCCCGCAGCCCTACTACTCCAACCCCTCGACGCCGACCTCGACACCACAGAGCACCCCGGGGTACGCATCGCAGGGATACACCACCGACGGCTATCCCACCCAGCAGGCCGCAGCCCCGCAGTATCAGTCCGGCGCCTACCAGGCGCCGATCAGCTACGGCCAGACCGGCTCTCGGGCTCGACTGACCCAGGATCCCGCGGCAACCCAGGCGATGCCCGCCCAGCGGCAACCCCAGGACCCGTCCGACCAACCGGACGACGAGTGGCCGCCGCGACACGGCATCCGCAACAAGCAGTGGCCGCCGGCCGAGCCGGACAGCCCTTATCGCGGGCGTCACTGACACCGAAACAGCAGGCCCCGAAACAGCGAGAGTGCTGCAGACGCTTCCCATCGTCTGCAGCACTCTCACTTTCCCCGGTTGCCGGCTGCCAGGGTGCCCGCTGCGCGGGCTGACTCCCTCGCTCGGCGCGAGCGGACGAGCAAGCTCGCCGCTCGACCTCGCTCAGTCGTCTCGAAGGAGCAGCCGGACATCAATGAGCCTTACGGCGCGGTCGGCACGATCAGGGTCTGCCCGGACAGGAGCATCGAGGACTCGAGGCCGTTGAGCTCCTTGATCGTCTGCTCCATCTCCCGAATCGAGGCGTCAGTGCCGACGATGGCCTTCGCGGAGATGTCCCAGAGCGTGTCGCCATCACCGACGACCATCGTGTGGGCGGCGGAGTCAGGGCCAAGAAATCTGGCACTTTTTTCCGCACCGTTCTCCGCCGCGAACGCCACCTTCGCCCCGATCAGCGCGATCCCGAAGAGCACGACCAACGCGAACGCGAACACGACGACCCGTCCTCGCCGGGTGAGTCGCACCGTCGAGCGGCGCTCCTCACGCACAGGGCGGGGCGGTTCGGCTACGGGCAGCACATAGACGGTTGCACTCATCACGGCCTCCAGTTCACAAGTCTCTCGATCACGTGTTCGATCGAGCACATGTTCGAAGTTAGATCACGTGTTCGAACAACGCAAGTGGCGCGCCCAAGAATTTTCGAGCGCCGACACGCGTCACAGATGAGATCGAACAGATGTTTGAAGTAGTGGTGCCAGAGGGACTAATGTGATGACATGACCACGCAGAAGACAGGCACCGGATCAGGCGGTTCGAAGAAGAGCCGCGTCCGCGAGCTGCCCGATGGGCCGCCGGACGCGACCGGGCTCACGCCGCGTCAGCAGCGCATCCTCGCGCACCTGCGCGACAGCATCGAGCAGCGCGGCTATCCGCCCAGCATGCGCGAGATCGGCGCCGCGGTCGGGCTGACCAGCACCAGCAGCGTGGCCCACCAGCTCCGCGCGTTGGAGCAGCGTGGTCTGATCCGCAAGGACCCGAAGCGACCCCGCGCCCTCGAGGTCTTCCTCCCCGAGGTGATGGCTCACCGCAAGGCGATGTCCGGCGAGGAGCCCGAGACGACGGTCGCCGCCGAGGCCGCAGTCAACCCCAACCCCGACGCCACCATGGTCCCCTTGGTCGGTCGGATCGCGGCCGGTGGCCCGATCCTGGCCGAGGAGACGTCGAGCCAGCAGAGCGTCGAGGACGTCTTCCCGCTGCCCAAGCAGCTGGTCGGCAACGGCGATCTCTTCCTGCTCTCGGTCTCCGGTGACTCGATGGTCGACGCCGCCATCTGCGACGGCGACTTCGTGGTCGTGCGCCAGCAGCCGACCGCGGAGAACGGCGAGATCGTGGCCGCGCTGATCGATGGCGAGGCGACCGTCAAGACGCTCTCCCGCAAGGACGGCAAGGTCTGGCTGCTGCCGCACAACGCTGCGTACGAGCCGATCGACGGCACCCACGCGACGATCCTCGGCAAGGTGACGGCTGTTCTGCGTAGCCTCTGAGACCTGAACACTGCGTGAGATCCAGCCGCCGGCCCATACAGGGCCGGCGGCTGAGTCGTCTCCTGCAGCGCTCGGCACCACCCTCATGTCTCGCGGCCCGTCTAGGCGTTTCACCGGTGTAGGGTCGGCCCTCTGCGCTTAGACTGCCCTGGTCTGCCTTCCCGAACGTCTGGTATCTCATGCGAAACATTGCCCGCCGGATCAACCGCAAACAACGCTCCCTCGTCCTGATCGCAGGCATGGTCGTAGCCACGTTCGCGGCCACCATGCCCGCAACCGGGTCGACCCCGGCCGCGTCGGTGATGACCGGCGGGAACACCAGCGCCGAGCAGCCGGTGACGGAGAAGGCGGCCCGTGAGGCGCTCGCGGCGGCCAAGAAGGTCAAGCGCAACCAGTCGGTTCGCGGCGCGCGGCAGTTCGTGCCCGGGCGCCACGTCGCCGGCCGCCCCGACGCGACGATCGCGCTGGCCGACCTGTGGAACGCCAAGGACGCTCTGGACGGCTCCAACCAGACGGCAGCGCGCGAGCTGCTCGCCCGTCCCCGCGCGGCCAGCCAGACCTGCAGCGACGCGGTCTGCGTCCACTACACCCCGGGCAAGGGTGGCGACAGGGCCTCCGTGGCGTACGCGACCCAGGTCCGCGACGTGGTCACGAAGGTCCACAACATCTACGTGAAGGCGGGCTACCGCAAGCCCGCGGCCGACAAGTCGGTCACCCCGGGCAAGGTCGACATCTACCTGGAGAACCTCTACGACGAGGGCTACTACGGCTACTGCGCGCCGGAGACGAAGGTCTCCAAGACCGCCGCGACCGCCTACTGCGTCCTGGACAACGACTACGCCACCAGCGAGTACGGCTCCATGAACACGCCCACCGAGAACCTTCGCGTGACGGCCGCTCACGAGTACTTCCACGCGGTTCAGTTCGCCTACGACGCCGGCGAGGACCGCTGGATGATGGAGTCCACCGCGACCTGGGTCGAGGACGAGGTCTACGACAGCATCAACGACAACCGGCAGTACCTCGCCTACGGCCAGCTCGAGGACCAGCGCAAGCCGCTCGACAACTCCAACGTCTCCAACCTCGGCATCTACGGCAACTGGATCTTCTTCCGCTATCTCTCCGAGCGCTTCGCCAGGGAGCGGGGCGACCTGCCGGCAGTGGTCCTCGACGTCTGGAACCGGGCCCCGTCGACCTACTCCACCCTCGCGATCCGCCGGGCGCTCGCCGCTCGCGGCACCACCCTGAAGGAGCAGTACGTCCGCTTCGCCGCCGCCAACCTGGCCCCCTCGAAGACCTACAGCGAGGGCCGCGCCTACTACGCGCCGGTCTACGACGGCCGCATCGCGCTGCCCGCCAAGCGGCAGACCATCGGCGGCAAGTTCACCCTCAAGCACCTCACCTACGCTTCGCAGCGCCTCGTGCCCAAGAAGGTCGGCAAGGGCTGGAAGCTGCGGGTGAAGGTCGACGTGGCTCGTCGCGACGCCAACGCCGCCGTGGTCAGCGTCTTCCGCACCGACGGCACCCGGAGCGTCTACTACCTCAAGCCCAACCGCGACGGCATCGCCACGAAGACCATCAAGGGCTTCTCCTCCAAGCGGATCCGCAAGGTCGAGGTCACCTTCGCCAACGCGAGCAGCAACTTCAAGTGTGGCCAGGGCACCGCGTTCTCCTGCCGCGGTGTCGCTTCGCCCGACAAGGCCACCCATCGCTGGTGGGCGAAGACCTACCGCTGACGCACATCCCACGCCGAGCCGGCTCGTTCTGACGAGCCGACTCGGCGTGAGTTTTGGTCAGGACGAGCCGATACCGCTGGCTCAGGCAGAGGCCAGCTCGGAGAGCCGCTTGAGAGCCTTTCGGACGACATCGGGGTCGGTGGTGGCCCACATCGGCGGCAGGCTCGCCTTGAGGAACCCGCCGTAGCGGGCGGTCGCCAGGCGGGCGTCGAGCACGGCCACGACCCCACGGTCGGTGGTGGTGCGGATCAGCCGACCGGCCCCCTGCGCCAGCAGCAGCGCCGCATGAGTTGCTGCGACCTGCATGAACCCGTTGCCGCCGGCCTTGTCGGCCGCCTGCTGCCGGGCCGACATCAGCGGGTCGTCGGGCCGCGGGAACGGGATCCGGTCGATGATCACGAGCTGGCAGGTGTCACCGGGCACGTCGAGGCCCTGCCACAGCGACAGCGTCCCGAAGAGCACCGTATGCGGGTCGGCGACGAACTGCGCGGCGAGCTCGGGCAGCTGGGCGTCGCCCTGGGCCAGCGTGGTCAGGTGAGGCAGCTTCTGGCGCACGACCTCGGCGGCCGCCTCGGCGGCACGGCGTGAGGAGAAGAGCCCGAGCGTACGCCCGTCCGCGGCGTCGACCAGGTCGACGATCTCGTCCATGGTCTTGGCGCCCATGCCGTCGCGCCCGGGAGGGGGCAGGTGGCGGGCGACGTACAAGATCCCCTGCCTGCCGTAGTCGAACGGACTGCCGACATCCAGCCCGATCCACGGCAGAACGTCCTCCGTACGCTGCGCCCCGGCGCCGAGCTCGGCGCGCTCCTCCGCCTTCAGCCCGAGGGATCCGGCCACGGGGCCGAAGTCGCCGCCGAGCTTGAGGGTCGCCGAGGCGAAGACGACGGTCTTCTCCCGCAGCAGCTTGTCGCGCATCTGCGCCCAGACCTGCAGGGGCGCGACACACAGGCGCGGCGGGATCCTGTCGCCACCCTCGTTGATCCAGATGACGTCGGACTCGGCGGCAGCGGCCATCCGCTCGGCGGTGGTGAAGACCTCCTGCAGGCCACCCTTGGCCTGCTGGAAGCCGGGGTCAGAGCCTTCGGAGTCCTTCGGCTTGGGGAGCGCGGAGAGCGCGGAGCGAGCAGCGTCACGCACGAGCACCAAGGCGTCCGAGACGACCTCGGGCAGCGTGATCAGCCGCCCCGGCGACGTCTCGTTGATCGCCGCTCGGAGCGCGTCGGAGGCGTCGGCCAGGTCGTCGGCCTCGGATCCGTCGATGTGCCTCTGAGCGCGGCGGGCGGCCCGCTCAACCTCGGCCGCGGTCAGCTCGTCGGTCGCCGCCTGGGTCACCCGGGCGACCAGCTCGTGGGCCTCGTCGATCACCACGGCGTCGTACTCCGGGATCATCGGCACCCCCTCGATCGCGTCGATCGCGAGCAGCGAGTGATTGGTGACGATCAGGTGGCTCTTCTGAGCCTTCTCGCGGGCGACCTCGGCGAAGCACTCCTCACCGAAGGGGCACTTGGCGGCACCGAGGCAGTCGCGGTGGTTGACCGAGACCTGGCGCCACTCGCGGTCGGTGTGCCGCGGCGCGGAGTCACGCTCACCGCTGCCGCCCTTGTCCGCCTCCTTCTCGGCCCAGCTGCGGAGCTCGAGGACCTTCTCCGCCATCGCACCCAGCGGCACGTCGACCAGGGTGCCCTGGTCGTCGGGAGCCCCCTCACGCACGCGGTGGAGGCAGGCGTAGTTGGAGCGGCCCTTGAGGACGGCGTAGGAGGCGTCGACGCCCGGGCGGGAGCCGATCGCCTTCACCAGACGCGGCAGGTCGCGCTCGACGAGCTGATGCTGCAGCGCCAGCGTCGCGGTGGCCACGACGACCCGGCTGTCGTGGAGCAGCGACGGGACCAGATACGCCAGCGACTTACCGGTGCCGGTGCCGGCCTCGACCAGCAGGTGCTCCTCGTCGGCGAGCGCCTGCGCCACCGCGTCAGCCATCAGCACCTGACCATCGCGGGTGGCCCCGCCGAGGGTCGCGACCGCATCCGCGAGGGCTTCGCGTACGGGCGACTGGGAGACGGTTTCGGTTGCGGTCACTCGGGCAACCTTAGCCGTGCGCGGGGACAGTCTCCGATCGGCTCTCCGCGATCCGCCGGGCGACGATCTCCCCGAACTGCATGTGGCCCGCGACGGTCAGATGAGTGTTGTCCTCGAGCATGGGCAGCTCGAGGTCGAAGACGTTGACGTACGTCACCCCGTACTCCGCCGTGACCCGCCGCATCATCTTGTTGACGACCCTGATGGCCTTGGCGCGCGACTTCACCTTCGGTGCGCTGAGCACGATGACCTCGTAGCCCTTCAGCTCGTTCAGGGTGTCGCGGAAGCCCTTCTCGACCTCGTCGAGCTCGCTCTTGGAGTCGTTGATGCCGCCCTCGAGCACGACCAGGTCGGCCCCCTGGGCGAGCACGTCGGGGACGCGCTCGGGGAAGGAGATCGGGCCGCATCGCTCCATCAGCCCACGGGAGTAGCCGGTGCCGCCGAAGCCGGAGACCCGCACCTCACCGTCGAGATAGCGCGGCCACGACTGACCTGGGTCGTCCAGCCCGAAGCCCGAGGCCCAGGAGTCGCCGATCACGACGACCTGCTCGCCGGCCCCGGTCACCACCGCGGCACGGGCCACCGACTCGGCGGCCAGCCGCGTGCACAGGTCCTGGGTCACCTGCGTCTCGTGCTCCGGCACCCGCCCCGGCAGCGCGCCGTCGTCCTCGCTGGCACAGCCTGCGAGCGTGGCCACCAGGACAGCACCAGCCAGCGCGCTCACGATCATCGCGCGCGCCGCCCGACGTACGTCTGTCCGCATCCGTGCCCTCTCCTACGACCGACCGTCCCAAGTGTGAGGGACGAGCCTGGCATCACCGATGTCGAAACGCCGAAATCAGCCCCGGATCAGCGTTCTGGATCAGGCAGAGTAAGCAGCCAGCTCGCCGGCCAGGTCGGCGTTGGCACGGCCCTTGACGACCGTGCCTTCGGCGGTGTGCTCGAGGTGGTCGATCTCGCCGTGCTGGTGGATCCGGTTGACCAGGTCACCCCGCTCGTAGGGAACCAGCGCGGTGAACTCCACGCCCGGTTTCGGCAGGTCGCTCTCCACGGCCCTGATGGCCGCGTCGATGCCCTCTCCGGTCTTGGCCGAGACCGCGACCGAGTGGGGCTCGGCCCGCTGCAGCCTGGCGATCACCAGCGGGTCGGCGATGTCGGCCTTGTTGATCACGACCAGCTCAGGCACCTCGCTGGCACCGATCTCGGCGAACACCTCGCGCACCGCGGCCAGCTGACCCTCGGGATCGGGGTGGGAGCCGTCGACCACGTGCACGACCAGATCGGCGTCGGCGACCTCCTCCAGCGTGGACCGGAAGGCCTCGACGAGCTGGTGGGGCAGATGACGCACGAACCCGACCGTGTCGGACATCGTGTAGACGCGGCCGTCGTCGGTGGTCGTCTTGCGGGTGGTCGGGTCCAGGGTCGCGAAGAGGGCGTCCTCGACGAGCACGCCGGCGCCGGTGAGCCGGTTGAGCAGCGACGACTTGCCCGCGTTGGTGTAACCGGCGATCGCGACCGCCGGGATGTGGTGACGCTTGCGGTCGGCACGCTTGGTGTCGCGGGTGCCCTTCATCGCCTTCAGCTCACGGTTGAGCTTGGCGATCTTGGTGTTGATCCGGCGGCGGTCGGTCTCGATCTTCGTCTCACCGGGACCACGGCCACCGATACCGGCACCACCGGCGACCCGTCCACCGGCCTGACGCGACAGGTTGCCACCCCAACCACGAAGCCGCTGCTTCATGTAGCTGAGCTGGGCGAGCTCGACCTGCGCCTGGCCCTCACGCGACTTGGCGTGCTGGGCGAAGATGTCGAGGATCAGCGCGGTCCGGTCGACGACCTTGACGCCGATGCGGTCCTCGAGGTTCCTGAGCTGGCTCGGCGCCAGCTCGCCGTCGGCGATCACGGTGTCGGCGCCGGTCGCGGCCGCGATCTCCTTGAGCGCCTCGACCTTGCCGCGTCCGATGTACGTCGCGGGGTCCGGCGCCTGGCGACGCTGGTAGATCGCCTCCAGCACCTCAGAGCCCGCCGTCTCGGCGAGAAGCGCGAGCTCGGCGAGGGAGTTCTCGGCGTCCGTCTGGGTGCCGCCGGCCCACACGCCCACGAGCACCACTCGCTCCAGCCGCAGCTGGCGGTATTCGACCTCGGTGATGTCCTCGAGCTCGGTGCGCAGGCTGGCGACCCGCTTGAGCGCGTGTCGCTCGGCGAGCTCCATCGCACCGAGGGTCGGGTCGGTGGTCTCGGGATCCTCGTCGACGTAGCCCGACTCGCTGAATCCAATTTCTTGGGCGTCATCGAGCGCGTCCCAGTCCTCGGTGGCCTCGAGCTCGTCAGCGAGTGAAAATTCGTGTGCGTTGTTCGTCATATACCAACAAGGATACGGCGCCGCACCACCCGGGGGACAATGCTTATCCGACAGGCTTGTCCGACAGCCCGGATCAGGTCGGATCAGGTCGGCGCGTCTCAGCGCTGTTCGAGAGCCTCTCGGAGGACGGTCCCGACGTCCTCCGGCCGCTCAGCGACGTACGCAGCCCCGCCGGTCGCGTCGGAGATCGCCCGCAACGCGCCCATGTCGGCGTTGGCGGTGATCCCGATCCCCACGACCTGGACCGGCCGCAGCGGGTCGGAAGCGGCTTTCAGCTGATCGACGAGCTCTGTCAGGTCGACCGAGTCTGGATCATCGTTGGTGCCGTCGGTGAAGATCAGCACGCTGTTGGAGGCGAGCGGGTCGTAGGAGGCGACTGCGGCCTGGTAGGCCGCGAGCGCGCTGTCGTGCAAAGCGGTGCCGCCGCCGGTGCGCGCGGTGAGCCCGGCGATCTCCTCGCTCAGCTGCGCGCGCTGGTTCTTCGAGGCCAGCTGGCGGGTCGGGACGAGCACGGCGTGATCGCCGCCGAGCTCGCCCTCGGTCTTCTCGGAGAAGGCCCACAGCCCGAGCGCGGCGCCGCCGGGGAGGAACTCGACGGCCTCGGACACCGCCGTCTGGGTGAGGCGGAGGCGGGTCGTATCGCTGCCGAGAGCAGCCGGCCAGGCCATCGACCCGGACACGTCCACGACCGCGATCGTCCGGGTGGGCCGCAGCTTGGCGTTCCACTCCGATGCGGCCTCGGCCACGGCGGCAGGGTCGACCCGGGTGAACGCGCCGACGTTGGGAGACGGCTTGCCGGCTCCGGCGGTGCGGAAACCGGCCTGCGTCAGCGAGGTGTCGGCGGCGCCGCTGTCGAGCACGCGGGCGAAGGCGGTGATCGTGGAGGCGATCACATTGCGGCGCGAGGAGTCTGCGGTGATCAGGACCGGGTAGTCGAGGACCACCGTGCCTTCCTTCGGCGCACTGGCCTTCAGCTGCGGCGCGTACGTCGACCACTGCTGCTCACTGGTCGCGGTCACTCCGCTCATCACGGTCTGCAGCTCTGCCAGACGCGCGGTGTCGGTCGGCGCGGCACCTTCGGCGCCGGAGGCGATCCGCGCTGCGTACGGCTCCAGCTTGGTCTCGTTCTGCGGGTCCCCCTGGCTGGCGACGACCGTGCCGAGCGCGCTCATCATCCGCTGCGGGTCGCCCATCAACAGGTCTTCCTCGATGAAGGCCTCGGCGTAGGAGGTGCGGGTGAGGCCGTCACCGGAGACGAGCACCACCGGCGAGGAGGCCATCGAGGCCCGCAGCGTGACCGGCTCGACGGCCGGCTTGATCCGCTCGAGCCAGAGCGAGGAGTCCGGGATCCACATGTCGGGCAGGTCGCCGCCGACCGCCATCGGCTGGAGGATCTGATCGGCTTTGGTCGGCTGCACCTCGATCTGTCCGCAGCCGGCTTCCTCGAGGACGTCGCCCACGACGGTCGCCGCTTCGGGCGCCACCGCGACCGTCATCGGCGGGCCCAGGCAGGTCCGGCTGCCACTCGTGGCCGGCTCGCCGTTGGCGACCAGCGCGGTCGCGACCAGGCACGTCGCCAGGACGCCCACCGCGACTGCGATCACACCGATCGTCTCCCGCGTGAGCCGCAGCTTTCGGGCAGGCTCGCTCGGTCCCGCCTGCTCCGCGGGCTCCTCGGACTCGATGATCGCGAGCGCCTTCGACGTACTGGTGTCCGCCTTATCGGACATGCGAACTCCCCTGGTTCCGACGTCCGCGGAGCGGTTTGCGCTGTCCGCGGCTGGCGCACACATTAGCGGTGCGCCAGCCGTCGGGGTACTTCTTGCGTCTGATCTGGGCTCAGAGCCGTCCGGTCACTTCGGTGGCATCCGGATGCCGCCGTCGACGCGGATCGTCTCGCCGTTCATGTAGTCGTTGGTCAGGCACTCCACGACCATGCTCGCCAGCTCCTCGGGCACACCGAGACGGTGCGGGAACAGCACGCTCTCGCCGAGCTTGGCCTTGAACGCCTCCGACTCCGGACCCTCGCCGTAGATCGGGGTGTCGATCAGGCCGGGGGCGACGGTGTTGACCCGGATCCCGACCGCGGCGAGGTCGCGCGCGAGCGGGAGGGTGAGGCCGACGACGCCGCCCTTGGACGAGGAGTACGACACCTGCCCGATCTGGCCGTCGAAGGCCGCCACGCTGGCCAGGTTGACGATGGCTCCGCGCTGTCCGTTGCTGTCGGGCTCGTTGCGGCTGATGTAGGTCGCCGCCTGGCGGCACATGTCGAAGGTGCCGATCAGGTTGATCGCGATGACCTTCTTGTACGCGTCCAGGTCGTGCGCCGACCCGATCTGACCGTCCCGCCCGATGGTGCGCTGCGCCCATCCGATCCCGGCCGAGTTGACCACCGCCTTCAGCGGGGCGATCTCCACAGCCCGCTCCACGGCGTTGGTGATCTGGTCGGTGTCGGTCACGTCAACGGGCACGAACAGCCCCTTGATCTCCTCCGCCAGGGCCTCGCCCTTGTCCTTCTGCATGTCCGCGACGATCACCGTCGCACCCTTGGCCGCCAGCGCCCGGGCCGTCGCCGCCCCGATTCCGCTGGCCGCACCCGTCACGATCGCTGTGCTATCAGTCAACTCCATGGGCAGCACCCTAGACGTGACCACCCTCACGATGGTGAATACCCGTTAACCATCTCACCGAGACGTCACGCACGTCGGGCGAAACGTCACGTACGTCGGGCGAGACGTCACGTACGTCGGGCGAAACGTCACGGCATGACGTCTCGGCCGACCTAACTGACGCCTCGGCCGACCTAGGTGACGTCTCGGCGGGGGCTGGTCAGAGGGTGGTGGTGCCTTCGGCCACCAGCACGGCGGGTCCGGCGAGGAGGACACGGTCGTCGGTCGTCCAGGTGACGTGAAGGGTTCCACCGGGGACGTCTACGCGGTACGTCACATCAGCATCGCGCGCGACGGCGAGACCGTCAGCCTCCGCCGCCGCGACCATCACCGCGCAGGCACCGGTGCCGCAGGAGCGGGTCTCACCCGCGCCGCGCTCGAAGACGCGCATGGCGACGTGGCGCTCGGCGACGCGTACGAAGAACTCGACGTTCACACCGTGCGGGTAGACCGCCTCGTCGAAGATCGGGGAGTCGTAGAGGTCGCCGACGGGACCGTGGGGGTCGAGCGACTCGACCTCGGCGGCGGCGTGCGGGTTGCCCATGTCGACGTTGCAGGCCGGCCAGAAGTGGTGGGCGACGGTGACCTGGGTCGACCCGAGCAGCTTGGGCGAGCCCAGGTCGGCGGTCCACACGTCCCCGGACGCGCGCAGCGTCTTGTCGCCCGCGCGGGTGGCGAAGGTGACTTCGTCACCGGCGAGCCCGGCAGCGCGCAGGTATTCCGCGAAGACCCGGGTGCCGTTGCCGCACATCTCCGCAACGGTGCCGTCGGCGTTGCGGTAGTCCATGAACCACTCGGCCTCGCTCGCCGGCCGATCGGAGCCTGAGTAGGCGGCGGTCCGGATCACCCGCAGGATCCCGTCGGCGCCGAGGCCGGCCCGCCGGTCGCACAGCGCCCGGACCCGATCGGCCATCTCCGCGTCGGAGAGCGCGCCGTGCACCGAGCCGTCGAGGTCCGGCAGCAGCACGAAGTCGTTCTCCGTACCGTGCCCCTTCACATATGTGTAGGTCATCAGTAGAGGAACTTCGAGTAGGTGTCGGTGCGGTAGTAGTCCTCCATCTCCGCCAGCGTACGCGGGTCGTTCTCGACCTGCTTGGCGATGACGGCGCGCTTGGGGAGGTGGTCGGGGTCCCAGGTCTCCGGGTCCCACAGGCCGGAGCGCAGGAAGGCCTTCGCGCAGTGGAAGAAGATGTCGTCGATGTCGACGACCAGGGCGAGGATCGGCCGCTTGTCCTTCACTGCCAACTCGTCGAAGAACGGCGCGTCGGAGACCAGTCGCGCGCGCCCGTTGATCCGCAGCGTGTCACCACGGCCAGGGATCAGGAAGTTGAGTCCGACGTGCGGGTTGGCGAGCACGTTGCGGTAGCCGTCGACGCGCTTGTTGCCCGGTCGCTCCGCGATCGCGATGGTCTTGTCGTCGATGACGTGCACCAGCGACCCGGCCGGGTCCCCCTTGGGCGAGGCGTCGCAGTTCCCGGACTCGTCCGAGGTCGCCAGCACGCAGAACGGCGTCGCCGCGAGCCACTCCCGGTCGATGTCGAGGAGCGCCGGGCGCCCCTTGGTGACGGCCCGCTCGTGCGGGGTGCCGACCAGGTCGACGAGCTGCTCGAGGGTGCTGATCTCAGTCCAGGTAGGGGTCACGGCCCAAGGGTACGAGGCATGGGCACCGGCGCCGAATCAATTCACCGTCGGCTCAGACCGACGGCATCTCGCCACGGCGGACCCGCAGCCACTCGATCGGGTCGCCGTGGTCCACCTCGACTCCGGCCATCCGGAGCATCGCCCGGGCCAGCAGGCGCCGATGGGCCGCGTACGTCAGGATGTGGGCGACCACCGACCCCATCTGGAAGCTCTCCGGTGGCTCGCACAGGGCGTCAACGAGCCGATCCTCCCAGCCTCCGCGGCGCTCGATGTCGCGTACGACGGTGAGCCACCGCTCCGCGACCGCGTCGTGACGCTCGGCCAGCGTGGCGATCGGGCCGGGCCCGCGACGGACCGGCATCGAGAGCCCCTCGATGGAGGCCACCCAGCACTCCTTGGACCACACCGTGGCCTCCAGGACCTGGATGATCGACTCCTCCGGCCCGTCCCACGTCAGGACCTCGTGACCCGGCATCCGGACCCCGGTGAGGACCTCCTCGGGCAGGTCCTCGACCTGGTCGAGCAGCGCCTTGGTGTCGTCGAGGTCGTGCATCACCAGCTGCTCGGTCAGCGGCGACAGCACCCGTTCCTGGGAGTCGACCCACAGCGACTCCGGCGGGTGGAAGTGGATGCCGTTCGGCGCCGGCAGCCAATGGCTCGCCGCGCCCGTGCTCGGCGGGTGACCGAAGGCCTTCGCGTACGCCCGTGAGAACCCCTCCACCGACTCGTACCCCGCGGCCCAGGCGGCATCGGTCACCGTACGGCCGTGCTTCAGCTGCCACGCGGCCCGCTCCAGCATCACCCGCCGCCGCATCGCCACCGGTGGCTCGCCCGCACCCCGGGAGAGCAGCCGGTTGAAGTGGTAGGGCGAGGTGTAGGCGTCCCCCGCCATCTGCGCCAGCGTGCGCGGCTCGCCGTCGTCGGCACCGTCGAGCACGACGTCGAGCAACTCCCGCAGACGGTCGCGTTCGTCGTTGGTCACAGTCCCACCACCCGGATCGCCGCCACGGCCTTCTCGAGCCGCGCCGGGTCATCATATGAGACCCACACGACCCGCGGATCCTTGCGGAACCAGGCATCCTGTCGCCGAGCGAACTGCCGGGTCTTGATGGCGGTCCGCTCCTTGGCGTCCGCCAGCTTCATCTCTCCGGAGAGGTACGCGGCGACCTCCTGATAGCCGATCGCCTTGGCCGCGGTCCGCGAGCGTCCCAGCCCCGCGTCCAGGAGCCGAGCCACCTCGTCGACGAACCCGGCCTCGAACATCTCCGTGACGCGTTGCCGGATGCGTACGTCCAGCGCTTCTCGGGAGATGTCGACGCCGATCTGGATGGAGGCGGGGTCGTGGTAGACCTGCTCGGGCAGACGCGCACTGAACGGCTCGCCGGTCAGCTCGATGACCTCCAGCGCGCGTACGACGCGGCGCCCGTTGTCGATCTCGATCCGCTCGGCCGCGACCGGGTCCAGGGCACGCAGACGGTCGTGAAGTGCCTTCTCACCTGCGGTCTCGAGCTCCCTCTCCAGGCGTTCCCGGATCTCGTTCGAGGTCCCGGGGAAGTCGAACCGGTCCAGGATCGCGCGCGTGTAGAGAGCGCTGCCGCCAACCAGAACCGGCGTCCTCCCAGCCTCCCGGAGCGTCGCGATCTGATCGCGAGCCAGCCTCTGGAAGTCTGCGACGGAGGCCGGCTCAGCGATGTCGAGGAGGTCGAGCAGGTGGTGCGGGATCCCTCTTCGCTCGGCGATCGGAAGCTTCGCCGTACCGACGTCCATCCCGCGGTAGACCTGCATCGCGTCGGTGTTGATGATCTCGCCACCGAGCGTCTCGGCGAGGTCCAGGGAGAGCGTGGTCTTCCCCGCTGCGGTGGCACCGACGACAGCCACGATGGGAATACCCGGCAGGGTAGAAGATCCCAATTCGGATAGCCCGAACGACCTATCCGGGTCGCGTGTCCCCCTGTTGCTGCCGTACTCCATGTGACTAGTCTGGCCGCAAGTTGGCTCAAACGGGGAGCCACCGATCCAGAGGGGGAAGTATGAGCTTCTTGGACAAGGCGAAAGATCTCGCCCAGCAGGGCATGGACAAGATCGGCGGCGCCGACAAGGTGAACGAGGGCCTGGACAAGGCCGGCGAGCTCGCCGACGAGAAGACCGGCGGCAAGTTCACCGACCACATCGACCAGGGCGTCGAGACTGCGAAGAACGAGGCAGAGAAGCTGGACGGCGGCAACAACAGCGCCAACTGAGCCTTTCGGCAACGCGAGGCGGGGAGTGACCCAGACCGGGTTGCTCCCCGCCTCGCGTTTCGACGTTCTACAGCAACCAGACATTTTGCGTGGGTTTTCCGAAACACTGTTACGGACATGTTGCCAACGGTGCCATTACATGGAACGGTCGAGACGTCTCATTCTCATGCCCCTACCGAGGGGCAGCCGGGGGGCGGAGCCTGCGACGCATGCTCCGATTCCGGTCCAATCACAACTACTCGGAAGTGTGGACCAATATGTCTGAGAACTACGGCAACAGCGACGAGCAGCAGAACTACGGCCAGGAGGGCAACCAGGAGGGCGGCTTCGGCGGCCAGGAGTCCAACGAGGGTTCCTCCTACGGCCAGCAGTCCTCCAACGAGGGCAGCTTCGGCGGCTCCGAGGGTGGCCAGAGCGAGGGCGGCCAGGCCGAGGGCGGCCAGAGCGAGGGCGGCTTCGGCGGCGAGCAGTCCGAGAGCTCGTCCTACGGCTCCGAGGGCGGCCAGAGCGAGGGCAGCTTCGGCGGCTCCGAGGGCGGCCAGAACGAGGGCGGCCAGGCCGAGGGTGGCCAGAGCGAGGGCAGCTTCGGCGGCTCTGAAGGCGGCCAGAGCGAGGGCAGCGAGCAGTCGGGGGACTCGAGCCAGAGCGGCTTCGCCGGCCAGGAGTCCAACGAGGGCTCCTCCTACGGCGCCCCCTTCGGCTCCGAGGGCGGCCAGAACGAGGGCGGCCAGAACGAGGGCGGCCAGAACGAGGGCGGCCAGGAGCAGTCCGAGGGTTCGTCGTACGGCTCGAACGAGGGCTCGAACGAGGGCTCGAACGAAGGCGGCTTCGGCGGCGAGCAGGGCGAGTCGCAGTACTGATTCAGCTCTGCTGATCGCACAGATCGAGCGCCGGGTCCACACGGGACCCGGCGCTCGACGCGTTTCACAGCCAGCTGATCAAGCAGAGATCAGGCGCGGTACGCCACCCACCCGTCGATCATGCGCTGCACCTGACCCGGCGTGAACTCGTCCATGCACGCGTCCTCGGTGTAGTCCATGAAGTTGTGGATCGGGTCGAGGCCCGGAGCCGTGCAGGTGTCGGATCCCTCCGGGCAGCCGAAGGCGGGCGCCGCCTCGGCCGGGGTGTCGGCCACCTGGTCGCCCTTGCCGCGACAGCCACCCTGGAAGGTGTGGTAGAGGTGCAGCCAGTGGCCGACCTCGTGGGTGGCGGTGTCGCCCTCGTCGTACGGCGCCGCCGAGCCGCCCGGGAGCGACTCACCGAGGATCACCACGCCGTCCTGCGTCCCGATGTTCTTGGTCGGGAAGGTCGCCCAGCCGAGCAGGCCGTCGTCGATCTCGCCGATGTAGACGTTGAGGGCGTTGGCGCCGCCCTGGCGCAGTGTCGACTTCATCTCCCGCTCACCGGTCGAGCCGGAGATGATCGGATACCAGGCCGGGTTGATCGTGGCCTCCTGGCCGGCGACCTCGAAGGAGAACGGCGTGCCGGCGTACGCCGCGTTGAGCACGTCGATCTGAGCGTCGATGTTGGCCTGCGGGACGGCACCGGTGGTGGCGTCCTCCTGGATCACGTGGATGTAGGTCGGGATGGTCGTCGGCCCGAGGTTGGCGTTGCCGCCCTTCTTCCCCTTCGCGGCCAGCGCCCCGGAGAGCGCCTTCTCCTTGGCCGCGGCCTGCTTCGCGGTCAGGTGGTTCGTGTCGCGGACCTGCTTGGCCCCTTCGGCGACACGGGCCGCACCGGCCTCGTGCGGGTCGAAGCACTCACCGCCTGCTCCGGCCGCCTGCATCGCGCCCGCGGGCGCTGCTGCTGCCAGGCCTGACGCGACGAGCACTCCGAGCGCGCCCATCGCCACTGCTCTGTTGACCAGCTTGGGAATCGACATGGGGTAATCCCTTCCTGAGACAAGTTGCCTCAGGCTAGAGCAGAAATACCCTCGCCGGGAACGGCGCTACGGATAATTTGCTGTTGGGGTAACCGGATTCCGGACGATCAGCTGCAGGCCGGAGCGGCCGGCAACGGAGCGGGAACGCCGACAGCTGGCATGCCCAGCCCGACCGACGCGGTCTCGGCCTCGGGCCGGCCCTGGCGCGCTTCCCAGGCGTCGCCGGAGCGAGTGCGGCGCACCTCGAGCACGGGGTTGTCGGCGACCAGGTGGTGCGGGGCCGCGTAGGTGATCTCGACCTTCACCACGTCGCCGGGACGTACACCCTCGGCCCCGGTGGCGTTGAAGTGCACGAGCCGGTTGTCGGGAGCGCGACCGGAGAGCCGGTGGGTCTCGGCGTCCTTGCGGCCCTCCCCCTCGGCGACCATCAGCTCGAGCGTACGTCCGACGTTCTTCTTGTTCTCCTCGTGCGCGATCTCGTTGACGAGGTCGACGAGGCGCTGGTAGCGGTCCTTGACCACCGCGGGAGAGATCTGGTCGGGGAGATCGGCGGCCGGGGTGCCGGGGCGCTTGGAGTATTGGAACGTGAAGGCAGAGGAGAACCGCGACTCGCGCACCACGTCGAGGGTGCCCTGGAAGTCCTCCTCGGTCTCCCCCGGGAAGCCGACGATGATGTCGGTGGTGATCGCCGCGTCCGGGATCGCTGCCCGGACGCGCTCGATGATGCCGAGGAACTTGGTGGACCGGTAGGAGCGCCGCATCGCCTTCAGCACCCGGTCGGAGCCGGACTGCAGCGGCATGTGCAGCGACGGCATCACGTTCGGCGTCTCGGCCATCACCTCGATGACGTCGTCGGTGAACTCGGCCGGGTGCGGGCTGGTGAACCGGACCCGCTCCAGCCCCTCGATCTCGCCGCACGCCCGCAGCAGCTTCGAGAAGGCCTGCCGGTCGCCGAACTCGACGCCATAGGCGTTGACGTTCTGTCCCAGCAGGGTCACCTCGGTGACTCCCTCGGCGACCAGCGCCTCGATCTCGGCGAGGATCTCGCCCGGTCGCCGGTCCTTCTCCTTGCCCCTCAATGCGGGGACGATGCAGAAGGTGCAGGTGTTGTTGCAGCCCACGCTGATCGACACCCAGGCGGCATAGGCGGACTCGCGCTTGGTCGGCAGCGTGGACGGGAAGACCTCGAGCGACTCCAGGATCTCGACCTGCGCCTCTTCCTGGACCCGGGCCCGCTCTAGCAGCACCGGCAGCGAGCCGATGTTGTGCGTCCCGAACACCACGTCGACGTACGGCGCCTTCTCGGTGATCGTGGCCCGGTCCTTCTGGGCGAGGCAGCCGCCGACCGCGATCTGGAGATCCGGGTTGGCCTGCTTGATCGGAGCCAGGTGGGAGAGGTTTCCGTAGAGCTTGTTGTCTGCGTTCTCGCGGACCGCGCAGGTGTTGAAGACGACCACGTCGGCCTGCTCGCCCGCGGTCACCTTCAGATAGCCGGCATCCTCCAGCAGCCCGGAGAGGCGCTCGGAGTCGTGGACGTTCATCTGGCAGCCGTAGGTGCGGACTTCGTACGTACGGGCCGATGCGGAGCTCGAGGCGGTGGACACGGTCATAGCGTCTTCAAGAGTACGGCGATGTGGTCCAACGGCAGGAAATCCCGACCAGTTATCTGCTTGTAACCGATACCGGGGACCAATTCATGGATGTGCAATGCAGGATGTGGTTAGGTCTGCGGCATGACCGTGCTTGACACAGAACCCACCAGCGCACCTTCGGGAGACGCCTTGGTGGTGCTCGACCACGTCGACAAGCACTACGGCGACCTGCACGTTCTTCAGGACATCAACCTGGAGATCAAGCGTGGCGAGGTCGTCGTGGTGATCGGGCCGTCGGGCTCGGGGAAGTCGACCCTCTGCCGCGCGATCAACCGGCTGGAGACGATCGACTCCGGGACGATCACGCTCGACGGCAAGGAGCTGCCCGCGGAGGGCAAGGGCCTGGCCAAGCTGCGCGCCGAGGTCGGGATGGTCTTCCAGAGCTTCAACCTCTTTGCCCACAAGACGATCCTGCAGAACGTCACGCTGGGCCCGATGAAGGTGCGCAAGCTCAAGAAGGCCGAGGCAGAGGCCGAGGCGAAGAAGCTGCTCGACCGCGTCGGCGTGGGTGTCCAGGCCGCGAAGTATCCCGCGCAGCTCTCCGGCGGCCAGCAGCAGCGCGTCGCGATCGCACGGGCGCTGGCGATGAGGCCCCAGGTGATGCTCTTCGACGAGCCCACCTCCGCGCTCGACCCGGAGATGGTCCAGGAGGTCCTGGACGTCATGGTCAGTCTCGCCAAGGACGGCATGACCATGATCGTGGTGACCCACGAGATGGGCTTCGCGCGCAAGGCTGCCGACCGGGTGGTCTTCATGGCCGACGGGCAGATCGTCGAGTCGAACACGCCGAGCGAGTTCTTCGACAACCCGCAGTCCGATCGCGCCAAGGACTTCCTCGGCAAGATCCTCAAGCACTGAACGTACGTCTCGGGTGAGCCGTTCGGCTCGCGAACCCAGCACCGCACCAAACCATTGAGATTCCAGAAGGTGGAAACGATGAAGTTCAAGAAGATCGCCGCGGCCGTAGGCGCCCTCGCGCTCGCCGGCTCGCTCGCCGCCTGTGGTGGCGGCGACGACTCCGGCTCCGACGCCGGCGGCGACAAGATCAAGATCGGCATCAAGTTCGACCAGCCGGGGCTCGGCTTCAAGGAGGCCGACGGCTCGTACTCCGGCTTCGACGTCGACATGGCGACCTACATCGCCGAGGGCCTCGGCTACGAGGGTGACCAGATCCAGTTCGTCGAGGCCGTCTCCGCCAACCGCGAGACCTTCCTCAAGGACGGCAGCGTCGACATGATCCTGGCGACCTACTCGATCACCGACGAGCGCAAGGCCGATGTCGACTTCGCCGGGCCTTACTACGTCGCTGGGCAGGACATCCTGGTCGCCGCCGACAACACCGACATCACGGGCCCCAAGGACCTCGACGGCAAGAAGCTCTGCTCCGTCACCGGCTCCACGCCGGCGGAGAACATCAAGGAGAACTACGCCAAGGGCGTCCAGCTGCAGGAGTTCGACACCTACAGCAAGTGCGTCACCGCGATCGAGGGCGGCCAGCTCGACGCGATGACCACCGATGACATCATCCTGGCGGGCTACGCCCAGCAGGACCCGGGCAAGTTCAAGATCGTCGGCGCGCCGTTCTCCGAGGAGAACTACGGCGTGGGCCTGCCCAAGGGCAGCGAGGACCGCGACAAGATCAACGACCTGATCGAGCAGTCCTTCGAGGACGGCGCTTGGGAGAAGGCGTTCAACGACAACCTGGGTGAGTCCGGCTACAAGCTGCCGGAGCCGCCGACCGTCGACCGCTACTGAGCTTCTCTGGTCGAGCTTGCCGAGACCGTCCCTCGAGGGCGGCTCGGCGAGCTCGACCACACGTACGTCTTCAAGAAAGTTCTTGGAAGGACCAATGGACCTCATCTCCGAGAGCGGGTCAATCATCCTGACCTCGTTCGGGCTGACCCTGAGACTCGCCTTCTTCAGCGGGATCTTCTCCCTGCTGCTCGGCGTTGTGCTCGCGATCTTCCGGGTCTCGCCCGTGCCGGTGCTGCGGTGGGTGGGAGCCGCAGTCGTCTACACGTTCCGCAACACCCCGCTGACGCTGGTGATGTTCTTCGCGCTGTTCGGGCTGAGCTACCAGCTCGGGCTGAGCTTCGACGAGGATCTGATCTGGCGAAACGCGTTCTGGCTGGCCGTGCTCGCTCTCAGCGTCTACACCTCGACCTTCGTGTGCGAGGTGCTCCGTTCGGGCATCAACACGGTGCCGCTCGGGCAGGCCGAGGCGGCGCGCGCGATCGGGCTGACCTTCACCCAGAACCTCCGCCTGGTGGTGCTTCCCCAGGCTCTGCGGTCGGTGATCAACCCGCTGGCCAGCGTCATCATCGCGATGACGAAGAACACCACCGTCGCGGTCACCATCGGCGTCACCACCGCATCCATGGTCAACGAGGCCTCCGGTCAGATGAAGACGCTCATGGAGAAGAACTCCGACCAGATCCTGCTGATCTTCATCATCTTCGCGGTCGGCTTCATGATCCTCACCCTGCCCATCGGCTTCTTCGCGGGCTGGGCGTCCAAGCGATTCGCGGTGGCCCGATGAGCGCCTCTGTTCTCTATGACGCCCCCGGTCCGCGCGCCAAGGCGCTCAACTGGGTCTACTCGGCGGTCGCCCTCGCGGTCGTCGTCTGGGTGGCGTGGATCGTCTACTCCAAGTTCGACGAGACCGGCCAGTGGGACGCCGAGAAGTGGAAGCCGTTCCTCGAGGCGCCTGTGTGGGAGAACTTCCTGATTCCCGGGATCCTCGGCACGCTCAGCGCCTTCGCGGTCGGCTCGGTGCTCGCTCTGGCCTTCGGGTTCGTCTTCGCCGTCGGCAGGATGTCGACCCACAAGATCGTCAGCATTCCCAGTGCCGTGGTCGTGGAGTTCTTCCGCTCGATCCCGATGCTGCTGCTGATGATGTTCATCTACTTCTCTCAGAGCGGCATGTTCGGTCTGCAGTCGGACGTCTTCTGGGCCGTTGTCATCGGCCTGACGCTCTACAACGGCTCCGTGCTCGCCGAGATCATCCGCGCCGGCGTACACGCCCTCCCGAAGGGGCAGAGCGAGGCCGGCTTCGCGATCGGGCTCTCCCAGGGGCAGGTCATGCGCTCGATCCTGCTCCCGCAGGCGGTGCGCTCGATGCTGCCCGCGATCATCGCCCAGCTGGTCGTGCTGCTCAAGGACACCGCGCTCGGCTACATCCTGGCTTATGACGAGCTGCTCAACCAGATCAACAAGATCGACGGGAACTTCAACAACCTGATCCCGGCCGCGATCGTGGTGGCGCTCCTCTACATCGTCATGAACACCATCCTGGGTCTGGTGGCGAACTTCGTCGAGGCACGTACGCGGCGGGTGGCCCATACCGCAGGACCGGTGGGCACGACGCAGGATCCGGCGGTTCAGACCGCCACGGCCGCCGGCATGCCGGGTGGAACCGCCTGACGTCGGAGCGCAACAACGGCCCGCCGCCCTTCGGGGCTGCGGGCCGTTGCGTACCTGCTCTTACTTCTTCTTCAGGGTCACCCAGAGGTCGATGGTGCCCTCGATGACGACTGTGCCGTCCTCGCGGATGCCCTTGACGCGCACCGCGAGGTCACCGTCGGCGGTGTCCCACTGCTCTTGGTCGGTCTCCGCGATGCAGGTGATGTCGCTGGAGGCCTTGGCCGTGTAGGAGACGGTCATCCCCTTGGGGATCCAGCGCTTGTCGCGAGGGATGGTGACCTCCGCAAGGGCACCCATGGCCATCTCGAGACCGTTGCACAGCGCGATGGCGTGCACGGTCCCGATGTGGTTGTGGTTGCCCTTGCGGTTGGGCACGATGACCTCGGCGTAGTTGGGCCGCAGCTGGTTGACCAGCGGGTGGATGGACCCGAAGTACGGCGCCTTCTTCGCGAATGCGACCGAGAATGCTCGCTTGCCGACAACCGGAACTCGGTTGAAGGACTTCCAGAGGTCGTAGAGCTGGCTCATGGCAGTCAGGTTACCCGAGGGTAACCTCCTCCCCTCTCCTGGCCCGAGATCAGGAGAGGGAGAGGAAGACCTTCTCGAGCTCCTCGATCTCCTCGGGGCGATCCCCGTCGGCGTGCGCGCGGCGCAGCTCGTTGGAGAGGAGCGCGAAAGCTGCCTTGTCGAGAGCCCGGGTGACTGCCTTGAGCTGGCCGACCACATCAGCGAGCTCGCGGCCGTCTTCGATCATGCGGAGCACGCCACCGAGCTGGCCTTGAGCCCTACGGACTCGATTGACCACGCTCGTCGTCTCCGCGTCCCGAGGCTGGGGGACGGTCACGTCGTCAGTCAAAGTCTTGCCTTCCATCGTTTCTGGCATCGTTCCTGCATCGTTGTTGTATCCCCCGGGGGACAACGGTCCAGACCAGTGGGCGTTACGGCTCTTTTTTGCTCGATTCCGGTTTTCGCCCACGCGCCAACGAAGATCGTGCTAGCCGTCGAGCGGCCACACGATCTCGACACGGTTGCCGAACGGATCTCGGACGTGGAAGCGCTGGAAGTCATCGGCGTTGTGGCGCTGGCTCCAGTCGACGTCGAAGCCGAGTCGCGCCAGCCTCGCGCCGATCGCCTCCAGCTCCGCCTCCGTGCCGACCGCAAGGGCGGGATGGGCCTTCACCTGCGGCCGGTGCGGATCCTCGACACCGAGGTGGACCTAGGCTCCGCCGGGCGAACGGAACCAGGCGCCGCCGCGCTTGGCCAGCTCGGCGGGTTTCGGCACCTCGGTCAGACCGAGTCCGTCTGCATAGAAGGTCCTGGCCTCGTCTTCACGCCCAGAGGGCATGCCGACCTGCACGTGATGGATCCGCATCACGCCTCCAGCCTGCGGGCGACCACGAAGACGCGGCGGAACGGGAGCAGGACGAAACCGTTTCCTACGGAATCGTCTCGCACCGGATAGGCCTGTGCCAGACGGTTCCTGAGCTCCTCGGCGAACGACTCGAAGAGACCGGCCTCCTCGAGCACGGCAGCCGTGGGCCGCAGGCTCGTTCCGGCGATCCAGGTGAAGACCGGGTCCTCGCCGGTCAGTACGTGGAGGTACGTCGTCTCCCAGGCATCGACCTCGAAACCCTCCTTCACCAGCGCGTCCAGGTAGACAGCCGGGTCGTGGGACCCGGGCGCCCCGAGATGGCGGGTGTGATCGGCGTACGGCGCTTCGGCGGCCAGCTCTTCACGAAGCCGGTGGCTGGGCTCGTCGAAGTTGCCGGGAACCTGGAAGGCGAGCCAGCCGCGGTCGCTCACAGCACGGGAGAGCGCCGGCAGCAGGTCCAGATGGCCCGGGACCCACTGGAGGGTGGCGTTGGAGAGGAGTACGTCGACGGACCCGGGCGCCGCCGAGTCGGCCCAGTCCCGCAGATCCGCCACCGCGAAGTCGACGCCGTCGACACTCGCGCGGGCCTTGTCGATCATCGCGGAGCTGGAGTCCAGTCCGACCACACGCGCCTGCGGCCAACGCTCGGCCACGAGAGCGGTCAGGTTGCCCGGACCACAGCCGAGGTCGACGACGGTCTTCGGCCGGTCCGCGCCGACCCGGCGAAGGAGGTCGACGAACGGCCGAGCCCTCTCCTCCGAGTAGGTCAGATAGCGCTCGGGATCCCATGCGGTCATGGCGTACGTCCTCTCAATTTCTCTTGATATCAAGATATCCAGATCGTCCTCCCGACTTGTCTCGATGTCAAGATTCTCGATGAGGTGAACTTGGGCTACGCTCACGCCATGCGCGACGAAGTCGACGACCTGAGCGAGGCCTGGGCACACGAGCGGCCCGACCTCGATCTGGGTCCCGTCGAGATCTTCTCGCGTCTGTCCCGGCTCTCCCGCCACCTCGACCTCGCGCGACGCGACGCGTTCTCGGGCTCCGGGATCGAGTCCTGGGAGTTCGACGTGCTCGCCGCGCTGCGCCGGGCTGGCGATCCTTACGAGCTCTCCCCCGGCCGACTGCTGCGCGAGACCCTGGTGACCAGCGGGACCATGACCAACCGCGTCGACCGGCTGGCCGCCCGCGGCCTCGTCGAGCGGCTGCCGGACCCGGCGGACCGGCGGGGCGTGCTCGTCCGACTCACCCCGGAAGGCAAGGCCACCGTCGACAGCGCCTTCGAGGCGCTGCTCGCGGCCGAGCGAGAGTTCCTCGCCGGCCTCTCCGACGACCAACAGAGCCAGCTCACCGATCTGCTGCGCCGGCTGCTGGTCCCGTTCGCAGGCTGACCGCGGATCCGCGGGCAGCGCACCGAACGCGCACCGAACGCGTGTAACACGCTGTTCGTAGGACTATCCGGTCGTTCTAAAAGGCGAGTAGTCCTACGAACAGCGTGTTACAGCTTCGCGAGCCGCCACCAAGGCACGCTCCAGACCAGCGCTACTCCAGCCCCTCGGCGGCTTCGAGCCACTCCATCTCGAGCTCGTCCTTCTCGGCAGAGAGCTTGTTCAGCTCGGCGCTGAGCTCGGCGAGCCGGGTGTAGTCGTTGACCGCCTCGGCCATCGCGAGCTCGAGCTTCTGCTGCTGCTCGGCGATCCGCTCGAGCTGCTTGTCGATCCGGGCGATGACCTTCTTCGCGGCCCGCTCCTCCGCAGAGCCGGCCTTGGCCTTCGACGAGCCGGCCGTCTCGCCCTGCGGGGCCGACGCCTCGGTCCGCGAGGCCGACCCGCCGGCGGGGATCGGGAGGCGGCGCTCGAGGTACTCGTCGACGCCACGCGGGAGCATGGAGATCTGGCCGTCGCCGAGGAGGGCCCAGACGGAGTCGGTGACGCGCTCGAGGAAGTAGCGGTCGTGGGAGACGACGATCAGGGTGCCGGGCCAGGCGTCGAGGAAGTCCTCGAGCACGTTGAGCGTGTCGATGTCGAGGTCGTTGGTCGGCTCGTCGAGCAGCAGGACGTTGGGCTCGGTGAGCAGCAGGCGGAGGAGCTGGAAGCGGCGGCGCTCGCCGCCGGAGAGGTCGCCGATACGGGTGACCAGCTTGTCGCCGGTGAAGCCGAAGCGCTCGAGCATCGAGGTCGCGGAGAGCTCCTGGCCGTCGATGGTCTTGGTGACACGCTTGATCGACTCGACCATGGGAAGGACTCGCGCCTCCGGGTCGAGGTCGTCGAGCTGCTGGGTCAGGTGCTGGAGCGCGATGGTGCGGCCGTGGCGTACCTTCCCCACCGCCGGCGGGAGCGAGCCGTCGAGCAGCGACAGCACCGAGGTCTTGCCGGCGCCGTTGACGCCGACGATGCCGATCCGGTCCCCCGGGCCGATGCGCCAGGTGGCGTGCGACAGCAGCTGTCGCTCACCACGGAAGAGGTCGACGTCCTCGACATCGATGACGTCCTTGCCGAGCCGCTGGGCGGCGAACTTCTGCAGCTCGAAACGGTCGCGCGGCGGCGGCACGTCCTCGATGAGCTGGTTGGCGGCGTCGATGCGGAACTTCGGCTTCGACGTACGCGCCGGAGCACCGCGACGCAGCCAGGCCAGCTCCTTGCGGACCAGGTTCTGGCGGCGTACCTCGGAGGCGGCGGCCTGACGAGACCGCTCCGCCTTGGCGAGGACGAAGGCGGCATAGCCACCCTCGTAGGCGTCGACCTGGCCGTCATGGACCTCCCAGGTGAACTGACACACGGCATCGAGGAACCAGCGGTCGTGGGTGACCACGACGAGAGCAGAAGCGCGCTGGGCCAGGTGGGAGGCGAGCCAGGCCACGGCCTCGACGTCGAGGTGGTTGGTGGGCTCGTCGAGGACGATCATGTCGTGGTCCCCGAGAAGCAGCTCGGCCAGCGCACAGCGACGGCGCTCGCCACCGGAGAGGCCCACGACGGCACGGTCCAGGTCGATCCCGGCCAGGAGCTGCTCCACGATCTCGCGGAGCACGGGGACGCCTGCCCACTCATGGTCGGAGCGCCCGCCGAGCACGGCCTCCCGCACGCTGTGGGAGTCTATGAGCTGGTCGCCCTGGTGCAGGAACCCCACCAGCAGACCGCGCTGGCGCGAGACCCGGCCGGAGTCGGGCTCCTCCAGACCGGTCATCACCTGCAGCAGTGTCGTCTTCCCGTCACCGTTGCGGCCGACGATGCCGATCCGCTCGCCGGCGTTGATGCCGAGGGAGACGTCGTCGAGGAGGGGCCGGATGCCGTACGCCTTGGAGACGTGCTCGAGGTTGAGGAGGTTCGCCATATCACCTCCATTGTCCCCGAGGCCGGCGAGGCAGCCACCATCGCGGCGGCCATCCAGCGGCACGCGAGGCGGACGAGGAGCCCCTGACCTGCCTAGACTCCGTGCAATGGTCGAGAAGTCGCTCCGCGAGCACACCACCGGCTCGCGTCAGATGATCCTCGAAGCCGCGCTCCGACTGGCCGCCGAGCGCGGCTACGTCGGCACGACGATGGCGCTGGTCCGGCGCGCCACCGGCCTCCCGCCCTCCTCGCTCTACTGGCACTTCTCCAACAAGGACCAGCTTCTCGCCGAGGCGCTCGAGCACGGCTACTCCTCCTGGCGGCGCGTCGTCCCGCGATGGGAGCCGCTCCCCACCGGCGGCGACCTCCGCGACGGGCTGCTGGCCAACCTGCGGCGTACGACCTCGGACACCCACGACGCAAAGACCGACTGGTGGCGGATGGGCCTGATGCTCGCCCTCGAGTCCGGGCCGACGGTCGGCGACGGCCCACGGGAGCGCTTCCTCCGGATCCGCACTCAGACACTGGCCGACTTCGAGCTGTGGTGGTCCGAGGCTGTCGGCCTTCCGCCCGCACACACCGAGATCCTCGCCCGCCTGACCTTGGCCGCCCACGACGGTCTCTTCATCCACACCCAGACCGATGCGTACGCCGAACTCGACTCGCTCCGGCGACGGCTCGCCGACGGCCTGGCCGAGGTCGCGATCCACCTCGGGAAGAACCCAGCCGCGACTCCCGTGGCCATGGACCTGCCGCCGGCGACGTACGAGGCCAAGAGCACCAGCCGCGAGAAGCTCGTCGCGGCAGCGCTGGAGGTCGCCGCGGAGAGTGGCTACGAGGGCGCCTCGATCAGCCGGATCTGTGCCGCGGCGGGACTTCCGGCCTCGTCGGTCTACTGGCACTTCGCGAACAAGGACGATCTGTTCTCGGCCGCGGTCGACGACTCCTACCGCGCCTGGAGCCGGACGCAGTCCTCGCGGCAGGCACCGAGCCCGGGCATCGACTGGGCCACCGAGCTGCCCCGGATGCTGACACCTCTGGTGGCCAGCCTCCGCCGGCTGCCCCCGTTCCTGCGGATCGGCCTGATGCTGGTGCTTCCGAAGCGGCCCGAGCCGCTGCCGGGCCGGGACCGGTTCCTAGCCGTACGCCGCCAGTCCCGGGAGGACTTCGCCGGCTGGTTCCGTGGGGCGCTCGGCGACGACGGCGCCGAACATGCCGACGAGATGGCCGTGCTACTGCTCGTGATCGCCGACGGACTTCTCTTCGCCGAAGCCCTCGAAAGCGCCGACATGCCACCGGTCACGACCTCAGATCTGCTGGCGCGACTGATCGCGGCGACGCCGTTTCCTACACAGATAAGTCACTGACGCACTACCTTGGATCCACAGACGATCCACGATGCTAACGGCCGGAAACGTATCGAACTACGTGCCGTGTCATCTATTTCCGCAGGTCAGGAATGAGATTTATTCAACATTTTCGCCACAACCTCCGGAACGATCGTTACAGTGACTGCTGTCACAGGAGAGTTGGCGGCGCCAGATCCCCCTTCGTGGTGCCTCCGTCTCAATTAAGGAGATCCCCCATGAGCGTCACTGCTATCCCCACCCTGGCTAGTCAGCACGACCATGAAGGTGCCCCGAGGACGACCTCCCCGGCGACCCCGTCTGCGACGAAGGCCCTCCAGATCCTGGAGGCATTTCTCGGAGCCGGCCCGAAGCTCGGTGTCAGCGAGATCGCGCGCACCGCAGGGCTGCCCAAGTCCACCGCCTTCCGTCTCCTGCGCCATCTCGAGCAGAGCGGATACGTCGAGCGCACCGGCCGGCACTACGTGCTGGGCCGGCGGTTGTTCGAGCTCGGCAACGCGGTGCAGATCTGTCGTCCGCAGGGCATCCGGGAGACCGCGATGCCGCATCTGGCCGAGCTCTACGTGGCGACCGGCAAGACCGTCCACCTCGCCATCCTCGAGGGCACCGACATCGTCTTCCTGGAGAAGATCGCCGGTCGCGGCGGCATCCAGCCGGATACCTACGTGGGCGGGCGAGCACCCGCCGCCTGCTCCGCGCTCGGCAAGGCGATCCTCTCCTTCAGCGACCGCGACCACATCGCGGCCGTGCTCGAGTCCGGCCTGGTGAGGCGCACCCGACACTCGCACGCCGACCCGGCGAAGTTCCTCGCCGAGCTCCGCCGTGCCAACAGCGAGCGGATCGCCTTCGACCGCGAGGAGGCCCAGGTCGGCATCGTCTGCGCCGCGGTCCCCATCATGATCGAGGGCCGAGCGATCGCCGCCGTCTCCGTCTCCGGCAGCGCCACCGGGTTCAACGCCGCAAGCATCACCCGCCACCTGCGCCGCGCCGCCGCGGCGATCTCCGACGAGGTCGTCTCCAGCGCGGCCTGACCCGCCGAGGCGTCACGTACGTCGGCCGAAACGTCACTCAGGTCGGCCGAGATGGCTCGGCGCTGCCATCTCGGCCGACGCGGGTGACGCCTCGACGGACGCGGGTGACGCCTCGGCAGGGTTGGGTCAGTAGGTGACGACGTGGGCGCCGGCGACCGGGCCGGGGGCGGCCCAGACTCGGTCGTACGCCTTGGCCTGCATCGCTCCGGCGACCTCGCGGGCGTGGGCGGCGTCGCGGCACAGCATCAGGACCGTCGGTCCCGAACCGGAGAGCTGGACGGCCAGCGCGCCGGCCTCCTCGCCGTCCGCGAAGGTCTGGGCGAGGTCGGGGCGCAGCGCCAGGGCCGGAGCCTGCAGGTCGTTGGCGAGCGCCTCGGCGAGGAGCCCCGCGTCACCCTTCTCCAGCGCCATGAGGAGACGCTCGGGCACCTGCGGCTCGGCGACGCCGGCTCCGACCAGCTCGTCGAACGCGCGATAGACAGCAGGCGTCGACAACCCCTGCTCGTTGCCGACCGCGACCCACCACCAGGCGCCGTTGTCGGCGACCGGCTCGACGATCTCGCCACGGCCACCGCCGACCGCTGTGGCGCCGACGAGCGCGAAAGGTACGTCGGATCCGAGCCGCCCGGCGATGGCGAGCAGATCCTCGTCGGAGGTCTCCAGCGACCACAGGCGGTCGAGGGCGACGAGCGTGGCGGCCGCGTCGGCAGAGCCACCGGCGAGACCGCCGGCGACGGGGATGCCCTTGTGGATCTCGATGCTCGCCGCCCGGTCGATGCCGTGGTGAGCAGCGAGGGCCTTCCCGGCCCGTACGACGATGTTGTCGTCGCCGGTCGGGACCTCCGCCAGCGCGATGTGATCCTCGGCGCTGAGCGTGACCTGCCACCCGTCGGCTTCGCCCGCGGTGACGTCGTCGTAGAGGCCGATCGCCTGGTAGACGGTCGCCAGCGGATGGAAGCCGTCCTCACGCACGGGCCCCACCCCGAGGTGCAGATTGAACTTCGCGGCTGCGCGGACGGTGATCGTCATGAGGAAACCTTTTGGAGCGATTCGGTGATGCGTACGAAGTCGGTGATGGTCAACGACTCGCCGCGCGCCAGCGGGTCGATGCCGACGGCGACCAGCGCCTTCTCTGCCGCCTCGGCAGAGCCGGCCAGCGGCTTGAGCACGCCGCGGAGCGCCTTGCGGCGCTGGGCGAAGGCGGCATCGACGACTGCGAAGACCTCCTCGCGCGATACCGCCGTCGAGGGCGGCTCGCGGTGGCGCCAGTAGACGAGCCCGGAGTCGACGTTGGGCGCCGGCCAGAAGACGTTGCGGCCGATCGTTCCGGCGCGGCGTACGTCGGCGTACCAGGCGGCCTTGACCGACGGGACGCCGTAGATCTTGGATCCGGGCTTGGCCGCCAGCCGGTCGGCGACCTCGGCCTGCACCATCACCAGGCCGTGGCGCAGCGACGGCAGCAGGGACAGCAGGTGCAGCAGGACCGGCACCGAGACGTTGTAGGGCAGGTTGGCGACCAGGGCCGTGGGCGGCGGCCCGGGGACCGACTCGACCCGAAGAGCGTCCGCTCGGATCAGTCTGAACGCATCGGCGTGGTCGGGGGCGTACTCCTCGATGGTCCTCGGCAGGCGCTGCGCGAGGGCCTCGTCGAGCTCGATCGCGGTCACCTCCGCGCCGGTCTCGAGGATGGCGAGGGTGAGCGACCCGAGGCCCGGTCCGACCTCGACCACGACGTCGTCGGCGCCGACCCCGGACTCACGGACGATCCGGCGCACGGTGTTGGCGTCGATCACGAAGTTCTGACCGCGCTGCTTGGTGGGGCGAAGGTCGAGCTCGGCGGCCAGCGCCCTGACCTCCGCCGGCCCCAGCATGCGCGGCGGGGTGCGGTCGGTCATGGTCCCCAGCGTAGGCCCCCCGACGTCGACTCGGCGCATCTGTCCCGCGTCACAACGCCGAGTCGGCGCGTCTGTCCCACGTTGCTGGGACAGACGCGCCGACTCGAGCCCGATCTCTGGGGCAGATGCGTCGACTCGCGACTACTGCGGCAGTCCGAGCTGCTGCGAGCAGTGCGGCCAGGCGCCGTAGCCACCGTTGGCGTCGCGGAGCTTGGTCGCGACCGCGATCTGCGTCTCGCGGCTGTTCTCGCTCGGGAGACCGGAGCCGCCGTAGGCCTGCCAGGTCTGCATGTTGAACTGCAGGCCGCCGTAGTAGCCGTTACCGGTGTTGATCGCCCAGTTGCCGCCGGACTCGCACTGCGCGAGCCGGTCCCAGACGGTGCTGCCACCGGCGAAGTTGGCCGCAGGGGCCTCCTTCTCCTTGGTGCCGACCTTGACGATGCGCGGCTCGGGCTTCTCGATCACGTTCTGCTCGAGGACCTTGCGGGAGACGGTCTCGCCGTTCTTGAGGAAGGCGCGGTAGGTCACCGAGCGGATCCCGTCGGAGCCCTCTTCGACGACCTCGGTCTCACCCTCGTACATCGAGGAGTCCTCGCGCTCCTCGACCGGCGCCTCGACGGTCTCGCGAGCGACCTTCTGGTCCTTGGCGGAGAAGTCGGTGAAGACGATCTTCTGGCCGGCCTTCAGAGCCTTGCCGGGGGCTGGCGTGACCTTGTCCCGGGGCTCGACCTCGACCCGGAGGTCCTTGAGGGCGTCGCCGACGGTCAGGGCGGTCACATTGACCTTCTTGGCCTTCTTGCCGGCAAGCTCGACCTTGACGTTTTTCGGAGTGACGACGTCGAGCGACATCCCGTCGCGGCCGATGTACGCACCGCGGCTGGTCGAGAGCTCGGCACGGTCGTAGTCGCGACCGAGCTCGGCGAGGGCGCCGCCGACGGTGGTAGCGGTGACCCAGTGGTCCTGATCCTTGCCGTCGACCTCGAGGCTCAGCTGACGGGCGTAGCGCACGCTGATCGCGCTGCCGTCCTCGACCTCGGTGTCGACCGATGGGGCGACCGCGTCACGGTCGCCGATCTCGATGCCCTCGGCCTCGAGGACCTCTCCGACGGTGTCGGCGTTGACGCTGACGTCCTTGGCCTTGCCGTCGACCGACACGATGACGTCGGTCTGGGAGGTCTTGACCCCGTACGCTGCGCCGCCTGCGGCGACCACAGCTGCGGCGAGTCCGCCGATCAGGATGGCCTTGCTGCGGCGGGTTGAAGCGATGTTGCGGAACCACGAGTTGGTGCTGCTGGCGGGCACGATGCTCCGATGTTCGTTCTGCCCGGGCACGGGCGAACGGTGTTGCGAGATCTGACGATCTACGCGCTGAGGCCCACCCCCAACACCGTCCGGATCTGTCCCGATCCCGGCTTTCTCGCCCGACAGCGGAACAAATACGGTCGGTTAAATGCAAGTCCCCAGACCGACCCGCAGGCAATTACAAGCATGCAATCTGGGCATCGAATGGGCGCCAAGGCACGTTGTCAATACCTGTCGTAGCGAATGACAGGTGTGCGATTCACCACCTCGAAATCGCAGGTCAAGCGGTCGATCAAGGTGGCTGTCGTAATCCCGCCACGAATTATTGCGCCCGCTGGCCAATAGGCGACAAATCCTTTACAGGTAACTGTGTTGCTTGGTGTTGTACTCCGAAGCCATCTCTGTCGTGATGGCCCATCGTGCCGGGCAGTTCTCGGGCAAAGCACATGTGCGCGATGTCACCAGACTCCGGAGGAACGATGAACAGACGCCTTACCAGCGTTCTCGCTGCGGTTGCGGTCGCCGGCGTGACGCCGGTGGCCCTGACGCACTCGTCGGCAAGCGCCGTCGAGGACGCGGGGACCCCAGCCGCTGCCGCTGTGAAGCAGAAGGTCGATGACAAGCCTGACACGCTCAACACCAAGCGCCGAGAGCTCAAGACCAACGCCGCCAACGCCGTCGCCACAGGCGAGAAGCAGACGGTCACGAAGAACGGCAGCGAGGTCGTCAAGATGGGCTCGGGCAAGAACGCCCGCTGGGTGGAGCACGCTCCCACCGAGAAGTCCCAGCTGCTGAGCTTCCTGGTCGAGTTCGGCGAGGGCGGCAACCCGGCCTTCCCCGACAACACCTCGGGCCCGCTCCACAACGAGATCGCGCCGCCGGCTGCGGACGACAACTCCACCTACTGGGAGGAGGACTTCTCGCGCGACCACTTCATGAACATGTTCTTCAACCAGGACAAGGGCGAGGAGTCGTTCCACAACGTCTACAAGGAGATGTCGAGCGGCCGCTTCGACCTCCAGGGCGACGTGAGCGACTGGGTCACGCTTCCGCGCGCGGCGTCCTACTACCAGGACGAGACCGGCGATGAGACCGCCGCGTCGATGAAGAACTACATCCAGGACAGCGCCAACGCCTGGTACGACGCGCAGAAGGCGGCCGGCAAGACCGACGCCGAGATCACGGCCTACCTCCAGGACTACGACATCTGGGACCGCTACGACCTCGATGGCGACGGCAACTTCAACGAGGCCGATGGCTACGTCGACCACTTCCAGGCGATCCACGCCGGCGACGGCGAGGAGGCCGGCGCCGACCCGTGGGCCATCTGGTCCCACCGCTGGGCCGCGAACGCCTCCGGCTCCGACGGTCCGGCCGACTACCCGAAGGCCGGCGGCGTCAAGATCGGTAACACCGACATCTGGATCCGCGACTACACCACCGAGCCCGAGAACGGCGGCCTCGGCGTCTTCGCGCACGAGTTCGGCCACGACCTCGGTCTGCCGGACTTCTACGACACCGCGGGTGGCGAGAACGGCACCGGCTTCTGGACCCTGATGAGCTCGGGTTCGTGGCTGGGCCACGGTGACGGCACCATCGGCACCACTCCCAACCACATGGGCGCCCCCGAGAAGCTCTTCCTCGGCTGGCTCAACTACGACACCGTCGAGGCCGGTACGACCAAGAAGGTGACCCTCGGCCCGAGCGTCCACGACACCGGGACGAAGACCCCGCAGGCACTCGTGGTCAACCTGCCCGACGGGGAGACCACCCACGACGTCGGGTCGGGCACCTCTGGCAAGTCGTTCCTCTACTCCGGCAAGGGCGATGACCGTACGGCCACCGCGGTGAGCCCGGAGATCGCGGTCCCGGCGGGCGGCAAGCTCTCGGCCAAGGTGAAGTACGACCTCGAGGCGGAGTACGACTTCACCTTCCTGGAGGCCTCCACCGACGGTGGCGCCACCTGGTCGACGCCGCTGGCGACGAACCTGTCCTCGGCGGAGTACAACAACGGCATCCACGGCACCTCAGACAGCACCTGCGAGGGCAACTGCGCCGACCGTGACCCGCAGGAGTACGTCGACCTGACTGCTGACCTGGCGGCGTACGCAGGACAGAACGTGAAGCTCCGTTTCCGCACCGCGAACGACGGTGGCGTCGCCTTCTACGGCTTCGCCATCGACGACCTCTCGGTCGGCTCGGCCTACACCACCGACTTCTCGACGTTCGCCGACTGGACCGTCAAGGAGTACATGGGTATCACCGACGGCACCTACACCGAGACGTACCCGCGCTTCTACATCGCCGAGAACCGGCAGTACAAGGGCTACGACAAGACGCTGGCCGAGGGTCCGTACAACTTCGGCTACGGCGTCACGGCGCCGGACAAGGTCGACCACTACGCCTACCAGGACGGTCTGCTGATCTGGTACAAGAACGGCGCCTACGGTGACAACAACACCTCCCAGCACCCCGGCGGTGGTCA
>NZ_JACBZR010000001.1:4887500-5045000 GCF_013408335.1 Nocardioides panzhihuensis | reverse complement strand
TGCCTACAATCCGTCAGAGCCCGGCCGGCCTTTTGGCAGTGGGGGTGATGGCGTGCCTTTTGAAGAATGAGCCTGCGAGTTAGCGGTGTGTGGCAAGGTTAACCCGTGTGGGGAAGCCGTAGCGAAAGCGAGTCCTAATAGGGCGATTGAGTCGCGCGCTCTAGACCCGAAGCGAAGTGATCTAGCCATGGGCAGGTTGAAGCGCCGGTAAGACGGCGTGGAGGACCGAACCCACTTCAGTTGAAAATGGAGGGGATGACCTGTGGTTAGGGGTGAAAGGCCAATCAAACTTCGTGATAGCTGGTTCTCCCCGAAATGCATTTAGGTGCAGCGTTGCGTGTTTCTTGCCGGAGGTAGAGCACTGGATAGCCGATGGGCCCGACCAGGTTACTGACGTTAGCCAAACTCCGAATGCCGGTAAGTGAGAGCGCAGCAGTGAGACAGTGGGGGATAAGCTCCATTGTCGAGAGGGAAACAGCCCAGACCATCAGCTAAGGCCCCTAAGCGGTAACTAAGTGGAAAAGGATGTGGAGTCGCAGTGACAACCAGGAGGTTGGCTTGGAAGCAGCCACCCTTGAAAGAGTGCGTAATAGCTCACTGGTCAAGTGATTCCGCGCCGACAATGTAGCGGGGCTCAAGTTATCCGCCGAAGCTATGGCACTCCGGTTTTCCGGGGTGGGTAGGGGAGCGTCGTGTAACCAGTGAAGCAGCGGAGTGATCCAGCGGTGGAGGTTACGCGAGTGAGAATGCAGGCATGAGTAGCGAATGATGTGTGAGAAACACATCCGCCGAATGATCAAGGGTTCCAGGGTCAAGCTAATCTGCCCTGGGTAAGTCGGGACCTAAGGCGAGGCCGACAGGCGTAGTCGATGGACAACGGGTTGATATTCCCGTACCGGCGAAATGACGCCCATGATGAGGCGCATGATGCTAACCATCTGAAGCATGCGTGACCGATCCCTTCGGGGTGAGGCGTGTGTGTGGAACATGGGACCCAAGTGTGTAGTAGTCAAGTGATGGGGTGACGCAGGAAGGTAGTCGATCCGGCGCGATGGTAGTCGCCGGCCAAGCATGTAGGACTGAGTCTAGGCAAATCCGGGCTCTGTATGTCTGAGATGTGATGGGGAGCCATTAGGCGAAGTCGGTGATCCTATGCTGTCAAGAAAAACCTCTAGCGAGTCATGAGCCGCCCGTACCCCAAACCGACTCAGGTGATCAGGTAGAGAATACCAAGGCGATCGAGCGAACCATGGTTAAGGAACTCGGCAAAATGCCCCCGTAACTTCGGGAGAAGGGGGGCCTGGATCGTGAACCCACTAGCTGGGGGAAGCGTGAAAGGCCGCAGAGACCAGGCCCAAGCGACTGTTTACTAAAAACACAGGTCCGTGCGAAGTTGTAAGACGATGTATACGGACTGACTCCTGCCCGGTGCTGGAAGGTTAAGAGGACGGGTTAGCCTCACGGCGAAGCTCAGAATTTAAGCCCCAGTAAACGGCGGTGGTAACTATAACCATCCTAAGGTAGCGAAATTCCTTGTCGGGTAAGTTCCGACCTGCACGAATGGAGTAACGACTTGGGCGCTGTCTCAACCGTGGACTCGGCGAAATTGCACTACGAGTAAAGATGCTCGTTACGCGCGGCAGGACGGAAAGACCCCGGGACCTTTACTATAGTTTGGTATTGGTGTTTGGTTCGGCTTGTGTAGGATAGGTGGGAGACTGTGAAGCGCACACGCCAGTGTGTGTGGAGTCAACGTTGAAATACCACTCTGGTCGTACTAGATGTCTAACTTCGGACCATGATCTGGTTCAGGGACAGTGCCTGATGGGTAGTTTAACTGGGGCGGTTGCCTCCTAAAGTGTAACGGAGGCGCTCAAAGGTTCCCTCAGCCTGGTTGGCAATCAGGTGGCGAGTGTAAGTGCACAAGGGAGCTTGACTGTGAGACAGACATGTCGAGCAGGGACGAAAGTCGGAACTAGTGATCTGGCCACGGCATGTGGAAGCGTGGTCACTCAACGGATAAAAGGTACCCCGGGGATAACAGGCTGATCTTCCCCAAGAGTCCATATCGACGGGATGGTTTGGCACCTCGATGTCGGCTCGTCGCATCCTGGGGCTGGAGTAGGTCCCAAGGGTTGGGCTGTTCGCCCATTAAAGCGGCACGCGAGCTGGGTTTAGAACGTCGTGAGACAGTTCGGTCCCTATCCGCCGCGCGCGTAGGAAACTTGAGAAATGCTGTCCCTAGTACGAGAGGACCGGGATGGACGAACCTCTGGTGTGCCAGTTGTACCGCCAGGTGCATGGCTGGTTGGCTACGTTCGGAAGTGATAACCGCTGAACGCATCTAAGCGGGAAGCACGTTTCAAGATGAGGTTTCCCACCCTATATGGGTTAAGGCCCCCTACAGACCATGGGGTTGATAGGCCGGAGGTGTACAGCAGTGATGCCCAGCCGACCGGTACTAATAGGCCGAGGGCTTATCTTTCATAAACCCTCAACAAAAACAACAACCATCGAAGACAACTTCTTTGATGAGACTGTTCGCGTCCACGAACCAACTGTTGTAACACAGGTTTGGTCACCCAATGGGTGATCTCAAGAGTTACGGCGGCCATAGCGAAGGGGAAATACCCGGTCCCATCCCGAACCCGGAAGTCAAGCCCTTCAGCGCCGATGGTACTGCAACCGAGAGGCTGTGGGAGAGTAGGACGCCGCCGGACATATCTTTGCGCAGGGCCACCTCTTCGGAGGTGGCCCTGCTGCCATTTCTAGCCCATTTGCGATGCGGTGTATCGAGCCGTTCGAGATCATTGTCGTGGCCTCTTCGCGCCACGCCCGGTTGACCTGGGTCGCGATGCGGGGTTCCAATGTCATAGTTGCAGTCCGTATCAACATCGTCGAACTAGGAGTCACCCATGGTCAAGAAGCTGATCATCGCCGCCGTCGTTGCCGCGGGTCTCGGTGTGGCCATCAAGCTGGTCGCCAGCCGCTGATCCAGAGCTTCGTCAGTTGCCCGGTGCCCTCGAGGTGCCGGGCAACTGTCATTTGGTGCTCTGTGTGGCTTCCTCGTCCGGGGCGACCTCGGCGGGCGGGACGGGCTCTTCCTTCGGGCGGTCGACCGCAGCCAGGGACCGGCGAGCGCTGGGAATGGCGAGGATGCCGGCCACCACGACGAAGAGCAGAACTCCGGCGAGGATGAGCAGGGACTCGACCGAGAACTGATCGGCGAGCGGGCCGAAGACGACCATCGACAGCGGCATCGCGACCGACATGACGATCCCGACGATGCCGAAGACGCGTCCCTGCATCGCCGGCTCGACGCGCTCCTGGAGGATCGTCATCGCAGGCGCGCTCAAGAACGAGAAGAGCACACCGATCAGCAGCCCGCAGGTGAAGAAGATCCACATGTTCGTCGATACGCCGAGACCGACGACCAGCAGTCCGATGAGGATGACGGATCCGACCATCAGCCGGATGCGGTGCACGATCTTGGGCCCCAACGTAGCGATGACTGCGCCACCGGCCAGCATGCCGAAGCCCCAGAACAGCTCGTTGGCGGTGAGCTTCCAGACCTCGTCGCCGAAGGTGCGGGTGACCATCAGCGGGGTGAGATAGGACGGTGCGCCGACCATGACCATCACCAGCGTGAAGAGGACGAGGATCCACCGCACCTGCGGGTGTGTGGAGGCGTACTTCAGGCCGGCCCGTAGGTCACCGAAGTAGGAGACCTTCCCCTTGTCGGCACGGACGATGCGGGCCACCGGGACCAGTGCGAGGAGGCCTACCCCGATGAGCGCCGTGATCGCGTCGATGAAGAAGACGGCGACGATGTCCATGCTGGCGTAGATGACCGCAGCGAGCGCGGGAGCAAGGAGTGTCATCGCGGCCTGGATGGTCTGGAACGCTCCGTTGATGCGAAGCAGTTGGGACTCCGGAACGATCTGGGGGATCATCGCGGTGACTGCTGGCATCTGGATGCCGGCGAAGACCGAACGGACGGCCAAGGCGAGGTAGATGATCCAGAGGTCATCGATGCCACTGGCCATCAAGCTGGCCAGGATCAGGGTGGCGACCGCGATGGTTGCGTCGGAGCCCATGATCAGGAACTTGCGGTGATGTCGGTCGGCCCAGACGCCGCCGAAGATCGACATGAAGGCCTGCGGGAGCATCCCGAAGACGAGACTCAGCATCAGGACGGACCCGGAGCGCGTCTCGATGGTGAGATGCCACATCACGGCGTACATCACCAGCATCGAGCCCAGCAGGGAGACCGTTTGGCCGGCGAGGAAGATCGCTGCGTTGCGCCTCCAGCCGGAAAGCTCGTCGGCGGGCATGCCGTCCAGCCTCGACCCGGACGGAAGAGGCGTCAACCGACTTTCGTCTCGCCGACTTCTCGGCTCACGCTAGCCTGTTCGGGTCAGGTAAGCCTTACCTGACCCCGAATGGAGTTGGTATGGGTTTCGAGGACGGCCGAAAGCTGAGGGGCACGTACGCAGCTGAGGTGCTGCACAACAAGCAGGTCACGCCGCACATGGTGCGGATCACCTTGGCGGGCGACGACTTGAAGCGGTTCCCGCAGCACGGATTCGATCAGTGGTTCCGGCTCTTCCTGCCGAGGCCCGGTGGCGAGGCGACGAACTTCGACGTGGTGCCGGACAAGCTCGGGATGGTCGACTATCTGAAGTACCTGACCCACGGGGACCGACCCCCACTGCGCAGCTATACCGTGCGCGAGCACCGGCCCGAGCTCGGAGAGATGGACGTCGACTTCGTCGTCCATGGAGATCTCGGGATCGCCGGTCCCTGGGCCCACGACGCTCAGCCTGGTGACCGGGTCGTGCTCCTGGACCAGGGCAGAGGCTTCGACCTCGCTCCGGACGCCTCGTTCCAGCTGTTCGTCGGTGACGAGTCTGCCCTGCCGGCGATCCTCGGCATCCTCCGCGACCTTCCGAAGGACGTGCGAGGCCTGGCGATCATCGAGATCCCGGACATCGCCGACGTACAGGACGTCGTCGGGCCCGAGGGCGTCGAGGTGCGGTGGTTGCCGCGTGGCGACGCCGACCGCGCCGGAACGCTGGCGCTCGCCGAGCTGAAGGCGTTCACTCCTGAGGATCCGGCCACGCTCTCCGCCTATCTCGTCGGTGAGCGGACGATCCCGACCGAGGGGCGACGCCACCTGGTGGCGCTCGGAGTGCCCAAAGCGCAGATCACGTTCGTCGGCTACTGGCGGATGGGCAAGGCCCAGGCTTGAGGCTAGATCACCCGAGGCCACGGAGCGGCGAGCTTGTCACTCGCCACTCCGTGGCCTCGATGGTGATGGCGCCTGAGGTGGCTCTAACCGAGCAGGCTCTCGATGGAGGTGCGGATCTGGTCGTAGGCGAGCCAGGCGAAGATCAGGGCGCAGAGGGTCAGGCCGATGTTGGAGACCCACTTGCTGCGCCACTCCACGGGGGTGTGACGGGTGTTGAGGAGCCAGAGCAGGGTGACCGCCAAGAAGGGCATGAAGAAGGCGCCGAGAACGCCGTAGATGAGGATCAGCCAGGTGGGCTCGTCGGCCAGCAGGAGCCAGATCATCGGGGGGAAGGTGAGCCACAGGATGTAGGCGCGGTACCAGAGGCCACCGCTCTTCGCCTCGGGCTCGTCCGCCTTCCCGCGGATGGTCCCCATGAAGTCGGCGAACATCAGGCTGACGCCGTTCCAGACGCCGACCAGGGACGACATCGCCGCGGCCCAGAAGCCGATCAGGAAGAGCTTGCCGAACCAGTTGCCGTAGCGGTCGGCGAGCACCTTGGACAGGTCGAGCATGCCCTGGTCGCCGGTGCCGATGGCGATCCGAGCCGAGTAGAGCAGCTCGGCACCCACGATGAGGGTCGCGACCACGAAGATGCCGGTGACGACGTACGCGGTGGCGTTGTCGATCCGCATCACCCGCATGAACTTCGGAGTGTGCCAGCCCTTCTCCCGCAGCCAGTAGCCGTAGGCGGCCAGGGTGATCGTGCCGCCGACGCCGCCGGCGACGGAGAGCACGTTGACCAGCGCACCGTCCGGGATGGTCGGGGCCAGACCCTTGAGGAGCTCGGGGATGTTGGGCACGGTGATGAGCGCGGCGGCCACCATGGTGACGAACATGATCCCGACCAGGACCGCGAGGAACTTCTCGAACAGGCTGTAGCGGCCGGCCCACACGATGGCGAGGCCGATCAGGCCGGAGACGATGCCCCAGACCTTCACCGAGGCGAACGGGAACAGCGCGGTCAGGGCCAGGCCGGTGCCGGCCATCGCCGCGGCGCCGTAGATGAAGCCCCAGATCACGATGTAGGGGCCGAAGTAGATCGTCGTCCAGATGCCCAGACGCCGCCAACCCTGGAAGATCGTCTCGCCGGTCGCCAGGCTGTAGCGCCCCGCGCCCTCGACGAGCACGACCTTCAGGACACATCCGATGACCACGGCCCACAGCAGGGCGTAGCCGTACTTGCTGCCCGCGATCAAGGTTGCGACCAGGTCGGCGGCCCCGACACCGGTTGCGGCTACGACGAGGCCGGGGCCAAGGATCCGCCAGCGCGGGGTTTCGGACGACTCGGTCCTCGCTGCTTGTGACATGAGCGACAGGTATACCCCGTTTTAGGGGAGATCAGCGACTTTTTGCTGAAGTACGGCGCGCTCGCGCTCGTTGGTGCACATCTCCGCCGCCCGCTCGAGCTCCTCGCGCGCCTCGACGGTTCGGCCCAGCCGGCGCAGCAGCTCGCCGCGTACGGTCGGCAGGAGGTGGGTGTGGTCGAGCCGCCCCGCCCCGGTGATCGGGTCGGCGATCCGATCGACCAGCTCCAGTGCAGGCATCGGCCCGTGGGCCATCGCCACCGCGACGGCCCGGTTGAGATCGACGATCGGGTTCGGCGCGATCCGACCCAAGGCCTCGTAGAGCACGATGATCCGCTCCCAGTCTGTCGTGGCGACCGACTCGGCGACCGCGTGGGTGCCGGCGATGGCGGCCTGCAGGCCGTAGGGCCCCAGGCCGCGCGGGGTCGCCTGCTCCAGCGCCGCCAGCCCACGACGGATCGCACCCCGATCCCATCGGGTCCGGTCCTGGTTCTCGAGGAGGATGGCATCACCGTTCCTGTCGGTGCGCGCCGGGAAGCGGGAGGCGGTCAGCTCCATGAGCGCGAGCAGGCCGTACGCCTCCGGCTCATCGGGCAGCGCGCCGATCAGCACACGGGTCAGCCTCCGTGCCTCCCTGGCGAGATCGGTGCGGATCAGGTCTTCGCCGGAGGTCGCGGTGGAGCCCTCGGTGAAGATCAGGTAGAGGACGTTGAGGACGCCGGGGAGCCGCTGTCTGCGCTCCTCGGGCGAAGGCGCCTCGAACGGCACCTTCGCGGCCGCGATCGTCTTCTTCGCGCGGGTGATGCGGGCCTGGATCGTCGGCACCGGAACCAGGAACGCGCGGGCGATCTCCTCGCTGCTCAGGCCGCCGACGACCCTGAGCGTGAGCGCCACCCGGGCCTCCTTCGACAGCACCGGGTGGCAGGAGATGAACATCAGCGCGAGGACGTCGTCGTCGATCCGCTCGATGTCCAGGTCGTCGGCGTACGCCTCGTCCTGGTCGTGGGCGATCGCCTCGTACTTCTCGCGCTGGACCCCGGCACGGCGGATCGTGTCGATCGCCCGCCGTTTGGCCGTGGTCATCAGCCAGCCGACCGGGTTGGCGGGCTGGCCGTCGCGCGGCCAGGAGACCAGCGCCTCCGCGAGGGCCTCCTGGGCCGCGTCCTCGGCGAGGCCGAAGTCACCGGTGTAGCGCGCGAGGGCGCCGACGATGCGGGCCGACTCGATTCGCCAGATCGCCTCGACGGCGCGCGTCGCGTCACTCATGGATGTCTCCTCGTCGGGTGGTCTCGACAGGCTCGGCGACCGGGTCCGTCAGAGCTGCCCGGTCTTGGTCCGCCAGTCGAGCTCCTTCTGGATCCACGGGTTGTCCTGCGGGAACTCGTCGATCGTCGGCACCCGACGGATCTCGACGGCGGCACCGGGGAAGTAGCTGAGCCGCTTGGCCCACTCGACGGCCTCCTCCTTCGAGGCGACCGAGATCAGATAGAAGCCCCCGAAGAGCTCCTTCGTCTCGCCGTAGGGACCGTCGGTGACCACCGGCGCCTCCTCGGCTTCGGCGTAGGTGACGACGGTGTGCTCCTCGGGGTCCAGGCCCTCCATGGCGAGCAGCACGCCCGACTTGATGAGCTCGTCGTTGAGGCGCCCCATCTTCTCGAGCATCTCCTCGAAGGGGATCTCGGCCATCGCGGCGTTCTGCTTGTCCTCGTCGATGGTGCGCCAGATCAGCATGTACTTCGGCATCTCGGTTTCTCCTGTGTCTGTCGGGCCGTCTTGCCGGCCCGTTCACCCCTAGGTCGAACGAGGTCTACGCGAGATCGACAGCTCAGCCAAGAAAATATTTCGGGACATCTCGGTAGGTTGGAAGCGTGAAGATCTCGCTGTGGCCAAATCTCGTCTATCCCACCGCCGACATCCTTGCCGAGGCGGAGGCCGCTGACCAGGCCGGTTGGTACGGAGTCTGGGTCGCGGACCACTACATGCCCAACACCGGCTCCGCGGACATCGACGACGGGCCCATGCACGAGGTCTGGGGGATCCTGCCGGCGCTGGCCGCGACGACCCAGAACGTACGCATCGGCCCGCTCGTCTCCCCGACGACGATCCACCACCCGGCCCTGCTCGCCAACCGGTCCGCGACGATCGACCACATCGCCGGTGGGCGCTTCGTGCTCGGCATGGGTGCCGGCTGGCAGATCAACGAGCACAAGGCGTACGGCATCGACCTCCCGGGCGCGAAGGTGCTGGTCGACCGGTTCGAAGAGGCGATCGAGGTGACCCGGTCGCTGCTCGACAAGCCGCGTACGACCTTCGAGGGGACCTACTTCCAGGTCGCCGACGCTCCGTGCGAGCCGAAGCCGGTGGCCTCGCCGCTGCCGATCCTGGTCGGTGCCAAGGGCCCGCGGATGCTGCGTGTCGTCGCCCGGCACGCCGACGAGTGGAACACCTGGGGCACGCCCGAGAGCGCCGGCGCGGTGCGGGCCAAGCTCCTGGAGGCGTGCGAGCAGGTGGGACGTGACCCCGGCACGATCAAGACGACCACCAACCTCATGCTCGATCTCGACGGCGCGAACCCGGGGTTCGCCAGGACGCAGACGGGCTCGGCCGGTGAGCTGCAGGACCTGATCGGACGCTATGTCGAGGCAGGGTTCGACGAGTTCATCCTGCCGACCTGGAATCTGGGTGAGACCGGTGCCGAGCGGATCGAGCGGGCCGCACAGCTCAAGGCCGAGGTCCTGGACCCTGCCCTCTAGACCGAGCGGGCGAGGATCGCGCTGTTGATCACGTCGGTGCCGGGGGCGTCGACCTCGGGGTTGGCCTCGGCGACCACGGTCAGGCCGGAAAGAGCCGGCGGACCGACCGGCGGATAGAGCAGCGTACGCAGTCCCCGAGCGCTCCGCGCCAGGACGAGGCCTCGCGGATCGAGGTGGATGACCGCCTGGTCGAGCACTTCGGCCTTGGCGGCATCGTCGGCTCCGACCAGGCCGGCGAGGAGCACGACGTCGACGGGTCGCGGTGGCGTGGCGGCCGCGGCGTCAGCGTGCTCGAACGTCACGCCGACGGTGCCCAGGCGACCTGCCAAGACGGAGGACAGCCGGATCGCCTCGGCATCGTGGTCGACACAGTGCACCGCGATCCCCAGGTCGGCCAGGCAGAACGCGGTCAGGGGCAGTGGCCCCGAGCCGAGGAGCAGCACCTGCCGAGGAACGGTGCCTTCGCGGCGTACGGCTGCCAGCTCCATCTCCACGAGGAGCCGGTAGTTCTCGCGGTAGGGGAAGCGGGCGAACGCCCGCACGGGGTCGGGGGAGCGGATGATCCGGTCGGCCCAGACCCGCTCGAGGGCATGCTCGCCCGCGGACGCAACCGAACGGAAGACGGCCGGCGAGCGTGAGGGCGGCAAGGCGGCCAGCACGGAGTCGGCGGCCGACTCGGGCACGCTCAGCACGGCGGTCACCAACCGGTTGAAGAGTGCGTCGACGACGATCCCGGGCGCCAGCGACTGCTGGTCGAGCAGGTCGTCGAGGGTGGAGACCAGACGTTCGTCGATGGCTTCGAACGCTCCCGGATTCACAACCGGTCACCATTCCACATCGGCGACGGCCGCCGCAGAGCGTTCCACCGAGGAGACCCGCTCCGTGGCACGGAAGTTTCTGGGACGATGTAGAACTACGCCGACCGGCTACGACGTAACCCCGTGAGCACGCCTACGGACGGCGCGCAAGAAAGGGAACAGCCATGAAGTACGTCATCCTCATCCACTCCAACCCGCAGCCGTGGGGGCACCCGACGGGTGACTTCATCCCCGAGTTCCAGTCGCTGCCGCAGGAGACGAGGGAGAAGCTCAACGGTGCCTTCGAGACGGTCCTGGAGGAGCTCTCGGCCAACGGAGAGCTCCTCGGCGGGCAAGCGCTCGCGGACCCGGCCTCGGCCAGGCTCTACCGCTGGGACGCCGGCGAGCCGATCGTCACCGACGGCCCCTACTCGGAGGCGAAGGAGCACCTGGCCGGCTTCTTCCTGATCGATGTCGAGTCCCAGGAGCGGGCCGAGGAAGTCGTACGCAGCTTCAGCGGGCCCGGTGAGACGGTCGAGCTGCGGCCGGTGGCAACCTACTGACATGACGGTGACGGGAGTCGAGGACGTGTGGCGGCAGGAGTCCGCCCACGTCCTCGGCGCCCTGCTCCGGGTCCACGCCGACCTTCCCGACTGCGAGGACGCCGCGCAGGAGGCGCTGATCGCGGCCAGCCGGCGGTGGCCCGGCGATGGCCTGCCGGCCGATCCGCGCGCCTGGCTGATCCGGGTGGCCCACCGGCGGCTCATCGACCAGATGCGGGCCGACACCGCCCGGAGACGACGTGAGATCGCCGACGGGATGGCCCGGCGGCTCGACGAGACGGAGCCCGCGGCCGTGGAGATCGGTTCGGCCTACGACGACTCGCTGCGGCTGATGATGATGTGTGCCCATCCTGCGCTGCGCCGCCCGTCCCAGGTGGCGATCACGCTGCGGTGCGTGGGCGGCCTGACGACGACCGAGATCGCGGCTGCGTACCTGGTTCCCGAGGCGACGATGGGGCAACGCCTCAGCCGGGCGCGGGCGACGCTGAAGAACGAGGACTTCTGCTCACCTGCCCCCGACGAGCTGCCCGAGCGGATCGCCTGCGTGCTCGACGTCTGTCACCTGATCTTCAACGAGGGCCACACCCGCACCAGCGGACCGGACCTGCAGGGGATCGAGCTCACCGACGAAGCGATCCGGTTGACCCGGATCGTGCGCGGCGTGCTCCCCGAGCACGACGAGGCCACCGGCCTGCTCGCGCTCATGCTGCTGACCCAGGCGCGCTCGTGCGGCCGCGTCGACCATCTCGGCGACCTGGTCCCGCTCAAGGACCAGGACCGCTCGCAGTGGGACCGCGAGCTCATCCGCGAAGGTGCGGCGCTGCTCGAGGACGTACTCCCGCAGGGGCCGGTGGGACGCTTCCAACTGCAGGCGGCGATCGCGGCGGTCCATGCCGAGGCGGAGTCCTACGAGGCCACCGACTGGCTCCAGATCAACCTGCTCTACGGGATGCTCGCCCAGGTGGCACCTTCGCCTGCGGTCACGCTCAACCGGGCTGTCGCCGTGGCGATGAGCCTCGGGCCCGAGCACGGGATCGAGATCGTCCGCGACCTGCTGGAGCACCCGGCGATGCAGCGACACCATCGGGCCCATGCCGTGCTCGCGCACCTGCTCGAGCAGTCCGGCGACCTCGCGGTGGCCAGGGAGCACTACGTGCTGGCGGCGAGGCTGACCCGGAGCGTCCCCGAGCAGCGCTACCTGAACCGACGGATCGAAGCGCTCGGCCGACCCTAGTTGAACAGTCACACAGATGTGCCGGGCAGCGGAAGAGGTCGTTCAGCATCGATCCGAACTTGGCTAGTGGTGTGTCCTGGAAGTTCCTGGATGCTTGGCGTTGTCAGGGTGCGTGCATCGCAAGGCCGGCGTCGTGAAGTCATACCGGGCGTCTTTCGAGCGGCGCCAACGCCGCGAGGCGATGTCCTGAGCTTGTCGAAGGGTGCGTGCCGTGGCGGCGCGAAGCGCCTAGGAACTTCCGGGACGCGCCACTAGGGTGAGCCCATGGACGAGGGTGGCGTGCGCGCAGTCCTCTTCGGTCTTCACGACACGCTGATCCCGGGCGGCTCCAGAGCCGAGCGAGCAGCGATGGCTCGCGGGATGGGAGCGGACCTCGGGATCGACCCTGCCGCATTCGCCGCGGCTACGGCCGAGACGCTCGATGAGCGGACCCGTGGCCTGATGGCCAGTGTGCATCACACGGTGCGCTATCTGTCTCGGCGCCTGAGGGCGGTTCCCACCGAGAGCCAGGTCGAGGCAGCCATCCGGCGCCGTCTCGATTTCACGCTCTCCCTGCACGCCGCGACCTGGGCGCTTCCGGCCCTGAGCGCACTTCGTGCGCGTGGCTTCGGCCTCGGTCTGGTCTCCGACTCCTGCTGCGCCACGACCGAGGTCTGGCCGGACAGCCCGCTCAGCGAGTACTTCGGCGCGGCCTCGTTCTCGTGCCAGACCGGCGTACGGAAGCCGGACTCCGGTGCCTACATCGTGGCCGCGGCCGCGCTCGAGGTGCCGACCACCGAGTGCGTCTACGTCGGGGACGGCGGGGATGGCGAGCTGTACGGCGCCGAGGCCTTGGGGATGAGGGCCGTGCGTTTCCTGCCCGAGGATCCGGCTCAGCGGCAGGAGGTCGTCCCCGATCTCGATCCCGAGTGGAACGGGCCGACGATCGGTGACCTGAGCGAGCTCGTCGCGATGGTCGGGGTGCCAGAGCCGCGTAATGGGTCCGCATCGCGGACTTTTGTGTCCGGAAATGTCGTGCCGTGGGGATCGAAGCGGTCGCAGCGCTGATCGCCGCCTGAGCGCGCGTGACCGACGCATCGGCGCGACGAGGAGCCGTCGCGCCCGGGTCAGGATGCCACTCACGAGGGGCCGATGTGGGTGGAATCCGTGATTCGACCGACGATCCGGTCCGCTCCTCGGCACGGTTGCGGATCACACTCGGATCGGTGTCCGGCGAGACATGAGTTCTGTTACCTGTCCAGTGACAGTTTCTAGCCGGGTGTCGCGGACTCCGACTCGGCGAGATCGCTCCGCCAGGCGGCACCACAAGCGTGAATTCGGCACGAAATGGTCCATGCCCCCTAGCCAGCCCCTGTAGAAAACGATAAGAATCGATCGACCGACAGGGAAGAATTTCGCCGACTCCGACCCCACATTTCGGAGTCAGGTTCCCAACAGTCATGGTTTGCCCCCGACGCCCTTGACGTACATGCTTACCTGTCAGTCGACAGGTTCATCATGTTTCGAGGAGGCCACGGGTGGCGCTAGCCGCAGACCACAGCACGGACACGGTGCTGAACGCACGGGCAGATGCTCGCGCGCAAGGGGGGCAGGTCAGCGACTGGATGCCGTACCTCCCGGCATCAACGAGCCCGTTCTGTCCCGAGGACGTGACCGCGGACAGCCTGACGTGGGCCGAGACGGTCGCTCCCGGGGGCTACACCCACAAGGTTCTGGCGCGCGGCACGCGGCTCCGGCTCGAGGATCCGACCGGCGAGGCCTGTGCCCACACGGTCCTCTACAACGCACTCGAGCCGGCCGAGCGCCTCAACGTCGCCGACACCCAGAAGATCCCCTGGCAGGCCTACCTCGGCACCGGGCACCCGCTGCTCTCCGGTGACGGCCGGGTGCTCGCCACGATCCTGACCGACACCTCGGGGCGGCACGACGCGTTCTGCGGGACGAGCACTGCCGCCTGGAACGCCCTGCGCTACGGCACCGCGCTGCCCGAGGGACCCGCGCCCGCGGGCCGCGATCTCTTCGTGAAGGCGGCCGCCAAGCACGGGCTCGGCCCGGCTGACGTGCCTCCTTCGGTGTCGTTCTTCCAAGGCGTGCGGGTCGCGGCGGACGGGAGCTTCGACTGGGCCGGCTCATCAGGTGCCGGGACTGCGGTCGAGCTCGTGGCGGAGCTCCCCCTGATCGTGCTGATCGCCAACGTCCCGCATCCGCGGGACCCACGTCCGGAGTACGTCGTCGGGCCGCTGCGCGTGCACGCCTGGCGTACGCCGGAGACCAACCCGACCACCCCGGCGGACGAGCGTTTCGACGCCTCTCCCGAGGTGCGCCGGGCGTATCTGAACACACTCGACTATGCGGAGGCTCGGGCCCTGTGACTACCACGATCGACAACCCGGTGATGAGGCCTGTGACAACTGTTCCGGTTCCGACGACCACCTATCTGACGCCCGACGGGCAGCTGGTCTCCAGCGTCCCGGTCGGGGCGTCGTACTCCGACGACACTCCGTTGGACTGGGGTGAGCCGCTGGTCTCGGGTGCCGTCGTGCTGGACGAGCAGCTGGCTCCGCGGGCATCGTGGTCGGGCGTCGTGCGGGCCGGGCAGGTGCTGACGATCGTCGACGTCGGGGGGAACCAGTCGGGCGACTGTCTGCTCTACAACGCGCAGCACACCGACGAGCGCTACAGCGCCCAGGACACGCTCGCCTGGCAGAACAGCGCCTACATCCGTACCGGGACCGTGCTGCGCAGCAACCTCGGCCGCGCCCTGATGACCGTGGTCGACAACGAGATCGACCGCCAGGACACCATCGGCGGCGCCTGCTCGCGCGAGTCGAACACCCTGCGCTACGGCCACCATGTGATGTATCACCACGGCTGCCGGGAGAACTTCCTGACCGAGGGTGCCAAGCACGGGCTCGGCATGCGCGACATCGTCTCCAACATCAACTGGTTCATGAACGTGCCCATCGAGGAGGACGGTGCGCTCGGCATCGTCGACGGCATGTCCGCGCCCGGGAAGAGGGTCGCTCTGCGCGCCGAGATCGACACGCTCGTCCTGATCTCCAACTGCCCGCAGATGAACAACCCCTGCAACGACTTCAACCCGACGCCCCTGCGGATGATCGTCTCGGAGCCCGACACCGACCTCGAGTACGAGGCCGACGTATGACGCATGGCCCATCCTCCGACACCGTCCTTGTCGCGAACCGGGGAGAGATCGCCCGCCGAGTGATGCGCACGGCGCGCGAGCTCGGCCTGCGTACGGTCGCGGTCTTCTCCGAGGCCGACCGAGCGGCGCCGCACGTGCGGGAGGCGGACGAGGCCGTCTGTCTGGGCTCGGCGCCCGCACGCGACTCCTATCTCCGTGGCGACCTGATCATCGCAGCAGCCCTGCGCACCGGCGCGGGGCTGCTCCATCCCGGCTACGGCTTCCTGTCCGAGAGCGCCGCCTTCGCCCGCGAGGTCGAGGCGGCGGGGATTCGGTTCGTCGGCCCGACGCCGGAGCAGATCGGTGCTTTCGGCGAGAAGCACTCGGCTCGCCGGCTCGCCGAGAACGCCGGGGTTCCGATGCTGGCCGGCTCGGGGCTGCTCTCCGGTCCCGACGAGGCCGCTGAGGAGGCCGCCCGGATCGGGCTGCCGGTGATGGTCAAGGCGACCGGCGGCGGTGGTGGCATCGGGATGACCGCGTGCAGCTCGGAGGATGATGTCCGGATCGCTTTCGAGCGGGTCGCACGGCTCGCTCAGACCAGCTTCGGCACCGCCGGGGTGTTCCTGGAGCGCCTCGTACGGCCCGCGCGCCATGTCGAGGTGCAGGTCTTCGGCGACGGGGAGGGTCAGGTCGCCGTGCTCGGCGACCGCGACTGCTCGCTGCAGCGCCGCAACCAGAAGGTGATCGAGGAGGCGCCGGCGCCGGCTCTCCCCGAGCACGTCCGGACCGTCCTGCACGACTCCGCGCGACAGCTCGCCAAGTCGGTCTCCTACCGCTCGGCCGGGACCGTGGAGTTCGTCTACGACCCGGCCCGCGAACTGGTCTCCTTCCTGGAGATGAACACTCGTCTCCAGGTCGAGCACGCGGTGACCGAGCAGGTGATGGGCATCGACATCGTCGAGCTGATGCTGCGGCTGGCCAGCGACGGAGCCGCGGCCCTGCCGGACGAGCTCTTCCGCAAGTGCCCCGCACCCAAGGCGTACGCCGTCGAAGCACGTGTCTACGCCGAGGACCCGGCCAAGGACTCGATGCCGTCGTCCGGCCTGGTGACGCGTGCGGTCCTGCCGGAGCCGAGCGACACGGTCCGGGTGGACTCCTGGATCGAGACCGGGCTCGAGGTGTCGCCTCACTACGATCCGCTGATCGCCAAGGTGATCGCCACCGGCGCGACCCGTGACGAGGCGCTGGACACGCTGGGTGACGCCCTCGCCCGGACCCGGATCGACGGCATCGTCACCAACGTCTCCGCACTGCGTGCGATGACGACGAACGACGAGCTCCGCTCGGCCACGCACTCGACCTCGACCTTGGCCGAACGGGCCAAGCAGGGCAGAGGTGGCGACCCGGACCCGCGCATCGACGTCCTCGACCCGGGCGTGCTCACCACCGTCCAGGATCTTCCTGGCCGGGTGGGCTACTGGCAGGTCGGCGTTCCCCCGTCGGGGCCGTTCGACCCGGTCTCCTTCGCCGAGGCGAACCTGGCCGTCGGCAACCACCGGGGCGCCCCCGGGCTCGAGGTCACGGTGCCGCTGGCGACCGGCCGGACGACGTCCGGCGGGCCGACGTTGCTCTTCACCGATCCCGCCGTCGTCTGCGTGACCGGTTCCCCCATGCCGGTCAGCGTCGACGGCGTCCCTGCCCCGCAGTGGGAGCCGATCGAGCTCTCCGCGGGGGCCACGTTGAAGCTGGGCCGCACCGACGGGCCGGGACTGCGGACCTACATCGCGGTCCGGGGCGGCCTGGACGTGCCCGAGTATCTCGGCAGCGCCTCGACGTTCACGCTCGGCGGGTTCGGCGGGCACGCCGGACGTACGCTCCAGCGCGGCGACGTGCTCCGCCCGGGGACGGCGATCGACCCCCAGGCGCAGCCCGCGGCGACCCCGGCGTCGCGGCGGCCGGCGCTGACCAACAGCTGGCAGATCGGCGTCACCGAGGGCCCGCACGGCGCACCGGAGTTCTTCACGCGATCAGACCTGGAGCAGCTCTACTCGGCCGACTACCGGGTCCATCACAACTCGGCCCGCACCGGCGTACGCCTGATCGGACCGAAGCCGACCTGGGCCCGTGCCGACGGTGGCGAGGCCGGACTGCATCCCTCGAACATCCACGACACCCCCTACACGGTGGGTTCGCTCGACTTCACCGGCGACACCCCGATCATCCTCGGCCCCGACGGTCCGTCGCTGGGCGGCTTCGTCTGCCCGGCGGTGGTCGCCAGCGGCGAGCTGTGGAAGGTCGGGCAGCTGCGGCCCGGCGACACGGTGCGGTTCGTGCCGGTGCGCGAGGACAGGGCCGCGGGCCTGGTCGACCACCGGGCTTCCTTGGCGGTGGTCGACGGCGCGGGTGGCGACGGCGACGACGGCGTCCTGGGCGGGCTGCCCGGGACTCCGGAGCGCCCGGAGGTCACCTACCGGCGGAGCGGGGACAACTCCGTGCTGGTCGAGTACGGGCCGATGACTCTCGACCTGGGTCTCCGGATGCGGGTGCACGCGCTGCAGTCGGCGCTGGCCGAGCACGCGCCTGCGGGCATCATCGACGTCACGCCGGGAATCCGGTCGCTGCAGGTCCATACCGACTCCTCGGTCCTGCGGGCCGGTCAGGTCGCGGCGCTGCTGCGTGAGCTGGAGGAGGACCTGCCCGCCACCTCGGAGCTCACCGTGCCGTCGCGGCGGGTACGACTGCCGCTCTCCTGGGACGACCCGGCGACCAGGGAGGCGATCGAGCGCTACACCGCAGGCGTACGTGACGACGCGCCGTGGGCGCCGTGGAACATCGAGTTCATCCGCCGGATCAACGGGCTGGCCTCGGTGGAGGAGGTCCACCGGACCGTCTTCGACGCGTCGTACCTCGTCCTCGGGCTGGGGGACGTCTATCTGGGGGCGCCGGTCGCGACGCCGCTGGACCCGCGGCACCGGCTGGTGACCACGAAGTACAACCCGGCGCGGACCTGGACGGCGGAGAACTCCGTCGGGATCGGTGGCGCGTACATGTGCATCTACGGGATGGAGGGGCCGGGCGGCTATCAGCTCGTCGGCCGGACCACGCAGGTGTTCAACCGGTTCCGGCGCTCTACGTCGGCCGGCGGGCTCTTCCACGACGATCCGTGGGCGCTGCGGTTCTTCGACCGGATCGAGTGGTACCCGGTCTCCGCCGAGGAGCTCCTGGAGCTGCGGGCGGAGGTCGATGCCGGTCGCGGTGAGTTCGAGACCGAGGAGGGCACCTTCTCGATCAAGGAGTACGACCGCTTCCTGACCGACAACGCGGACTCGATCGCGGACTTCCGCGACCGGCAGTCGGCCGCCTTCGAGGAGGAGCGCGAGCGCTGGAAGGTGGCGGGGGAGTTCGACATCTGCGACCGCATCGACGCGCGAGGCGAGCCGTCGGAGGTCGAGGTGCCGGACGGCTGCGTGCAGGTGACCGCGCCGTTCACCTCGACGGTCTGGAAGGTGGTCGCCAGCCGCGGGGCGCGGCTGGCTCAGGACGCCCCGCTGATGGTCGTCGAGGCGATGAAGATGGAGGCGAGCGTCCCGATACCGGTCGCCGGAGAGGTCGTCGAGCTCTACGTGAAGCCGGGCGAGCAGATCGCCCCTGGACAGGTCATCGCCGCGGTCCGGCCGGCCGACGGGTCCGGGTCTTGATCCACTCGCTCCCAGGTCGTGCGGTCGACCGCGCGGCCGAGGCTCTCGACCGGATCGAGGCGTCGGACCGGCCGGAGATCTGGATCTCGCTGCGTACGCGGACGGAGCTGCTCGAGGAGGCCGCCGCGATCGACGCGAGGGTGGCCGGCGGTGAGGTCCTGCCGTTGGCCGGGCGCCTGCTGGCGGTCAAGGACAACATCGACGTGCACGGCCTGCCGACGACCGCCGGAGCACCCTCCTTCGCCTACCAGCCGGCCCACGACGCCACCGCCGTCGCCCGGCTGCGTGCGGCCGGTGCGCTGGTCGTGGGAAAGACCAACCTGGACCAGTTCGCGACCGGACTGGTCGGCACCCGGAGCCCCTACGGTCCGGTCCGCAACGCCTGGGACCTCACCCGGATCTCGGGCGGATCCTCGTCGGGCTCGGCGGTGGCGGTCGCTCTCGGTCTCGTCGATCTCGCGCTGGGGACCGACACCGCGGGCTCCGGGCGGGTTCCGGCGGCGCTCAACGGCATCGTCGGGGTCAAGCCATCGCGTGGGTTGGTGCCGGTCACCGGTGTCGTGCCCGCCTGCTACACGCTCGACTGCGTCACCGTCTTCGCCCGTGATCTCGCGGCTGCGCGGGCGGCGGCGGAGCTGATGGCCGGTCCCGACCCTTCGGACCCGTTGTCTCGTACGCTGCCTCCGGATGCCGGGCTGCCGCCCGCGCCGAGGGTGGCCGTGCCGACCGGCGAGCACCTCGACGGTCTCGCCCCGGGATGGGCCGCCGCCTTCCGCGCCGCGGCAGCGCGGCTGGACTCTGCCGGCGTCGAGATCGTCGAGGTCGACATCTCGCCGTTGCTCGAGGCCGCTCGGCTGCTCTACGAGGGCGCCTTCGTAGCCGAGAGGTACGCCGCGGTCGGCTCCCACCTCGAAGCCAACCACGACCTCATCGGGACGGACCTCGACCCGACGGTCGCGGAGATCGTGCTCGCCGGGGCAACGGCCAGCGCAGCCGACTGGGCGCGCGACGTGGCTCTCCTGGCGCGCCTCGGTGCCGAGGCGAGCACGGCGCTGACCGGATGCTCGGCGCTGCTGACGCCGACGACGACCTGGCACCCGACCCTCGCCGAGGTGGCGGCGGATCCGGTCGGCGCCAACGCTCGCCTCGGCCGCTACACGAACTTCGCGAACCTGCTCGACATGGCGTCGCTCGCTGTCCCCGTGGGCCAGGTCGACGGGCTGCCGTTCGGGGTGATGCTGACCGGGGCCGCCGGCAGCGACCGCACCCTGGCGGCGCTCGGCCACACGCTTCTAAGCCCGAGCGTCGACCTCTTCGTGGTGGGTGCCCATCTGTCGGGGATGCCGCTCAACCACCAGCTGATCGAAGCCGGAGCCACCCTGCTGCGCCCGGCCTCGACTTCGGCCGACTACCGGCTGTTCGCGCTGGAGACCGTTCCGCCCAAGCCCGGACTGGTCCGGACAGGTGGTTCCGAGACCGGGGTGCGGATCGAGGGCGAGCTCTGGCGTGTGCCGGCCGCGGGCTTCGGGGCGTTCGTGGGCGGCGTACCTGCTCCGATGGCCATCGGGAAGGTCACGTTGGCGGACGGCTCCGCCGTCTCCGGATTCCTCGTCGAGCCTTTCGCGGTCGAGGGGGCTGCCGACATCTCGTCGTACGGAGGGTGGCGTCGTCACCGGTCTGAGCAGGGCCTTTGAGGGTCGGCGGGGATAGCGGGCGCCAGACCGAAGGCATTCCCTCTGACGGAACGCGATCCTGTTCAGACGTCCGGATGCGAGTCACACTGGGCACGGATCCGCCAAAATCGTCGTCCTCGGGAGGATGCCGTGCCAGCTTTATCGGTTCGTCATGCCATACCGTTTGTCCACGAGGACTTCAACCCTTTGGCGGGACTTTCGGCACTATTCTCTAGGGGAAGAAGACTCTTTCGAATCTTCCCCGAAACTCGGGAGGCCGCTTAGATGACGTACATGACAACTAGGCGTTCTCGGCCCGGCCGCCCCAGGCATGTGCCCGATTCGGGCACCGCCTCACCACGTGAGCAGATCCTCGAAGCCGCAGCGAAACTCTTCGTGTCGCAGGGTTTCGCAGCGACCTCCACCCGCGAGATCGCCGACCATGTCGGCATCCGCCAGGCTTCTCTCTACTACCACTTTGCAGGCAAGGACGAGATCCTTGTCGAGCTGCTCCGCACCACGGTTCGTCCGACCACGGACAAGGTCGAGAAGATCCTCAACCAGGTGCCACCTCTGAACGTCGAGACAGCCCTCTATCTGCTTGTTCTCGTCGACGTACGCACGCTTGCGGACGTGCCGCACAACGTCGGCATGCTCTATCTGCTGCCGGACGTGACCAAAGAAGAGGTCTACGTCGACTTCCGCGAGGAGCACGACAAGCTGGCTGAGGCTTACGCCGATCTCGCCAGCAGGGTGGCCACGGAGACGGTGCTGTCGACGATCGGTCTCAAGCAGCTGGGCAACATGCTCATCCAGCAGGTCGAGGGTGTCATCAACATGCGCACCGAGGACTCGGTCCGGCGGATCTCGTGCCCGGAGGCATGGGCTATTGCGGCCTCATGCCTGCGGATCTGCGGTGTCAGCGAAGAAAAGATCAGTGCTGCGAACGAGGTCGCCGTGGACATGCTCGACGATTTCCGAGAGGACAAGGTCCTCGAGGTCGCCTGACACGGTCCCAACCAGTCTGACGGCTCAGTAAATGGTGGGCACGGGCGGCGCGTGTGAGTTGCCCCGATGAGGCTTGACCGACACACTTTCCGAGCCCTTGCCCGCTTCCCCCACCACAAGGACCCCCACACGTGTGCAACGACCCTTCCGGAGGCCTCTGATGGCCCGGAAGCAGACAGCCATCCTCTCCGTGAACCGCGGTGTGACGACGCTCAACGGCTTGGTGGTGGATCGTCCGTGGGGGGAGGATCCGCATCAGGCAGGCATACGTGCCGTGCGCGAGCAGCTCGCCCGCCCGAGCCGCAAGCCCGTCGAGGTCGTCGCCACCGACGACGACGCCCGGATCCGGATGCTCGTCCATCCCGACGGTCGGGTCACCGACGTCGAGATGCTCGAGGTCTTCGGCACCTACGCCTCGCCAGGGCAGGCTCCCGGGGCGGCATGGCTCCCTGCTGCCGCTGCGCCGGTGGTCGTCCAGGAAGTCGTCGAGCCGGTGGAGGAGCCCGAGCCCGAGGCGGAGGAGCCGTACGTGCCGCCGGTCCTGGCCGTTCCGGCGCCTGCTGTCGAGCCAGCGGAGCCCGAGCCGGCTGAGCCCGAGCCAACGGAACCCGAGCCGGAACCCGAGCCGGCGCCTGCGCCGCCGACAGGGCCGCCGCCGGCCCCCGCGCTGATTCCTGAGCCGATTCCTGAGCCAGGGCCCGGCCCGGGTGCAGAGCTCGTCGCTGAACCGGTCTCCGAGAGGTCGCCCGGGCCGTTGGTGCCGTTGCACCACATGGAACCGGGCCCGTACCGGCGGTCTCGGATGACCCGTCGTGGTCGGGTGGTGCTGGTCATCGCCGCCGTACTCCTGTTGATCCTGGTCTACGAGGTCGTACGCGGCGTCGTGACCGGCTCCGATGCCGACTCGTCCGACAAGAAGGAGCCGCAGAGCGAGCAGTCGGCGCCCACCGCCGGCGCCAGCGACGAGGTCATCGAGCCGCCGTCGGAGGCGGTCTCGCCGAGCGGGCCGCCGTCCTCGGTCGGGGTCGAACCGACTCCGAAACCAACTCCGAAACCGACCCCGAAGCCCTCGCCGACCAAGAAGCCGAACGCGGAGCCCGCGCCCACCAGGAAGCTGTCGGTGGAGGCGATCGCTATGACCGAGGCCATCGGTCTTCGGATCGACACCAGCAGGCTGCCGGTGACGGCCAGGATCGCGATGGATCCGTGGGGCGCGCCGGAGCGGTTCACACGTACGGTCACGATCACCGAGCCCGACCAGCTCGTCGTGGTCAAGCCGGTCGCCTCGGGCCACGCCGAATGGAGCGTCCGGGTCGACGGTGCCGCGAAGGTCACCGGCTACACGCACTCCTGGCCCAAGGGCGATCGCAAGATCAAGCGCTGATCGCCGCCCCGGGACGGCCGGATTTGCTACCACGGTCGGATGTGGCGGCCTTCGGCCCCGGCGTACGCTGCATGAAACGTGTTCCTGTGCCTCGGAGGTCTCGCATGCCGCTCAAGATCACGCCGCCCGTCGGCGCTCGCACGATTGCCGGCCGGACGCTGGGCTGGACGCTGGGCCGGACGCTGGGGCCGGTGGAGCGCACCGCCAAGCAGGGGGTGCGCTGGGCGCTGGGGCACGGGTTGCCGCGTACCGCCATCGTCCGGTCTGCCAGGAAGGGAGACCTGCAGGGTGACCTGATCCTGAGCGGGCCCGGGTCGCACACCTTCGACCTGGTCGACCTGTTCGAGGAGTTCCGTGCGCGTGGGCCGCTCTACCAAGGCGGCTTCAGCCATCTCGCGGTCGATCATGAGGTCATCAAAGAGGTGTTGACCAGCAACGACTTCGTCACCGGGTTCTTCGCGCCCGACGAGTCGGGGACCGGTCTGCTGGCGCGCGCGGCGACCTGGTCTGCCAGCGACGTGTTCGCTCCGCTCCAGCCGCCGTCGCTGCTCGCGACCGAGCCGCCGGAGCACACCCGCTATCGCAAGCTGGTCACTCGTGTCTTCACCGTGCGAGCGGTCGAGCGACTGCGGACCCGCACCGCGGAGATCGCCCAGGAGCTGCTGGACGACCTGGAGAAGGAAGCGTCCTCCGGCGACAGCGTCGACCTCGTCACCCGCTACTGCGGGCTGCTGCCCATCACGGTGATCTCCGAGGTGCTGGGCGTCCCCGTCGAGCTGCGCGAGCGGATGTTGGAGCTCGGCAAGGGCGCGGCGCTCAGCCTCGACATCGGGCTTGGCTGGCGGACGTTCCGGGAGATGGAGGCGTCGCTGGAGGAGTTCGACAACTGGCTGCGCGGCCATCTGGCATATCTCGCCGATCACCCTGGCGACGACCTGCTCAGCCAGCTCGTCGCGCTCCGCGACGACGGCGACCGGCTCAGCGACAAGGAGCTGCGGGCCATCGCCGGTCTGGTCTTCGCGGCCGGCTTCGAGACCACCGTGAACCTGATCGGCAACGGCATCGCGCTGCTCCACGACAACCCGTCGCAGCTCGAGGTGCTCGCGGCACGCCCCGAGCTGTGGGCGAACGCGTCCGACGAGATCCTCCGGCTCGACCCGCCCGTGCTGCTCACCGGCCGGGTCGCCCGGCGCAACTCGACGATCGCCGGTCAGGAGATCCCGCGCGGCACGATCATCAACACGGTGCTGGCCGCCGCCAACCGTGACCCGGGTGTCTTCACCGACCCGCACACCTTCGACGTCACCCGGGAGAACGCCCGCGACCACCTCTCCTTCTCCAGCGGCCGCCACTTCTGCCTCGGCGCCGCGCTGGCCCGGATGGAGGGTGAGATCGGGCTCCGGCTCCTCTTCGAACGGTTCCCCGACCTCGAGCTCGTCGGCGACCGCGAGCGCCACCCCACCCGCATCCTCCGCGGCTACTCCCGACTGCCGGCAAAGCTCCTCTGAGCGCTGGTCGAGCCGCCGGAGCCGCTATGCGACCGAGCGAAGCGAGGGCGGCGGAGGCGTGTCGAGACCAACACAGTCCCCTCGAGCGCCGATCCGACCGTGTTGGTCTCGACGCGCTCGGCCGCAGGCGGCCTCGCGGCTCGACCAACGGGAGGTCAGCGCTCGGCGGCGTCGAGGAGTCGTTGGCCTAGGGTGGCCACGCAGCGGCGTACCTCGTCGCCCTCGACCACCCGGAACGGGACGGCGCGACGGGCGAGCTCCTGGGCGTACCAATCCGGGCTGTTGGTGCTCCCGACGAGGCGGCAGTGTCCGTCGTCGAGGGGTTCGAGGCGGCCCAGGACGCGGGGGAGGTAGCGGTCGACCTGCGCGAACGGGGCCTCGAAGACGACCTCGACCGAGTAGGCCCAGCCCTCGCCGAGGTGTTCCTCGACCTCGGTGACGGGATCGATCTCAGGTCGTACGAAGGCGGTCTCCTCGATGTCGACCGCGGCCATCCGGTCGACCCGGAGCACCCGGCGCGCGTCTGCGGTGTGGGACCAGCAGAGCAGGTACCAGCGGGCGTGGCGGACGACGACCGCCCACGGGTCGACGACCATCTTGCGCTCGTTGCCGTTCTCGGTCGTGTAGGTGATGGTGCTCCGCCGCTGGGAGTCGCAGGCCTGGACCAGGCTGGTGGTGATGTCCGGGTCAGGGGTGGCGGCGCTCTGGTCGGGGACGGCCGAGATCGTACGCCGCACCGCGGCCACCGTCTGTGACAGCGACTCGGGCAGCACCCGGCCGATCTTGCCGACGGCGCTGCCGACCGGGCCGGTGGCGTCGGCGATGTCGTGGTGGCCGTCGAGCAGGGCCATCACCAGGCCGAGGGCCTCCGCGGTGGTGAAGATGAGCGGCGTACGCATCCCGCGGCCGAGGCGGTAGCCGCCATACGGGCCGCGCTCGGACTCGACCGGAATCCCGGCCTCTCGCAGGATGGCGACGTAGCGGCGCGCGGCGCGCTCGGTGACCCGCAGCCGCTCGCCCAGCCGTTCGGCGGTGATGCCGGGGGAGGACTGCAGCAGCTCGAGGGTGAGCAGTGCCCGAGCTGTCGGGCTCTCGTCGTGTCCCATCGTGCGGCTCCCGGAATTGGTTCGTCCGGATTCAGATTAGTCCGTCGCTCTCGGCACGGCAGGTCCCGTACCCTTACCGGCATATGAGACTTCTGCTGATCAGACACGGCCAGACCCCGAGCAACGTCTCGGGGGCGCTCGACACTGCCTTCCCGGGCGCGGGGTTGACCGAGCTCGGCCTTTCCCAGGCCGCAGCGGTGCCTGACGCGCTGGCGGGGGAGAGGATCGCGGGGCTGTACGCCTCCCGCCTGGTCCGTACGCAGCTGACCGCCGAGCCGCTCGCCGCCCGGACCGGCCTTCCGGTCGTGGTGCAGGAGGGCTTCGAGGAGATCAACGCCGGACACCTGGAGATGGCCACCGACAAGGAGTCGGTGACGGCCTATCTCGAGGCGCTCGCCGACTGGATCGATGGCACTCTCGAGACCCCGGTCCCGGGCGGCGAGGCGGGCCACGAGTTCCTGGCGCGCTACGACGCCGCGGTGCAGGCGGTGGCCAAGCAGCACGAGCCCGACGACACGGTCGCGATCGTCTCGCACGGTGCCGCGATCCGGATGTGGACGGGGCTGCGCACCACGCAGTCGCCCGCCTTCGGTGACGACAACCGGATCCGCAACACCGGCCTCGCGGTCGTCGAGGGCAGCCCGGACGAGGGTTGGACGACGATCTCCTGGAACAACGACCCGTTGGGCGGCGCCCACCTGATCGGCGAGGGCTTTTGATCCTCCGCTCGCTCCTGCTCTTCGCGCTGGCCGCGGTCGCCGAGATCGGTGGCGCCTGGCTGGTCTGGCAGGGGCTGCGGGAGCACCGCGGCTGGCTCTGGGTGGGCGCTGGGTTCATCGCGCTCGGCCTCTACGGAGTCGTCGCCACGCTGCAGCCCGATGCTCACTTCGGGCGGATCCTGGCTGCGTACGGAGGGGTCTTCGTCGTCGGCTCGATCGTCTGGGGGATGGCGATGGACGGCTTCCGGCCGGACCGCTGGGACATCGCCGGTGCGGCGCTGTGCCTGGCCGGGATGGGCGTGATCATGTACGCGCCGCGTGGGTGAGGATGGGATCATGAGTTCCGAGGAAGTCTCTCCACACACCTTCGTCCCGGTCGCGCCCGGAGAGCGGCCCCGTCGTACCCGCAGCACTGTTCGGGTGCTCCTGATCGACGATCGCGACCGGATCCTGCTCTTCGCCGACTCCGACCCGGGGGTCCCGGGGGCGCGCTGGTGGATCACGCCGGGCGGAGGCATCGACCCGGGTGAGAGCGAAGCGGAAGCGGCGGTGCGCGAGGTCGAGGAGGAGACCGGCCTGCGGATCACCGAGGCCGACCTGCTCGGACCGACGATGCGACGCACCGTCGTGCACGGCTACAGCGACGTGGTCATCGATCAGCAGGACGTCTTCTACGCGTGCTGGGTGCCCGAGTTCGAGGTCTCCACCGCGGGCCACACCGAGGTCGAGCTGCTCACGATGGCCGGCCATCGCTGGTGGACGCGCGCCGAGCTCGCCACGACCGACGAGGCGATCTGGCCGGCGTCGCTCCTCGACCTGTGGACGGACGCCGACGTACGCCGCGCCGCGGCCGCCTCGGGAGCGGCCGGTCCTGTCGAGGCGGCCGATGGCGGACGCGTGGAGGAGTCGACGGTACCGGCCTGACGGCCTTACCCCAGCAGCACCACAGCCGACCATCCCCCCCAGGATGGTCGGCTGCGGTTCTTGCGAGATCTGGTCGACATCCCCCCGGTACGACGAGATCTCTGGTGTGCGTCGTCGCTTCGAGTGCGGATCCCCAGATCGGCACGTGCGACGACACTCAGTCCGTGGAGCGGCCTCCCGGCCGCGCCCTGTGCCGCCCCCTCGGTCGGCGCAGAGCGGCCAGCCACAGCCTCAGGCTGTGGACTCCGGACCGACGATGGTTGCGCATGGTCAGCGAACGGCCCCGAGCGCGACGATGCCGACGGCGGCCACGGCGGCGACGCCGAACATCGTGTTGCCGACGGCCGGCGGCAACCCGCCGCGGTGCTTGTGCTCGGACGGGTCGCTCTTCCGGATGCTGCGGACGGCGTCGAGGACGTTGTTGCGGATCGACTCGACGGCGGTCAGGTCACTGCGGTGACGTGCGGTGATCGTGGTGGTAGCCATTGGTTCTTCCTCTTCTCGGCGAACGGCGCTGGCCGTCCGGGTCGGCGGCCTTCACATGAGAGAGACGGGGGCGCGGGGTGGGCATGACGCGACTTTTCGCCACTTTAGAGTTACGGAATATCCACATCTGAGAAACATCATGTTCAGCCCGTACGCTGCGCGTCATGACCACGTCGTTGGCCGAGATCACTCGGGAATGGGGCCGGATCGGCGTCATCGGGTTCGGCGGTCCGCCGGCCCACATCCGGCTGCTGCGCGAGACCGTCGTCGAGCGCCGCGGATGGGTGGAGCCGGAGGAGTTCGAGGACGCGATCGCGACCTGCAATCTGCTCCCCGGACCCTCTTCGACGCAGCTGGCGATCTTCACGGCCTGGCGGGTCGGAGGCGCTCGCGGTGCGCTGGTCGGGGGCCTCGCGTTCATCCTTCCGGGGCTGGTCATGATCCTCGCGTTGGCGGCCCTCTTCCTCGGTGACCCGCCCGCATGGGTGCTGGGCGCGGGCGCGGGGGCTGGTGCGGCGGTCGCTGCCGTGGCGGTCCAGGCGGGCTGGGCGCTGGTGCCGTCCTCCTTCGAGCGGACCCCGTCGCGTCCGCGGTGGATCGTCTACGCCGTCATCGGGACGGTCGCCGCCGCGACCACCGGGGCATGGGTCGTCCTCGTGCTCGTCGGCGCCGGGCTCGTCGAGGTGGCGATGCGGAGGCCGTGGCGTACGAACTCCTTCCAGTCCGTCCTCACCCTGCCGTTCCTGGTCCAGGGCGGACTCACCGCCGCGGTGGCGGCGCCGCTGGCGTGGACGGCCTTCAAGGTCGGCGCGCTGTCCTACGGCGGCGGTTTCGTGATCATCCCGCTGATGCAGTCCGACGCGGTCGATCGCTACGGCTGGATGAGCGACGCGGAGTTCCTCAACGCGGTCGCGCTCGGGCAGATCACCCCGGGCCCGGTCGTCCACACGGTCGCGGTCGTCGGGTTCGCGGCCGCCGGGCTCCTCGGGGCCCTGGGCGCCGTAGTCATCGCCTTCGGGCCGTCGTTCGCGATGGTCATCGCCGGCGGGCGGCACTTCGAGGCGCTGCGCTCCTCGCCGCTCACTCGCGCGTTCCTCGACGGCGCCGGCCCGGCAGCGATCGGTGCGATCCTCGGATCGGCCGTCCCGCTGGCGCTGGCGACGAGCGAGTGGTGGCAGTGGGTGGTGCTCGCCGCGGCCGGCGTACTCCTGCTGCTGCTGAAGCGCGGGGTGGTGCTCACACTGCTGCTCGCTGCCGCGGTCGGGGTGGTTGTCGCCGTGGCTGGTGGGCCGCTGCCGTGAATGCTCACCGAGGTGCCTCGGTGAGCATCCGCTCGCTCACCTAGAGGTAGAGCCCGCCGGAGGAGTCGCCGTGGTCGTTCTGGGCGCCCGACTGCTGGGCTCCGCCCTGGCCGGGGGCAGGTTGGCCCTCGGCGGATAGGGTCACACCCGGCGGCAGACCCTTGCGGATCTGCTCGAACTGGGCGCGGGCGGCGACCTGCTGGGCGTAGATCGCGGTCTGGATGCCGTGGAAGAGGCCCTCGAGCCAGCCGACCAGCTGCGCCTGTGCGATCCGGAGCTCACCCTCGGAGGGGGTCTGCTCCTCGGTGAACGGCAGCGAGAGCCGCTCCAGCTCCTCGACCAGCTCCGGCGCGAGCCCGGACTCGAGCTCCTTTATCGACGCCTGGTGGATCTCGCGGAGCCGGTTGCGGGAGGCCTCGTCGAGCGGGGCGGCCTTCACCTCTTCGAGCAGCTGGCGGATCATCGATCCGATCCGCATCACCTTCGCGGGCTGCTCCACGAGGTCGGCCACGTCGCGCTCTTCGTCCTCGGGGGCCTCCTGCGTGGTGGCGTCCTTGAGTACGTGGGCGGGCACCGAGATCGGCTGCCCGTCCGGGCCGATGACCACGACTTCCCCGGTCTGCTCCTGCGTCATGCGCTCAACCCTACCCAGGGTCTGTTCGACAACTCGGAAGGCGCCGGCCAGGCGCCGAGTTCTCGAACAGCCCCTAGCCTCCGGTGGTCAGCAGGATCTTGCCTGTGTGCGTGCCGGATTCCATGAGCCGGTGGGCCTCGGCCGCATCCTCCAGCGGAAGTACGTCCTGCACGACCGCCTTCACGTCACCGGCCTCGATCATCGGCCAGACGTGCGCAATGACCTCTTCGCAGATCGTCTCCTTCTGCTCGACCGGGCGGCCGCGAAGGTTGGTGGCGATCACCGCGCCCCGCTTGCGGAGCAGGGCGCTGATGTCGAGCTCCGCCTTGCTGCCGCCCTGCATGCCGATGATGACCAGCCGGCCTTCGGGGTTGAGGGCGTCGATGTTCCGGGCGAGATACTTCGCGCCCATGTTGTCGAGGATGACGTCGGCGCCGCCGTAGACCTTGGCGACCTCGACGAAGTCCTGGTCCTTGTAGTTGATGGCCGCCTCGGCGCCGAGAGCCTTCACGAACTCTGCCTTCTCCTCCGAGCCGACCGTGGTGATCACCCGGGCGCCGAGCCGGCTGGCGAGCTGGATCGCCATCGTGCCGATCCCGCCGGCGCCGCCGTGGACCAGGAACGTCTCGTCAGGGGTCAGGCCACCGACCATGAACACGTTGGACCACACGGTGGTGGCGACCTCGGGGAGCGCTGCGGCGGTGACCAGGTCCATGCCCTCGGGCACCGGCATCGCCTGACCGGCCGGGACGGCCACCTTCGTCGCATAGCCACCACCGGCCAGGAGCGCGCACACCTCGTCGCCCTCCTGCCACTCCTCGACACCTTCGCCGACTGCGGAGACGACACCGCTGCACTCCATCCCGATGATGTCGCTCGCGCCCTTAGGGGGTGGGTAGAAGCCCTGCCGCTGGAGCAGGTCCGCCCGGTTGAGACCCGCGGCGGCGACGTCGATCACGACCTCGCCAGGTGCGGGCTCCGGGTCGGGGCGGTCGGTGACGGTGAGGACCTCGGGCCCTCCGGGCTGCTCGGCTACGACGGCTCGCATGCCACCCAGCCTAGGGGGCTGCGGGAGTGGCGAGCTGTGCCCTGGCGACGTGTAACACGTCGTTCGTAGGTCTATCCGGTTGTTGTGAACGACCGGATAGTCGGTGTAACCGCGTGTTACAGCTCGCGTGAGGCGCCGCGGCGACTCCTCAGAGTGACTTCAGAGCGACTTCAGGTCGGTCCAGGTGTCTACGTCGCGGTGCTCGTCGGCCTCGGAGGCGACCTCGACCAGCTTCAGGTCGGTCAGCAGCGTGCGCAACGACATCCCGTGCTGCCCCTCGTGGTCCGGGCGGACCTCGGCGAGCCGCGCGGCGGAGAGCACCAGCGCCAGCTGCCGGCGCCCGTCGGGCCCGCTGAGGACCGCGCCGTCGTGACCGAATGCCGCCTCCCGCAGCCGCGACAGCGTCCGCGGTCGCAGGAAGGGCATGTCGACGGCGATCACCCCGACGTACGCCCGCGGGGCCAGGAGCGCGTCGACGCCGGTCAGCAGGGCGGCGACCGGGCCGCCGAACCGGGGATCCTCGCGGACGAAGGTCACCGGACGCTCGGTCCTCACCGGGTCGCCCACGACGACGACCTCGGTCGCGTCGACGACGGCGTCCAGCGCCCAGGCCAGCATCGTGCGTCCACCGAGCTCGATCCCGGACTTGTCGACTCCGTCGAGGCGAGAGCTACGTCCGCCGGCGAGCAGCACGGCGGCGTACGGCTCCCATTCGTCCCAGGCAGTCACGCCACCACCTCCGTTGCGCAAGCGCCAGAATACGGACGCGTCGGCGTGCAGATTCGACGGCTCACTCGCAGGCGCTCGCTCACAGGGCGACTCTAGTCTGGAGATATGACCACCTGGAACAGCCTCCGGATCAGTCTCGTGCAGCACGCCTCGGGCCTCGAGCCCGACGCCAACCGGGCACTCCTCGACGAGCTCGCCCCGGAGGGCAGCGACCTGGTCGTCTTCCCGGAGGTCTTCGCCCGCGACTTCGGCAAGCCGGGGTCTGACCTGAGCCCGTACGCCGAAGAGCCTGACGGGCCCTTCGGGACTGAGCTGTCCCGGGTGGCGGAGAAGCGCGGGAGCACCCTTGTGGCCGGGATGCTCGAGGCCAGCGGCGACCCCGACGGCAGGCCGTTCAACACGTTGTTGGTGCGGGGCGGGGCGGAGGCGGCGTACCGGAAGATCCATCTCTACGACTCCTTCGGCTACAAGGAGTCCGACGCGCTGGTCGCGGGTGCGACCGAGCCGGTGATGGTCGATGTCGGCGGGGTGCCGACCGGCCTGATGACCTGTTACGACCTGCGCTTTCCCGAGCTCGCCCGACGGCTGGTCGAGCAGGGCGCCGAGCTGATCGTCCTGCCGGCGGCGTGGGTGGCCGGGCCGCGCAAGGTCGACCACTGGCGCACCCTCCTACGCGCACGCGCGATCGAGAACACCGTCTTCATCGCGGCCGCCGCCCAGTCCGCGCCGCGCTACAGCGGACACTCGCTGATCGTCGACCCGCTCGGGGACGTGCTGGCCGAGGCCGGAGACGGCGACGAGATCATCTCCGCGACGATCGACCGGGCCGTTCTCGACGAGGCTCGACGGACCAACCCGTCCCTGGTCAACCGCAGAATGTGACCCTGGTCAACAAGTCCCCGTCACAGCGGTAAACGGATATCGATGACTCGTTAGGTTCACCCCTTCCCCGGTATCCTCGACTGTTATGGACCGAGCCCCCCGCCGTCGCGCTGACAAGAGCAAGCGTGGCCGTCGTGCAGCCGGTCGCAGCGAGCCCACACCCGCTTATGTCGAGCCCACCTCGAGCGAGGCGCTGGCGTATGGACAGTGGGCGGACGACGACTGGTCCGGCTATCAGGAGCCCAGCCCGGGCACCGGTCAGCCCTTCGAATCGCAGAGCAACGGTCAGAGCTGGAGCACGAACGGCTGGACCGACGAGACGTGGTACGACGAGCGTCAGACGTCCCCGGAGGCTCCTCCCACGGGTGGTGGCCGACGGATCGCCGGCCGCGCCGAGACGGAGCAGCCGGACGAGCCGAGCGGCTACACCGGCAAACGTGCTGCGCGGACGGAGCCGGAGGAGGACCCCTATGGCGGCTACCCGGCGCCCGGGTTCCGCACGGAGCCTGAGCCCGCGCTGAGCGGGCCGTCCGCGCCCCCGCCGAGCGCACGGCAGACGCCGGCGTACTCCACCACGGGGACCTATGTCGGGATGACCGGACTGGCGCAGGCGCCGCAGACGCCGCAGACGCCGTCCCACGTTCAGCAGCCCGCCTATCCGGCTGACCCCTACCAGGCTGCCCCGTACCAGTCCGATCCCTACCAGTCCGGCCACCTCGAGCCGGTCCGCGGTCCGGCTGCTCCCTACGAGCCGGAGCCGACCGATCGCCCTGCCACGGCGGCCAAGGTGACCTCGTTCCTGGCCCAGCCGCGCGTCCCCGGAGCCGGTGCCGCCCGCGCCGGCCTCGGCATCATCGAGAGCCTGACCGCCGGCACCGTCCGGGCGATCTGGCTGGTCGCGCTCGCCGTCGGCCTGCTCGGCCTGGCGGTCAGCGCCTTCGACCTGGGCCCGCAGATCCTCGGCGGCCTCGGCGCCGCCGTCGTCGGCACCGCCTTCACCTTCGCGCTGGCCCACCGCACCGGCGGCCGGCCGCTGATCTTCGGCGCGCTGGCTGGGGTTGCCGGGCTCGTCGTGGTGCTCGTGGACAACGAGGCGCTGCGCACCGGGGCGGCGGTTCTGGTCGCGTCGGTCGCAGCGGTCCTCGCGGTGATGAGCACGGTCCCGTCGCGTCGCTTCCCGAAGACGATCCGAGAGGCGTTCATCGCCGTCGGCATCGCCGCGCTCGGAAGCTTCGCCGCGCTCGGCTTCCAGCCGGTCGTGACGGTCTCCCGATTCGAGTACGCAACGCTCGCCTGCTCGCTCGCGATCGCCTTCTTCGCGGTCTACCGCCTCGGTGCCGGCTTGCACGGCCTCGGTCGGCGCGGCGCGATCGTCGTCGGGATCGGCGGCTTGATGCTCGCGCTCACGCTGATCTACGCCGAGATGCTGCGCCGCTACGGCAGCACCGACCTGATCGACTCGATCGACGACATGCAGCGCTGGTGCCGCATCCACCTCGGTGGCTACCCGCACCCGATCCAGGCGCTCTTCGGGGTCCCCGCCCTGATCTGGGGCACCCACATGCGTGCTCGCCGCCGCCAGGGCTGGTGGGTCTGCCTCTTCGGTGTCGCGCTCACCGCGCCGGTCGCCAGCACCTTCCTCAACCCCGACGTCGGGCTCGCGGAGGCGGCGCTCTCGATCGTCTACAGCATCGTCATCGGTCTGGCGATCGCCTTCATCATCATCCGCATCGACCTCGCCCTCACCGGCTCGACGCAATCCGGCGGCGGCCGCAGGGCGGCGCGTGAGGCCGACGAGGCCAGCGCCGTACGGCCGGAGCCCGGCCGCACCCACGCGCTGCTCTGAGGCGCCTCTTGGCTGGGGCTACCTTCGGGTAACCCGTAGGTTCGGGCTATGAACCGCAGAACCCCCACCACGATCGCTGCCGAGATGGTCGCGAACGTCATGAGTGTCGGAGTGCAGCCCGGAGACAAGGTCGCTGTTGGGGACACCGTCATGCTCCTGGAGTCGATGAAGATGGAGATCCCGGTGCTCGCCGAGACGCCGGGCACCGTGGTGGCGGTCAAGGTCGCCACCGGAGATGTCGTCCAGGAGGGCGACATCCTCGTCGAGTTGAGCGCCTGAGGCTCTGGGCTACTAGACTCAGTTCCCGCGCCTACGGGCGCATGGACGGGTGCCGGAGTGGCCGATCGGAACCGCCTTGAAAGCGGTCGTAGGGAGACCTACCGCGGGTTCGAATCCCGCCCCGTCTGCCAGTGAAAACGAGCGAGGCTAGACCTCCTGCAGGTGTCGATCCACATCGATCATCAACCGCCGCAGCTCGAGGAGCAGATCCTCGATGTCGGCGCGGTCGAGCACGTCGTCGGCGAGGACGGCGAGCCGGCTCAGCAGCGTGCCCCGGTCGCGGAGCGCGTTGACATCGCTGAGGGCACGCCACTCCTGGCCGGTGTCGAGGACCATCAGCGCCTCGCGTACCCCTGCGAGGCGTTGACGCACCGACCATCGCCATAGGCCTACGTTGGCACCGGGGCGAGGAGCAGCGATCGCGGTATCCAGGGCCCGAAGAGCATCCGACATATTGGGAAGCACACCTGTCATGAGTAAAGTGTGACCTAGGTCACGTCAGGGAGCAAGCCGATGCGGCCCTGGGACTCCGTGTCGGCCACAATGGGGGCGTGTCATCTGCTGAGCTCACCTACTACCGCCTTGCTCCCACCGTGCAGGCCCGCCTTCTCGGCGCTGCCGTGGTCGGTCTGGCGCTGCTGGTCTTCGCCGGCACGGCTGTCGTGATCGCGGCACGTATCGACTTCGCGTGGCTCTTCGTCCCGCTGGTCCTCGGCATCGTCGCAGTGATCGGTTTCGGCTGGTGGCTCCGCAACAAGGCGTACGTCCTGCGCGCCAGTGCCCAGGGCTACCGAGTCGCGTTCGTGCGTGGGGCCGGAGTCCGCGAGGCTCGCTGGGCCGACATCCAGGAGGCGGTGACCACGATGCCCGCCGGTTCGCCGTGTCTGGAGCTCCGGCTCAAGAAGGGTGGCGCGACCACCATCCCCGTGACCATCATCGGCATCGATCGGGAGCAGTTCGTGCGCGAGATCCAGGGCTACCTGAAGGCCACGATCAAGCCCCTCGACACCAACTCAGGGCCCTCCGACGCCTCCTGATTGGTCCCAGGCGCTCAGGTGTTGCTAGCCTGATCGCGCGGTATGGAGGCGTCGCCTAGTCCGGTCTATGGCGCTCGACTGCTAATCGAGTTTGGGGCTTAAACCCCATCGAGGGTTCAAATCCCTCCGCCTCCGCCAGTTTCAACGAGTTTGGCCCCCTTCAGAAGGGGGCCAAACTCCGTTCTGACCTGCATTTTTGCGCACTGCGAAAGTCCGCACGCCGGAACATGGGTTACCCGAAAGTACCCAACCTGCACAATAATCATTCCGTAGGCCTCTCGGCACCGGCATCGGCCTCGAGACCAGGAAGGTAAGAACATGAAGCTCGTACGCACTGCGGCGGCTATCGCGCTGGCCTCGGCGGCGACGGTTGTGGTCACGCTGTTCCCAGCAGGCCAGACCCAGGCAGACATCACCTGGGGAGTCGGTGCTGATCAGGGAGAGACGGTCCAGGCGCAGGACATCACCTGGGGTTTCACCGGCGTCACAGCCTCCAAGACCCAGGCGAAGGACATCACCTGGGGCTGACCGCCCCAGCATCAGCTGTCATCGATTGCGCTCGACCCGCTTCGCCCGATCTCGTAGCCGAGTTGAAAGCGGGTATCGACGCCGAACTCCTCTTTGAGGTCGGCGACGTAGCCGGCGTAGGTTCTCGGGCTGACGCCCAGTCGCTTTGATGCGGCTGGGTCCGAGTGCCCTTCGACCAGCATTCTGAGGGTCATCGACCGCTGCTCGCTGGCGATGTCTTTCAGGGTGGACGGGTCGCCGTGTCCGAACGGCCGCCCTCGTTCCCAGGCACGCTCGAAGACATCGACCAGATAGGCGACGACAGACGGTTCGCGAACGGCGACAGCGACGTCGACGCCTTCCGGGCTGGGAATGACTGCGATCCGGCGGTCGAAGATCAGAATCCGGTTGAAGAACTCATCGAGTGTGCGGACCTCGCCGCCCGCCGCCACGACTGCTGAGACGTACTCCCTGGTTTCGCTGCTGCGCCTTGCGGCGTGTTGGTAAAGCGTGCGCATAGTGACGCCACGTTCGATCATCGCCTGCTCCTTGGCGATCGCCTCTGCCAGCGCGTCCCCGCCAGCTCTCCTGTTCTGAGGCTGTGCGGTGAGCGCCTCGAACTCGCACTCTGCGGCGAGCGAGTCGACGAACGGTTGGATGGCGGGGCGATGCACGTAGGTGAAGGGGCCACGCTCGTCATTGGGCGCCGAACGTCGCCACGCGCTACGCAGCGTGGTGAAGTGGTTGGCCCAATCGGCCGACTCCTGGAGCAGTCGGATGCCCTCTTGCGTCATCGGCGTGACGATCTGTGCCTGGACGGTTGCCGGGTCGACAGGCACCCAGCTGGTGTCATCTTCGCCGGCCTGGCGAACCAGTCCGAGCTCTATCAAAGAGGTCAGTGCGTCGGCGAACTCTCCGCCTTGGCTGATCCGCGAGTCTGATGCGGGAATCTCGCCTCTGTCCGCGATGAGCTCGAAGAGCTCGATGCTCTTGGCCTCGAGCATCGCACGCGTCATCGGCGTGCGGTCCCCGTCGGTCACGTTCTTCTCCTCGCCGGACGGCGTGGGTTGACGCTTGCTCACGCTCCACCTCCCCGATGCTGTGGCTGGCGCCAGATCCTCTCACACGTGGCGATTTCTGGTCACGGACCATCATCCGCTAATCTTCTACACGTTGCTTCGGTAACACTGCGCCTGTAGCTCAACGGATAGAGCATCTGACTACGGATCAGAAGGTTTGGGGTTCGAATCCCTACAGGCGCGCAAGACTTTGCAGGTCAGCGGCATGTGCGGCACTCCTCAGAAGAGGAGCAAACATGCAGATTCAACAGATATTCAACACTTCGGGGTCGTCATCGACGGCCCTCGACGTGTTTCCGAGGCGCTTGGCGAGTCTCGTGCACCTACCGTGCATGGACACCAAGAGCACACACCTGACCCTCGCATCGGCGACCGACGAGCACGGCCTGAACGCTGTGATGTCGATCTCCGAGCTCGCCGCCTACCTGCACGTCGCCGTGCAGACCATCTACGACCTGCGCTGCCAGGGCCGCGGCCCGCGGGGCTTCCGCGTCGGCCGCGAGATCCGCTTCCGCCTACGTGAGGTCGAGGCCTGGCTCTCGCGGATGGAGCACGACGACGCTGACCGACACATGGCCGGCCGGACGCCGGAGGAACCGCGATGAGCGGCGGACGCCCACGGCTGACGATCGGAACCCACGGCGAGATCTGGACGACGCCGAAGGGCAAGAAGGTCACGGCCGGAACGTGGGTGCGCGACCACGACGGCAAGATGCGTCAGGCCACGGCCACCGGATCCTCCAAGACGGTTGCAGTCACGTTGCTGAAGCAGCGCATCCTGCAGCGGCCACAGTTCGGCGCCGGTGCCGTCCTGGACTCGACCAGCCCCTTCGGGCGACTCGTCGACTTATGGCAGGCCGAGCTCGAGACCCGGGACGTCGCGGACGGGACCCGGGACCGCTATGGCGATGCCCTTCGTCTGCACGTTCGTCCGGCGCTCGAGCACTTCACCCTCAACGAGATCACGACCAGCCGCGTGGAGTGGTTCCTGCGCAGGCAGTACGAGACGTCGTATGCGCAGGCTCGGACCGCGCGGACCCTGCTCAACCAGCTCTTCGGCTTCGCGATGCGGCACGACGCGATGGCTCGCAACCCTGTCGACGGGACCTCGCCGCTGCCGCGACCGGCCGGCGTACCGCAGGCGCTGACGCTGGAGCAGGTCGCCGCGATCCGGGAGGCGGCGTGCGCATGGCGCACCGAGCCGGGGCGGCCTGGTCCAAAGCCTGATGGAGTCGTCCGGGACATCCTCGAGGTGCTTCTGGCGACGGGGATGCGGCCGGGCGAGGTGCTCGCCATCAGGCCCTGCGACGTCATCGACGGGCCGAAGGGGATGCTCATCGAGGTCACGGGGACCGTGGTGCAGCGCAAGGGGAAGGGCGCGTATCGGCAGGACCGGCCCAAGACGCATGCCTCGAAGCGATTCGTGCCGGTCCCCGAGTTCGGGGCCGATGTGGTTCGTCGCCGACTGGCGGCACTCGACGGTCAGCCGGAGCGCACGATCTTCGCGAATCGTCGCGGTGGTGTGCTCAGCCCGCCGAACGTCCGACGTACGTTTCGTGAGTTCCTGGTGCTCGCCGGCTTGGCCGATTCCGGGATCAGCCTGCGCTGGTATCGACGCACCGCGGCGACTGTCGTCGCCAGAGCGATGGGGGCGGACGCCGCCGCCGACTTCCTCGGGCACTCCTCGACTGTTGTCACCGAGGGGCACTACATCGAGCCGGACCGGGCCGTCGACCGGACGCCGACGGCGCACCTGCAGCGCACGCTCCGTGCGGAGCGGCCAGACCCCCGACTGCTTTCCAGGGCGATGAGCGAGGAGGAGGCCGAGATCCTCGACGAGATCGACCCCGCGACCGACAACGACGGCATCGAGGGGAACGCGGCCTGAGTGAATTCTCTCGCCGCGGGGAGCGTCGCGCACCTGGCTACTGCAGCCGCCGTCACCCATCGGTGGCACCCAACAGATACTGGAGGTTTCCGATGAGCACTGAGCAGATCCCGTTCTCCCGCCGCGACGAAGAGGAGGTGCTGACTTTCGCCGAGGTCGCCGAGATCCTCAAGGTCTCACCGAACACGCTGCGCTGGTGGCGCCAGAACCGGACCGGGCCCGACTTCTTCAAGCTGGGCCGCCGCCTGGTCACCACCGTGGGCGACGTACGCCGATTCATGCGACAGCAGCGGCTCGCCAGCCGCAGACCCTTCTGAGATCGCACGGTTCCGGCGCAGCGCCGGAACCGGTCAATCCTCGAAACGGACCGTGCCGTGCTCGCGGTGCCGGTGAGTCACCGGAACCGTGCTCTCCCCGCGCTCTCCCCGGATGGGCTGCGACCGGCCGCTGGTTCCGAGGAGCCCTCGGAACCCGTGTCTCTCGCGAGTTTCCGCAGGTCGTACGGTGCTGATGATTCATCGGCACCGTAGATTCCCGAGCAATGTGCCGGACCAAAGCCATCGATCTCACGGTGGTGATGAATCATCCCCACCGTCTCCGCCCCATGCTGCTGGCCGCCACCGAGCGCGTTCGGAGCCCGGCTCGCGGCGCGATCGCGCCACGGGACGTCGGCACCGATCAGGTCGAACATGCCTTCGACTATCCGCTCGATCGGCGCGAATTTCAAGGACCAGGTGTGTTCTGGGTCCACCTCGTCATTGACCGTCACCAGTCGTCGACAGCCGTTGGGTCGACTGCTTCTCGGGTGTGGTGGTTGCCTTGCGGGTTCGCGAACACCGTGGCAGGAGTGTCGTGCCTGCGTACACTGATCACATGACGCTGAGCGCATCTGAGTTCTTCGAGGCGGGCCTGAACCTGCCTCCGTCGGTGCGCAAGGACGTGGCTCTTCGGTTGCTGGAGTCGGTCGAGGTCGTCGATGACGACGCGGTCGAGGAGGCGTGGTCGGAGGAGATCGCCTCGCGTGTGGACGACGTGGTGAGCGGTCGGGTCGAGACGGTCTCGGGCGAGCAGGTCTTCGCGGAGATCGCCGCTCGGCGGGCTGCTCGTAGCGCATGAGGTCTGCGTTCGACTTCCATCCGGAAGCTCGGGCTGAGTTCGCTGCTGACGTCGACTGGTACGACGATCGGGAGGACGGTCTGGGTGGTCGCTTCGCACAGGCCGTCCGCGCAGCGATCGACGCCGCAGTCGAGGACCCGGAGGCGTGGGCGAGGTGGCAGGGCTGGGATCGTGAGCCGTCGGTGCACGCGAAGGGCGTCGCCGGGTTTCCGTACCGGGTCGTCTACGTCGTCAACCAGGACGTGCTGACGATCGTGGCGGTGGCTCATGCCAAGCGTCGACCGGGCTACTGGCGAGATCGAGTACGCCGCTGACGCGCCACGCCTCGGTAGGTCATAGCCCGATCCCCGGCGTCGTGGCGGGCGCCGGTCGAAACGTGGCGAGCGGATCGGCCTGAGCGCCTGGGCGCAGGGGCCGACGTGCGGCTGGCCGGGGGCCGTAGCGGTCGATGTCCTCGAGGGCACGCCGGGCGGCGCGCGCGGGGCCCAGGTCGGCTCGGTCATGCCCGAAGATGTCGATCCATTGCTGCCGGGCGTCCTCGACGGAGTCAGCGACGAGGTGTGCGGTGTTGTGGTCGCGCCCGCGGGTCATGCCGACATAGGCGGAGGCGGCGCTGGTGTGGCCCCCGACCAGAACGTGCGCGTCGTGCGCAGTGGCGCCCTGGATGCCGTAGGTCGTGGTTGCGTAGGCCAGTTCGACGTCGTGGTGGACGTAGGCCATCGGTAGGTGTCGACGTCCGGCGTCGCCGTGGACGACGAGTCCGTGCTTGTCGCGGCCGGTGACGGTCCAGGTGTCACGGTTGGCGACGTCGGCGTCGGGGTTGTTGCGGCGGGTCGCGATCTTGTCGCCGATCCCGATGCGTTCTCCGGCGTTGGTGGTGATCTCCTCGGTGACCTGGCCGGCGAGCCTGCGGGTGTGATGCACGAGGGTGTTGATCCGTGCTGCGGCCTCGCGAGTATCGGCGATCACCACGCACTCGCCGTTCTGGCCCGAGGGATCCATGCCGATTGCGAGTGCCGCCAGCTCGGTGAGGCGTTCGACGTCGCTGGGGTGGATAACGATCTCGCCCCTGGCCAGTAGCTGGTCGAAGGTCTCACCGGGCCGGTCGCCGGCGCGCATCTGGAGGCTCAGGTGGGCGTAGCCGGGGTCGGTGAAACGGCGTACGCCGTCCAGGTCGATGCACCGGTTGGTGGCGTAGCGGCTGGCGAGGTCGAGCACGCCGCCGCGGCCGACGGCAGGGAGCTGGTGGCGGTCGCCGATCAGTGCCAGGCGTGCGCCGGTCTCGTCGGCGACGTGGATCAGTGCGACCGCGGTGTCCTGATCGAGCATCCCGGCTTCGTCGACGACGAGCAGATCACCGCGCCGCAGTCGCGCGTCCGGTCCTGGAATCGCGGCGTCGTGTGCCCAGTGGCCGTGGTCGTCCCAACGGAAGCCGTGCTGGTGGAGCAGCCACGCGGCTGAGTACGACGTGGCGCCGACTTGTCCGGCGGCGACCTTGGCCGCCTTGAGCGTGGGGGCGACGACCAGCATCCGGCGGCCGGCGTCGGCCAGCGCGGCCTGGGTTGCGGCGAGGGTCGCGGTCTTGCCGGTGCCGGCTGCGCCTTCGACGACCACCAGCGCCTCGGTGCTGGCCAGATGCGCGGCGGCCAGGACCTGCTCCCGGGTGAGCCGCTCTCGTCGGCTCGAGTCACGCTGGATCGCCGAAACGGTCCGAGTGGCGGGTGGCGACCCGGATTCGGCGCGTTTCGCGAGGCGGCTGGTCAGGTGATGCTCGACTGCCAGCACGTGGGGTGAGGTCAAGGAGCGTACGTGCTCGGGGACGTCGTCACGGTCCAGCAGCGACTGGGAAGCTGCCAGGACGCGGGCGGCGAGGTCCTCGGTCAGCTCGTGACGGACGGCAGCCTGGGTGATCACGCCGGCGGCGGCGATCAGCTGTTCGACCTCGCCTCGCACGTCGGCGATGTTCCAGGCCGAGCGGCGCGCCCCCAGCCGGGTCAGTACCTCCGCGGTCAACTCGATTCGGCGCAGGCGCCCGATCCGGGTCACCTCGAGGGTCGCGGGCCGTGTCGGTGGACGGTAGCCGAGGTCGGCGAGGTGATCCCGCCAGGCACACTCCAGGTCCGCGCCGGAGGTGGGGACGATCTTGTCGGGTCGCTCGTCGGCCCAGGCGCGCCGGTCCCAGGCCTGCAGGAGCCGCGGTCCGGGTTCCTGCCCGGGGTGGTCGCGACGCCAGCTTGCCTCGTAGCGGTCCATGTTCTGCTCGATCTGTCGCGACCGGGCCGAGAACGCCGAGACGTACGGTGTCAGCTCGGTGAGCTCGCCGGTGTCGAGATCGACATGGAACCCGTGGGCTGCGAGCGTGGCGCGGAACTCGGGGTCGCACATCATCGAGGCGTGACCGATCCCGTTGATCGCCGCGATCGCGTCGCGCATCCCGATCGTGTGCAAGCCGCGCCATCCGGTGCTGCCCATCACTTTGGCGAGGACCCGGGTGTTGATCTGGACGTGCAGGTGGCGGTGTGGATCGCCGGCGCGTGAGGTGTAGTGCCGGATGACCGCTGCCTCGATCTCGGCCACCGGCACCTGTACCTGACGCCCACGAGGACCAACTCTGGTGGTGGAGTGCCGTGCCAGCCAGCCGATGATCTCCTGGGCCGCTCGCTCCTGCGCTGCGTCGTAGGCTTCGGCGATCTTCGGCTCCTGTGCCGCGGCCAGCGACCAGGTCTTGGGGCCGTTGACGGTGAACTCCATGAACCGGTTCGCCGCCTTGTCGTTCCGCAGCCGCCCCTTCGGACGCCCAGCCTTCGGGCCATCGATCTGCAACCCGGCCACCCAGCGCTCATAGATGTCGCCATCCATCACCCCGGCCAGGTGCACCGTCTCCGGAGTGGCGACGTACCGGAGGGCGAGACCGGTGCCCTCGGCCAGGTAGTAGTCATCCGCTGAGGACCGATCCCGCTCCAGATACTTGCGGGCATCCGCCGCGGCCCCGCAGTAGGCCACCACGCCACCATGCATCCGAAATCACCGCCCATCAACAACCGTCGACAATCGCAAATCTGCAGGTCAGGAGAGTATTCGCTACTGAAATGCGTAGCATGCGTGCCGGGGTCTTGAGGGCTGAAAGGGTGCCTGGCGCCTGCTGATTCAGGTGTCGGCAGTGATCGTCAGCGTTCGATACCTCGGCATGCTGCGGGGAGATGCCGTGCGGCTGCGATCGGAGCGACCGAGCGGATTCGTTTGCCGACCCTGTGGCGGCCGATCCCGCGGCCGTGCCGCGCCGATTGATAGGGGGGTCAGGGCCGGAATGTGAGGCGACCGCCTTGCTCAACGGAGTTCCTCGCAGGGCGACGGGATCGACGACCGCAAACCCTGGCCTTTCGCGACGCGCGGAAGAGTTCCCCATCCATCGTCGGGGCAGAAACTGGTGACCTCTCACTCCTTGCGTACCGCCCACGCCTGGTTTCGTCAGATGCTCGACAGGGCGAGGCGGTGGTTGGCACTCGGCCCCAAGTCACGGATCGAGGACAGAGCGGCGATCTGATGGCGCCCTTCCTTCAAGTTTGGATGCCGTTGTTGGAGTCTCGTTTCAGGACAATCCCGGGAGATACAAACGGTTAACAATGGGCTCGAAAATTGCCGAGCGATACCCCCGCCGGCTTATGTTTCCGCTTGCTCGCCGGCTCGGGGTCGGAGATGCGTTTCTGATTGTTCGATTCTTCAGGAGTCCAGTGAATCTCCCCCACCCCGGTGTGCTTTCCCATGCCCTCCGACACCTGTCTAACCGCGGGTCTGACCTATTCGTCGACTCGTTCATCTTTTTTCGTGCTCGTTGTGTCCGTCCAGGGACATTGGCTGCTCTTGTCGGCGTCCTGTCGTTGGCCGTGGCGGTCGTCGGTCTGTGGATACCAGTAACGCCGGCGGCAGCTTCGGTCCAAGCGGCGGATGACCCTGTGTTGGGGCCTGGTGATCTCGATGACCGGCCCGGACGCCCGGATGCGGTGTCGGCCTCGGTGACGGCCCGGACCTCCGGGGTGGCCGTGGAGGACATCTCGCAGCGCAGTGAGTCCGAGCGTGTGTTCGCGAACCCTGATGGCAGTTGGACCTCGGAGACGGCATCGGAGCCGACCCAGGTGCAGGACGGGGCCCCGGGGGCCGACGGGACAGCTCAGTGGAATCTGGTTGACCCCACTCTCGTCGAGGCTCCGGGCACCGCGGCCGGGTGGCGGCCGGCTCATGCGGTGGTCGAGCAGTCGTTCACCGCGGGTGGGACTGACTGGTTCGCCTCGCTGACTCAGGCGGGTCATGAGCTTCGGTTCGGTCTGGATGGTGACCTGGCTGCCGGTGGTGCCGATGCCGGTACCGGCGGCGGGTCGCCGGTGCAGTTCGGGACGCCTGTGGTCTCGGAGAACACAGCGGTGTACAAGGACGTCGCCTCCGATGAGGCGTGGAGCGCTGACCTGGTGGTCCGCGCATCGGCCATCGGGTTCGAGCACTGGTGGGTCCTGAACCCCGCGCAGACCACGGCACAGAAGTCGACGGCACCCTCGGCGAGAGCGGCAGAGGATGGGACAGCGCTATCCGAGGCGAGTATCACCGATCTTGACCTTGGGTTGACGGTCACCGATGTGACCGCGCAGACGAACTCGAAGGTTGACCCGGTCGAGGTGGTCACCACCGACAGTGGCGGGATCAAGATCCTCACGGACAAGGAAACGTCGGTGCTGCAGGCGCCGGGGCCGCTCTACTGGGACGCCACCACCACGGGACCCGATGAGTTCGACCCTGCAGCCAAAGCGCTGAAGACGCGCGGCAAGAAACCCCCGAAGCGCACCACCCCGCCAGGGGAACCGGCGGATGAAGGGCATGTGCATAAGGCGAAGACCAGCGCCCGAAACCTGTCCAAGAACGGCACAGCCACCGGTGTCTCTGTGATCAGGCTGGGCATCCCTGCCGAGGTCCTCAAGAGCGCGGCTGCATCCGGACCTGTCGTCGTCGATCCGTCGTTCACGATCGACCCGACCGCTGACACCTGGATCCAGACACCGGACTACACCACCTCCCAGGTGAGCTCGCAAGAGCTCCGTGTCGGCACCAACGATTTGGGCGCCCACACGGCGCGGTCGTACCTGAAGTTCGACGGCGGCAATAAGACCTGGGCCGGCAACCACGTCACCTCGGCCTCGATGAAGCTGCGCAACTTCTACTCCGGATCCTGCACGGGATCTGCCATCCGGGCCTCGAGACTCACGTCGAACTGGGACCTGTCCGGATTGACCTGGGGCAACCAGCCCAACGGCGCGACCACCAACTACACCGACATGTCGACCGCACGTGGATTCAGCTCGTCATGCCCGGCCGCTGATGTGTCCTTCAATCTGACCTCCATGGCCCAGGCCTGGGCCAGCGGCACCAAGAACTACGGCCTCCGGTTGATGGCCGTCGATGAGGACGTCAACAGTTCCTGGCGTCGGTACCGGTCCGCGAACTACACCGATACGTCCCTGGCCCCGACGCTGTCGGTGACCTACAACTCCTACCCCGGTACAGCTAGCACGCCGGTGGTCTCTCCTGGCACCGCGCCGTATGCCACGTCGGCGACCCCGAAGATCTGTTTCACGGTCTCGGACACCGACCCCGGTGCGAAGCTGCGGGGCTCGGTAGAGGTCTACGCCGGCTCTACGGCGTCCGGGGCAGCGTTGTGGTCCTGGACTGCAACCGAAGCGAGTGCAGTCACGAACGGCACGAACGTCTGCCCCACGATCCCAACAGGCAAGCTGACCAACGGGTCGACCTACACCGTGCGGGCACGCGCCTTCGACGGAACCAACTGGTCGAAGAGCTACTCGGCCTCGAAGACATTCACGGTCGATACAGTCAAACCCAACGTTACGGTCACCGCGTCGTCGTTCACCAACGGGCAGTGGCGCACCGACCGGCCGGCCTCGAACACGTTCACCTTCAACGGGTCCACCGACACCAAGTCGTTCAGCGTCGTCCGCGACGGCGGTGCCGCCACGATGCTGACCGCGAACAGCTCGGGTGATGCGTCCCTGTCATGGGTGCCCGCCAACGGCTCCCACATGCTGAAGGTCACCGCGACCGACAAAGCCGGGAACAACTACACCCCTGGCGACTTCACGTTCGGCGTAGGGTCTGCCGGTTTCGTCCTGCCCAACAAGGACACGCGCTCGACCGGGTTGTTCCCAGTGTCTGCCGAAGGACCTCCGGGTGCAGAGGATGCCACCGTTTCCTGGCGCTACACCTCCACCTCGACCACGACACCCGAATGGAACACGGCCGACGACGTCACCAAGGGCAGCGGTGAGTGGGATGGCGCTGTCACCAGTGACTCAGCATCCTCGGCGACAGGAACCTTGAACTGGGACGCCTCCGCGCAGGCGGACCCAGCGGCCGGAACCGAGGCTGACCCCGTCGAGATCAAGGCACCGTCGCATATCGAGCTTCGAGTCTGCTTCAGCTATCCCAGCGGGGCGACAGATGCCTGCACGCCGGCGCAGCCTGTCGAGCTGGTTCCCTCTGCGTTCGGTGACAACTTCCCGACCACTGATCTCGGACCGGCCAGCGTCGCGCTCTTGACAGGCGAGGTCGCCTTCAGCGAGACCGATGCTGTGGACACTCTCGCAGGGGTTGGGCGTACGTTCTCCTCTTACGATGCTGCCACCTCCAGCCCGGGTGAGTTCGGCCTTGGCTGGTCAACCGAGCTGCTCTCGGAAGGTGACTCCGACGCCTATCTGGTAGACAACCGAGCCAAGGACGCCACTTTTGTCCTTGTCACCGCTGGGAATGCGTCCCAGACCTACACCCCGGCAGATAACAGCGCTGATGTTGTCAACCCGACAGGTCCGGTTACGTTCGTTCCAACTGGTGGTGAAGACGGTTCGCGTCTCGTCCTGTCGCCGGCATCGGCTCAGGCCCCATCGAGCGTAGTGGTGACCCGTCCGCAGCAGGTGAGCACGACATGGACCTGGAAGCGGCCCGATGCCACCGACACGACGCCGGGCACTGAACCAGAGGAATGGGTCTTGGCGAAGGCGAATGGAGGAGGTACCACCTCGTTCAGCGGTAGTGTCGATGGCACAACCTGGATCGGCCAGACTGAGGCTGGGGTCGCCGCCACTTGTACGCCAGTTCAGCAGACCAGCGGGTGTCGTTGGCTGCAGATCTCCTACACCGGTGCCGACGATGCCAAACGGGTCACCAAGATCGAGCGAGGCATCGCAGGCACCACAGGGCTCACCACCCTGGCCACCTACTCCTACAACGCCGCTGGTCAACTCGTCGACGTCTGCGGGCCTGACCCTGACGGTGCCGGCGCCAAGACGGCGCTGTGTGCCAGCTACGACTACACCACAGTAGGTGGCAGGACTCTGCTCGTGAGCGCGGCCGCACCTGGCCAGAAACCCTGGCAGTTCGACTACGACTCCACCGGGCGTCTTACCAGCGTGTCCAGGCCGCTGGATCCAGCCAACGTCACCTCGAACACCACCGAGGCAATCTGGACCATCGCCTACGGTTTGCCCACAAGTACCGCTGGCCTGCCTGACATGAGTACAGCCGCAACGTCCAAGTGGGGCCAGGACACCGCGCCTACCAAGGTCTATGCCGTCTTCGGCCCCGAACGTGTTCCTAGTAGCACGCCAAGCACTGCCGACCTGTCCTACGCCTCGCTTTACTACACAGACGCCGCTGGCCAAACCGTCAACACGGCCAAGCACGGCAACGTGACCAACGACGGCAGCGGCGACGGCGAATGGCTGGTCGACACCACGTGGTACGACAACGCCGGCAACACTCACAGAACGTTGGACGCGGCTGGACGAGCCCAGGCGTTGGCAGCTTCTACTGACCCTGCAGTCAATTCGCAGGTCGCTTTCGATGCTTCCGCGTTCACCGTCTACGGACCAGTACCCAAGGTCGCTGGAGGTTCCGAAGGCAGCGATGAAGGTCTCGGTGACCGTGTCCTCGACGAGTACGGTCCTGCCCACACCGCCACTCTCGAGGACGGCAGCATCGGCCAGTATCGAAGCCACAGCCACTATGTCTACGACGACCAAGCTCCCGAGCTCGGAGGCGACGACAAGCCCGCGCTCCCCGAGGGGCAGGCAACATTCAACCTTGTGGTCGAGCAATCCGACTCCGCCGCGAGCGCAGACATGAGTGCTGACTACGACATCACCCTCACCCGCAACGTCTATGATCCCGTCGTCGAGGGCGACGGAAGCGGGTGGAAGCTCAACTCGCCGACCAAGATCAAGACACAAACCGGCTCGGACAGCACCGGGGCTCCGACATGGTCGACCCAGATCACACGCCACGACAGCGACGGACGACGCATCGAGTCCCGGCAGCCAGGCGGTGCCGCCAACGCGGACGGGTCTGGTGCCGACGCGCACGCCAACGTGTTCTCCTACTACGCCAAGAACAGCACTGATCCCGACTGTGACGTCACCGGTCACCCCGAACGTGCCGGCTGGGAAGCCCAGCTCTGTAAGAGCGGTCCCGCAGCGCAGCCAGATACGACGGACGCACCAACCATGCCGGTGACCCACTACGCCGCGTACGACGAAGCCCTCCAGCCCACACGGGTCACGGAGAGCTCCGGGGCCACGACTCGGACCACGACCATTTCCTATGACCTCCTCGGCCGCAGCCAGACCACCACGACCACCACTCAAGGTGGCGGGATCGAGGCCGATTCACGGTCAATGACCACCGGGTACGACCCCAAAACAGGCATGCCCACCACACAGTCCAACACTGATGGCACCATCACGACCACCTACGACACCTGGGGCAGGGTGAGCACCTACACCGACTCGCTGGGGAACACCTCAACTACGTCCTACACCGTCGACGGACAGATCGCTTCCTTCAACGACTCAGCAGGCACCTACACCTACACCTACGACGGGCCCTCAGGGGAGCACCGCCGCGTCGCAACCACCGTCCACGCCGGCATTCTCAAGGCCGACGGCACCTCAGCTGTCCCGTTCAAGCTTTCCTACGACGCGGCGGACCGCACGGCTCAGATCAGCTATCCCGGCGGCACCACCGCGGCCTACACCCGTGACCAGGCCGGAGCCATCACCGGGCTCGAGTACACCAACGGTGACGGAAGCGACTTGCTCGAGTTCACCAACACACTCGACGTCGATGGACGTGTCGTGGAGTCAACTAGTCCGGAATCCACCCAGGCCTACACCTACGACGCTCTCGGTCGACTCACCAAGACCGAAGACACCAGAGCCGACGGATGTACCAGCCGGGTCTACGGATTCAGCGCCACGTCCGAGCGCACCAGCCTCGCAACCTACGCACCCGCTACCGGGACCGACACCGATGGTGACGGAGAACCTGACTCCGGTATCGGCCGATGCCAGACAACCACCGAGAAATCGACGGACACGACGACCTACGACGCAGCCAGCCGCATCCGCGACGCCGGCTACACCTACGACACCCTTGGCCGCACTCAAACTGTCCCAGCTGCAGACACGTCCAACGGGTCCGACATCTCGGTCAGCCCCCTCAGCGCTACCTACTACGCCAACGACATGGCCAAGTCGCTCACTCAGACGGTACAGACCGCAGGAACCGACACCGACGGCGACGGCGTAACCGACACCGGCCCCACGCAGGTGGCGAAAACCACGCGCTATGGCCTCGACCCAACCGGCCGCATCAACACCATCACCAACACCACTGCCGGCGCTGAGACCAGCCGCGAACAGTTCGTCTTCGCCGCAAGCGGGGACAGCCCGAGCGTCGTGCGTACCTCGACCAACGCGGGAACCAAGTGGTCGACAATGAGATACGTCTCGATCGGAACCGCCGGCATGGTGGCCTCGATCACAGATACCACGGCCACCCTCAACCTCGCGAACCTTCACGGGGACACCGTCGCGACCGTCGGCCTGGAAGAACCAGGCCTAAGGAACTACGGCGAAACTGACGAGTTCGGCAACGCCGTGACAGGCAGTTCCAGACCAGATTCGCGATACGGGTACCTCGGGTCCAGCCAACGCGCATCCACGAACCTCGGCGGCCTCACGCTCATGGGAGCTCGCCTCTACAATCCCATCTCCGGCTCGTTCCTCAGCGTCGATAGAGTGCTCGGAGGAAACGCAACCGCCTACGCCTATCCGGCTGATCCAGTCAACAGTTCCGACACGAGCGGCCTAATCGCCGGGGTCGATGACGCCGCGGCTTTTCTCCTGGCGATCTTCGCCGTTACTGCGGGCCTCATCATGCTGACCTGGTACCTGCTTCGAAACTGCACATTTGGCTGCAACGTAAAGGTACGAAGCTTCTCGATTCCGTTCCCGAACCCATTCGCACCTTCCGCATGGAACCACCGAGGATCGAGATATCTCGTTTATCGGATCTACAACGTCAGTTCAGGGCGCACCTACAAGTACGGAATCTCGCGCCACGGTCCGTCCCGTCCCGCGAGCCAGTTGCCCAAATGCGGAAGGTACTACGGCAGCAAGTGCAAATGGTCGGCGAAGTTCTACGTTTATGGCTGGTACTATGCCCGTATGGCCGAGGCTGGTTTGATCTGGAAGTATGCCAAGAGACATGGGCACTGCCCGCCCGGACAATACTTGAGTTGTATCTGATGAGGGCCCAACTCACACGCTCACGGATCATGTGGGAGCTGCTCTCGACGGGCGTCGATGATTCGGACGACCTCGCTATGTTTCGCAACATGCTGCGGCTGTTCTCGCAGAGACAGCTCAAGGACTTTCGGGGTCACCTGGACAGGACGCTCGAGGCTGTGTCGGTGGTCGATCTCGTCGATGGCGAGGGTTGTTCCTATGTCGGGGATGCGAAGTTGGCCGCGGCAATGATGCTCTTGGCGGGCGGGCGTGACCGGACTGCGGAGGCGATCGCTGCTGGTGTGGTGACCGTTCCTGAGCCTGTGGAGCGGGGGCTCGAGCTGATGGAGGTCTTGGAGGCGGAGGCTGAGGAGCCTGAGGGTGATTGGGCCGACGGGAAGCTGATCTTCTCGGTTGTAGCCGATGTCGCCGACTGGGGGGTGCCCAACATCGCGCGCGGTTTCGAACGTGCGGAGGAGATTGTCGAGAGCGACAAGGCGCTTCAGGCTGTCGTTGACAGCGGTGAGGTCAAGTCGGTCTATGTCGAGATTTTCCCGTGGCATATGGATGGCACCGTTGAGCCTCCGAAGTTTTCCCGTCGTAACGGGCGGTGCAAGGTGTCTGCGGTGTTCGATCTCGATGCCCTCCCCGAGGACCGGTCAGATGTGGGGATTGAGCTCGTCGTAGATCTTGTTCGCCAAGCCGGTGTTCGGTTCAAGTTACCGGTTGCCGATCTGGTCAGCAGCCTCGAGTTGGCTGCCAGTGCAGCGCGCAACCGGTAAGCAAGGCACACCCGAGCCTGGCCTCTGAGGAATGGGAGTTCAGGGACGCGATGGCCCGGAACCCTCTAGTTTAAACAGAAACAAATAGACGCCATCAAGTAGGAAGAGCCCACAAAAGAATGCCGGCCGGCACTTCGCGTTCATGGTGATGTCGGCGCATTATGTAGGCACCAAGGCTGCTCGAGCGATGGGAGTCGCTCATGAGTTCAATGCGCCGAAAAAGAAGGATTCGCAGCGCGACTTCTCCAACAATGCCTATGCTCTAGGGTGGTACTCGAGGCATAAGGGAATGACGGCGTCGTATATCGGATTTTCCCTGACCGTGGCGACATGGTTCAGCTCTACTGGCATGGAGTCAGCCTGTTCATATGCGGATACATGTACGGATACTGTTCTAAGCAGAACGAAGTATTTCGAGGAAGCAAGTGCAAAAGTTGAGGAGAACATCAAACAGGTTCGTTTGGGCGTCGCTCGTCTTGTGCGCGGTGGTGGCTTTCACCGTACTCGTTGTCACGGCTCTGTCCAAGGTTTCAGGCGATACGCGTGAACGTACAGGTGTGGTCACTGATGCTGCTGCACTTTCCGTCTGGAAGTCGACTCTGAGTCCAGCGCTAGATGACTTGAACTCCTTTCCTGATCCACCCGGTATTCCGGCGGACGAGCCAGCGCGCGTCAGGCCGTGTGCCATTGACGAGTCAGATGGTTCGTTGGTGCAGCTCACGGCCGAGAAGCACTGGGCCACTGACGCCTCCCGAAATGGATACCCAAGTTTGGATGCGGTGGTTCCGGAGGTTCGTGCTGGTTATGCCGAGATCGTCGAGTCGGTGGTCGCCCGCGGCTGGACCGATCGAACCGATTCCCACGAAGAATCGGGGGACGGGGTGAACGGGCCAGTGAGAACGACGCTGACCAAGTCCATTGGGAACGAACGTGTCACGCTGTGGATTGATATGTACACGGACAGTGTCTTTGCCACGTTGACGTTCCCGGATGCGCCTCGCGCATGTCGGCTCGAGGAGTGAGTAGACACACCTGCACCATGGATGACAGATGAGTGTGTCGCCGTGGGACCTACACCTGCTTCACCGGCACTTCGACCGGGGCCCTGTCAGGTACGGCCACGCCCATGGGGTCAACATCAACTCCACACATCAGCCCTGAGACGGCGCTGCCAGAAGTCTCGAAGGTGGCCGAGACGTCGGGTAGTCTGATCGACGAAGGAACCCGGAGTGTCGGCGTTCCCGCTGGTCAGAGCCAGAGAAGCTGCGAGTTGAACCGAAGATGGACGAGATCGGCCGAGAGGTCGGTCTGCGCGATCGCGACCAGAAGGTTTGGGGTTCGAATCCATACAGGCGCGCAGAACCTTGAAACCGCCCTTGACCAGCCAAACCGCTGGGACGGGGCGGTTCTTCTTTTTCACATCCGGCACTCGCACCAGGTGTCAGCGCGTCATCGTGGGAGGACGTGACCGTCGGTCGCCTTTGGCCCGACGGCACGACCCAACACGTGCCAGAACGCTAGGAGTAGCGGTGGCTCTTTGCTTCGTGGCCCTGCTCGCGTGTGCAGGTGCGCCCACTCATCGAACGGTGCCCACATAGTGTCTCGGTAGGCGACGGCGGAGGAGCTGGGCTGGCGGACTGGGCTTTCGCAGGCCGAACCGCGGGACGGGCCGGCGTCGAGGCAGTGGTCGGCGTGGCCGCCCTCTCGCGATACCGGGCCTCCCGCATCGCCCGATTGGCTGCATCCTTACTCATCGTGTCTTCACCTGTCTGACTCTAGCCGTGCGCGCCGACAGTCTGGTTCAGGCGCGGCCACGGGCCCGAGCGAGCCGTGCGTCCAGCTTCGGACGAAGCCTCAGATCGACTCCAGGCGAAGCCGGAGCAACTGCTCGAAGCGCTGGACGTCACCGCCTGCGCGCTCGAGGTCCGCCGCATCGAGCAGGACGGTCAGATCGGCATCGGTTCGGACCAGGACGACCGGAGCACCTGCCGTACGGACCACGTCGGCGACGTCGGCCGGCATCTCGTTGAGATGGAGTGTCGTGAACGGGACCGGGAGTCGAGCAAGGAGCTCGTCCCAGCTGGGTTTCCGGCGAAGTGGCGAGTGGGTGATGTCGCACAGGGAGCAGTGGCGGGTGCCGCGAAGGCGCCCCCACACGTAGGCCGCCTCTCCGAGCAGCCCGCCGTCGGCGTCGTAGACCCCGACCAGCTCTTTCGCCTGCATCCGACGATGGTAGTGGCGAACCGGTCGCAACCGCCCGGTCCCATCGTCAGGCTGGCCAGGTCAACGGGTCGAGGAGGAGATAGAAGCGCTGCCTCTCCGCGTCCAGGTCGATCCCGTACAGCTCGCCGAACTCATGATCAGCCGCGCGAGCGGTGACCTCGTCGGGCCAGGTCTCGCGGGCGTTGGCCAGCAGCAGCGCGAGGTCGGCGTACGGGTCGGCGACGCCGAGACGGCCCAGGTCGATCAGTCCAGCCACCCGCATGGTGTCGGGGTCGATGAGGATGTTCGGCAGGCAGAGGTCGCCGTGGCAGACGACGCGTTCGTCCTCCTCCTGCCGTTGGCGTCGTGGCAGGTCGTCCTCGACCTGGCCGAGGACATGGGCAGGCGGCACCTGCTGAAGCGGTAGCGGCAGGAACTCGGTCTGGACCCGGCCCTGTGCCACCGTCGTACGCGCCAGGGGCATCATCGATGCGAGTCCTCTGTCGAAGGGACAGTCCGCGGTGGGGAGGTCGTGCAGGTCCCGTGCGATGGCGGCTATCCCCGACCAGGCGCGCCGGAGCGCAGCGGCATCGAGCTGGTCGGCAGGGACACCGGCAACGGCGCTGGTGATCAGGCACGCGCCTTCGTCGTTGGACCGCCATGCGAGGACAGACGCAGTGGGGAGGCCTGCCTCGCCGAGCCACGTGATCCGGTCCCGCTCCGCAGCCACGTCATCCCGGTATGCCGCGGGGGCGAGCTTGGCGAACCGTCCACGGGCACGGTCGTGGAGGACCATGGCGCCCGACTCTCCGGTGGTGACCGACTTCCAGTCCGTGCCGTCGGCGGGCAGCAGCCCGGCTGGTATCGAGGAGATGTCGACCGCCATGGACCAATGATCACTGCGGACCGCTTGGCATCCAACACGGTCTGGCCCGGAGTGTGGTCGGCGAGATCGACGGGTTGCGCGCACCGGCTGAGGCTCGGCCCCATAATGTCCCGGTGACCCTTCCCCAGCTCCTCGGGCGCCTGCGCCAGGTCAAACCTCTCGGTTCCGGCGGATTCGCCGAGGTGTGGCTCTACCAAGACCCGGTCCTCGACTCGCTGGTGGCCGTGAAGGTGCTCAGTGCCCAATGGACTCAGGCGGCTGACATCCGGGAGCGGTTCCTGCAGGAGGCGCGCTTCCTTCGGTCGGTCGACTCGCCCCATGTCGTCTCGGTCCACGACATCGGCGAGACCCCGTCGGGTGCGCCCTACTTCGTGATGTCGTACGCCGACGCGGGGAGCGTCGCGGAGCTGATCACCCAGCACCCTCAAGGCATGCCGCCGCAGACGGTGGCCGACGTGGTGGCACAGGCCGCGTCCGGCCTCGACGCACTGCACGCCCTCTCGGTCATCCATCGCGACGTGAAGCCGGCCAACATCCTGCTCACCGGCGGGTCCGACGGTCGGCTGCGCGCAATGGTCGCCGATCTCGGCGTGGCCCGCGCGCTCGACCAGCACTCGGAGGTGACCCGGCAGATCGGGACGCCCGCCTACATGGCGCCCGAGCAGTTCGACGAGTCGCTGCCGATCGATCATCGTGCCGACGTACGCAGCCTGGGCGCGGTGGCGTGGGCGATGTTCGCGGGCCGCTCACCGGCGCCGGCTTTGACGGTCGTATCCCGCGTTCCCGACCTCGGCACGGTCGCGCCCGTGCCGGCAGCGGTGTCCGCGGTGATCATGCGCGCCCTGGAGCCGAGGGCCGAGGACCGCTGGCCGGACGCGGGGAGCTTCGCCGCAGCGCTCACCGCTGCGGCCGAGGGGCGGGCAGTCGTCGTACCTCCTCCTTCAGAGGCGCAGACCGTGCTCCGGTCGCCGTCCTCGACGCAGCCGCAAGCGACGCAGCCGACGCAGGCGCCGCCCGCGCGCCGGCGACGCAACGGCGTCCTCATCGCTGCCGCCGTCGGTGTCGCGCTGGTGCTTGTCGGTGCGGCGACCTGGTTCGTGGCGCGCGGCGGTCCGGCGGAGGATCCGGCCAACGCCGCGGAGACGGCGGCCGGGAAGCCGGTCAGCGGCGCGGAGACCGCGGCCGTCCGGTTCGTCGACGCGCTCCAGGCAGGTGACTGCGAGGCCGCTGGCCTCTACATGCCCGACCTCGACGACCCGGCCGGGTGGGACTGTACCGATGACGCCAACGGCGGCGACGGTTTCTACTACCACATCCTCGAAGACCTCGACGCCGGCGGCGAGCGGCGGGTCGAGGATCTCGGGGACGGGCTCTTCCGGGTGGTCTGGGTGGACCAGGGCTACGTCAACATGCAGCGCCAAGAGGACACCCTGTTCAAGGTGCAGCAGGTCGTCTGCTGCTAGCCCGATATCCGGGTGACGGCCCCGGGCAGGCTGAGAAGAACGAAGGCACCGGTTGCGGCGAGGGTTCGTAGCGTGTGGAAGATCAGCCACGGCCTCTCGAACGAGGACACGGAGCCGCCGTTCGCCAGGGCGTCGTTCAATGGCAGGTTCGCCGCGAAGGTGATGACGACGGCAGCGACGGCGAGGCAGGCGGCGGTGATGGCGAGGGGGCTCCGGTGCCATCCGAGGAGCATCAGGGCCAGTAGCGGGGCGCCCAGGAAGAAGGCCAGGAACACCGGGTTGACGATGACCACGTTGAGCCGGTTCACCACCCGGGCGTAGACATCGTCAGGCTGGCCGTGCAGCGCCGGCATGAATGCGACAAGGAAGGCGATGTAGACGCCGGCGGTGACGCCGTTGAGCAGCCTCGCGCCGGTGAGTACGACCTCGCTCATGACTGATCACCCCGGTCGAGATCATCGATGCTTCGAGCAGCGCGGCCCAGGACTGCCTCGACGTCGCCGGTCACGTATGCGTTGCGTCCGTCGAGAACCTCTTCGAACAGGTACGCCAGTCCAGCCGCGTCGGGCGTCGGCAACCCGGCCGCGGTCAGGACCGAGACGTAGTCCTCCGTGGGCATGGAGCGGTACGTGACGGTGGGCCCGCCGATGGCGTGCGCGGCCTCCTCGAAGGTGAGCAGTCGAGGCCCGGTGAGCTCCAGGACCCCGCCGACGTAGCCCTTGTCGAGGAGGGTCGCGACGGCGACGTCGGCGATGTCGTCGGCGTCGACGAACGGCTCGGCGGCGGTGTGCTCGACCATGGTGAACGACCCGGCCGCGAGCTCGTCCGCGAACGCACCTTCGGTGAAGTTCTGCACGAAGAAGGCCGAACGCAGGATCGTCCACTCGGCGCCTGAGGCCATCACGGCCTGCTCGGCTCGCTGGGCACCGTCCTCGCCGCGGCCGGAGAGCAGTACGAGACGGCCGCAACCCGCGGCGACCGCCTGAGCGGCGAACGCGCCGATGATCTCGTCGGCGCCCGGCAGGCCCAGGTCGGGCTGGAAGGTCAGGTAGGCCGACGCGCAGCCCTCGATGGCCTCGGCCCAGGTGGTCTGGTCGTGCCAGTCGAACCGGGGCGCCGAGTGCCGGGTGACGGCACGTACGTCGTGGTCAAGGGTCTGCAGACGGCGGGCGACGCGCTGGCCGGTCTTGCCGGTGGCGCCGGTGATGAGAGTTGTCATGCCTCTAATCTGGCCTGGCGAAAGCGACGATGGAATACGCTTGGCTCCAGTAGCCATGCGTTATCGTCTCACCATGTCGTCACTCGATCTGCTCATGGACGGCCCGCGGGCCCAGGCCGCCTTCCTGTTGAAGGCGGTGTTCGCCGGGGAGTGGTCGATCACCGCCGAGGACGAGGTGCCGCTCACGGTCATCGCGATAGCACGCGGCGAGGCGGTCTTCACCGGCTGCGAGGGACCGCAGGAGGTGGCGGCAGGGGATGTGATCGTGTGCCGCGGGCCGGCGACCTATGTCATCGCCGACTCGGCCGATCGTCCCGCCGACATCCGGATCCTGCCCGGCCAGGTCTGTATCGACACGAACGGGGCCCTGCTGGCCGAGGAACTGGCGCTGGGCGTACGCACGTGGGGCAACAGCCGCTCGCCGGAGGCAACCGTGATGCTCATCGGGACCTATGAGCGCGAGACGTCGGTGGGCTCGCTGCTGTTGTCCCGGCTGCCGACCAGCGTGGTGCTGCGCGGCTTCGACACCGCCGTTCTCGACCTGCTGTCGACAGAGCTGGTGCGTGAGGAGGCCGGACAGGCGGCTCTGCTCGACCGGCTGCTGGACGTACTCGCGGTCAAAGCTGTCCGGGAGGTGCTCGCGGACTCACCGGCACTTCCTGCCGACGACGCCGTGGCCGCGGTGCTGCGGGCGATGGAGCAGCACCCCGAGCTGCCCTGGACGGTCGCCGGTCTCGGTGAGCAGGTCGGTCTCTCGCGAGCCGCTCTGGCGCGACGCTTCACCGAGCAGGTCGGCGAGCCACCGCTGGCGTACCTGACCCGGTGGCGGCTCGCTCTGGCGGCAGACCTGCTGGTCGGCACGGACCTGACCCTGTCGGCGATCGCCGCCCGCGTCGGCTACGCCAACCCGTTCGCACTCAGCGCTGCCTTCAAGCGCGTCCACGGCACCTCGCCGACCTCCTACCGGAGCCGCCATGTCGCCTGAGGCCCTGCCCTACTCCTCGCGGAGGATCTTCGGCGGACCCGCCGACGATGCCTCGCCGCGCTCGACGGCGGCGGTGTGGCTGGCGAGAGCGCGTTCGAGGAGCTCCATGAGAGGGGTCTCCTCGCGCGCCATCTGCAGGTAGTCCGGGCCGAGGGAGACGATGAGGTCGCGTTCGGCGAGGAGGGCGTTGTGGATGCGCTCGCGCTCGGCGGGGTCGGTGGTGTACTCCGAGTCCAGGTACGACGCTGCGTGCCGGCGGGCGTTGGCGATGGCGTTCTTGGCCCGGCCGCGCTTGCTGAAGAGAGAGGCGACGACGGTGACCACGAGTACGCCGAGGATGACGCTCAAGGACAGGCCGGTGCTGATCTCGACCACGTGCACGGGGTCGCCGTCGTTGATGAACGGGACGTTGTTCTCGTGGAGTGCGTGCAGGATCAGCTTCACGCCGATGAAGGCGAGGATCGCGGCCAACCCGTAGGACAGGAAGATGAGCCGGTCGAGGAGGCCGTCGAGCAGGAAGTAGAGCTGGCGCAGGCCCAGCAGGGAGAACGCGGTCGCGGTGAAGACGAGATAGACGTTCTGTGTCAGACCGAAGATCGCAGGGATCGAGTCGAGCGCGAAGAGGATGTCGGTGCCGCCGATGGCCACCATCACCAGCAGCATCGGCGTCAGGATGCGCTTGCCGTTCTCCACCGTGAAGAGCTTGTCGCCGTCGTAGTGCTCACTGACGTGGAACAGTCTCCGGGACAGGCGGACGACGAAGTTCTCCTTGTCGGAGTGGTCGTCGGGCTTCAGCATGTTGCCGGCCGTCATCAGCAGGATCAGCCCGAACAGGTAGAACACCCAGGCGAAGGTGTTGATCAGAGCGGCGCCCACGAAGATGAACCCGGTGCGCGCGATCAGCGAGAAGGTGATTCCGAAGAGCAGCACCTTCTGCTGGTCGTCGCGCGGCACCCGAAAGCTGGTGATGATGATCAGGAAGACGAACAGGTTGTCGACCGAGAGCGCCTTCTCGGTGATGTAGCCGGCGAAGTACTCCCCGCCCATCGCGCCGCCGCCGATGATCAGCACGCCGACGCCGAAGAGCAGCGCGATCGCGACGTAGAGCGCCGACCAGGTGGCCGCCTCCTTCAGCGTGGGTGTGTGGGCCTTGCGGACGTGGAAGAAGTAGTCGAACCCGAGCAGGCCGACGATCGCGACCACGGTGACCACCCACACCCATGTCGGTGCGCCCATGCTGACAACCCCCTGAGAGTCGATCTGCGAGTCGGTCCGAGCGGGACTCGCGGTTCAGCCTAGGCGGAGGTTCGCGGGATCGACACCCCATCGAGGATCTGGGGGAGCGCGTCGTCGAGGAGTCGGTCGGCACGAGGGTCGTCGGGCCGGATCGTACGCATCGTGAGGCTGTGCAGGAACACGCCCATCATCGTCTGGGCGAGAAGGTCGGTCGGCATCGTGGAGGTGCAGTCGAGGCGGTCGAGCGCGAGCTCGACCACCTCGACGAGCTGCTCGCTGAGTGCCGTGAAGGTCGCCGAGCTGATCTCTCGGGCATCGGGGTCGCGCAGGCTCTGCAGCACCACCTCGCTCTGCAGGACGTACCAGCGGTCCTGCATGGGGCCGACCGCGTCGAAGGCCGCTCTGATCAGCGATCCGCTCGAGTCGGCGTCGCTGTGCTCGGCGACGGCGGTGCGTACGGCCTCGATCAGCCTCTCGGACTCCTCCTTGAACGCCTCGAGAAGCACCTCCTCGACGCTGCCGAAGTTGGAGTAGAAGGCGCCGCGCGTGTAGCCGGCGGCGCTGACGAGGTCGTCGACGGTGACCCGGCGCGCCCCGCGCTCGACGAAGACGTCGACAGCCGCGGCCAGCAGTCGCGCGCGGGTGTTCGTACGTCGCCTGGGGGCCTTCACCTCGGTCATGTAGCAATCCTCACATACACCGACGATACACTTTCGTATTGAATGCGTTAATGTATCGAACGTGTCCTCCTACCTCTACCGCCTCGGCCGGCAGGTCGCGCGCCGAGCCAAGACAGTGCTGGCCCTCTGGCTCCTGCTCGCCGTGCTGCTGGGCGCGCTGACGGTCTCGCTCGGCGGCAAGCTTCAGAACGACTTCACGATCCCTGGCACGGAGTCCCAGCAGGGCCTGGACGCGCTCACGCAGCGCTTCCCCGAGGTCTCCGGGACCTCGGCGCAGCTGGTCTTCGTGGCTCCCGAGGGGCAGAAGATCCAGGATCATCGGCGCGAGATCGCCGACGTGCTCGCCGAGGTCGAGAAGGTGGACCACGTCGCGACGGTCACCGACCCGCTGGCGTCGGAGAGCCGGACGGTGAGCGACGACGGCCGCGATGCGCTGGCGACGGTGCAGTTCGACCTCGGTCTCGACGAGCTCCCCGAGCGGGTGACCGACGAGCTGGAGGAGGCCGCGGAGCTGCCGGAGGGGTCTCCGGTCGAGCTCCACATCGGCGGGGATGCGTACTCCGTCACGGGGGTGCACGTCAGCGCGACCGAGGCGATCGGTCTGCTGATCGCCCTGCTGGTCCTCGCGATCACGTTCGGGTCGTTGCTGGCAGCCGGCCTGCCGATCCTGACCGCGCTGCTCGGGGTGGCGATCGCGATGGCCGGGATCTTCTCCGTCGCCGCGGTCACCACGATCTCGGCCACGACCCCGACTCTCGCGCTGATGATCGGGCTCGCGGTCGGTATCGACTACGCGCTGTTCGTGATCGCCCGCCACCGCAGCCAGCTGGCCACCGGTCTCGGTGTGGAGGAGTCGATCGCCCGAGCGGTCGCGACCGCGGGAAGCGCGGTCATCTTCGCTGGCGTCACGGTCATCATCGCGCTGTGCGGCCTGGTGGTCGCGGGCATCCCGTTCCTGGCGGTGATGGGGTACGCAGCGGCCGCGGCCGTCCTGGTCGCGGTGCTCGTCGCGCTCACCGCCGTGCCGGCTCTCCTCGCGCTCGCGGGGGAGCGGTTGCGGCCGAAGTTTGGGTCTCGGGCCCATCGGCGTGAGGCTGCCGCGGAGGGGCGGCCTCACGCCATCACTCTCGGAGCCCGCTGGGTGCGACTGGTGACCAGGATGCCGGTGGTCACCGTCGTGATCTCCCTGCTGATCATCGCCGTCCTGGCGATCCCGGCGCGCGACCTCGCGCTGGGGCTGAGCGACAACGGCAGCGCCGAGCCGGGCAGCAGCGAGCGGGAGACGTACGACCTGATCAGCCGTGACTTCGGGCCGGGGTACAACGCGCCGCTGTTCGTGACCGCGGACATCATCGACACCACCGACCCGATCGGCGTGGTGGACGATCTCGGCAAGGCGCTCGGGGATCATGACGGCGTCCAGAAGGTCGCCCTGGCCACCCCGAACCGGACCGCCGACCTCGGGCTCGTGGTGATCTACCCGACCACCGAGAAGAGCGACCCGGCGACCGCCGCGCTGGTCGAGGAGATCCGCGCGGACTCGGCTGACCTGGAGAAGCGGTTCGGGATCGAGGACGTCATGGTCACCGGGCAGACGGCGGTCGCCATCGACGTCAGCGACCGCCTCTCCGGCGCGATCCTGCCGTTCGGCGCGGTCGTCGTCGGGCTGTCGCTGATCCTGCTGACGATCGTGTTCCGCTCGATCGCGGTCCCGTTGAAGGCGACGCTCGGCTATGTGCTGTCGGTGGCGGCATCGTTCGGCGTCGTCGCTGCGGTCTTCGAGTGGGGCTGGGGCGCCGACCTGTTCAACGTCGCCAAGGTCGGCCCGGTGATCGCGTTCTTCCCGATCATCCTGATGGGCGTGCTCTTCGGGCTCGCGATGGACTACGAGGTGTTCCTGGTCTCCCGGATGCGGGAGGACTTCGTCCACACCGGGGATGCGCGGCGCTCCGTCGACACCGGGTTCACCGCCAGCGCGCGCGTCGTCACCGCCGCGGCGATCATCATGATCGCCGTCTTTGCGGCCTTCGTCCCCAACGGGGACCCGATCGTGAAACCGATGGCGCTCGGTCTCACCGTGGGTGTGCTCATCGATGCGTTCCTGGTGCGAATGACGCTGGTGCCGGCGGTGCTCGCCCTGCTCGGGCGCCGGGCCTGGTGGCTGCCGCGCTGGCTGGACCGCCGGATGCCGGTCCTCGACATCGAGGGCGAGGCGCTCGTCCACCACCTCGAGCACGCCGACTTCGTGGACTCGCACGGCGAGGTCGCGGTTCGGGCACGGCACGTCGCCGTCTCCGGTGCGCTCGCTCCGCTCGACCTGACGCTTCGGCCGGCCGGGATCGGCGTCGTCCACGGGCCCGATCCCGTGGCGCGCTCTGCTGCGCTCGCGGCCCTCACCGGCCGGCTCGGGTTCTCGGGGCAGCTGGTGGTGCTCGACCGGCTGCTGCCCGAGGAGTCCGGAGCGGTACGCGCCCGGGCGGCTCTCGTCGGCAGCGTCGCCGAGGCGCTTCGGTTCGCAGAGGCCCGACGGGTGCCGGCGCTGGTCGCGATCGACAGCCCCACCTCGCTCGACAGCGGCCAGATCGCCGCCCTGTCCGCGCTGACCTCGCGAGGCACCACGGTGCTTCTCGGGATGCCGTCGGTGCCCGCCGTGCCACAGGTCGCGGATGCGATCGCTCGGGCCGTGCCGGCCTCAGACAACCAACCTCAGACCGAGCTCGCTGACACCGTTGCTCCGGTCGCCGACCTGGAGACAGTCCGATGAAACGTACGAAATCATGGTGGGGCGGCCGCCGTCTGATCGCCGCCGCGATCCTGCTGCCGGTCGTCGTGACGGCGCTCGCGCTCGTCGCGCTCGGCGACCGGACCGAGAACCTCGACCGAGTTCCTGCCGCCGTGGTCAATCTCGACGAGCCGGTGACGACGGGAAGCGGGAAGAGCAAGCAGACGATCTACGCCGGGAGAGCGCTGGCCGCGGACCTCGTCTCCTCCTCGGAGTCGTCGAGCCCCACGCTCGGCTGGGAGCTCACCGACGAGGAGGACGCGCGCTCGGGCTACGCCGATGGGACGTACGCGGCGGTGATCACGATCCCGGAGGATCTGTCCAAGACGCTGTCCGGGGTGCAGGGGAGCGACCCCAGCGCCGGTCGGGTGAGAGTGGAGGCGTCCGACGCCTCGAGCGAGGTGACCGCCGGGATCGCGCGGCAGGTCGCGCGGCAGTCGGCATCGACCCTGGGACGTACGGTCACCACCACCTATCTCGACGGTGTCCGCGACCAGACCGGGAAGCTCAAGTCCAGCCTGACCTCGGCTGCTGACGGCGCCGACCAGCTCGCCGACGGAACCTCCGCCGCCGACTCGGGTGCGGGGAAGGTCGCCGACGGCGCCAGGTCGCTCAGCTCCGGTGCCTCCGGGGCGGCCGATGGTGCCGCGCAGGTCGCGGGCGGGGCCGACTCGCTCGCGGGTGGTCTCGGTCGGCTCTACAGCGGGGCGGACTCGTTGGCGAGGGGTGCCGGGAAGGCTTCGAAGGGTGCCTCCTCGCTGGCCGCCGGGGCCGACTCGCTCGCCGGTGGCCTCGGTCGGCTCGAGAGCTCGACCGCGGAGCTCCCGTCGCAGGCCTCGGCGCTCGCGACCGGCGCCACGCAGGTGTCGGAGGGCGTGGACGGCTACACCCAGCTCGCCAAGGGCTGGGCGCAGGCGTGCGCGAGCGACCCGCTGCTCGCGGCCTCCAAGCCACAGCTGTGCGGCGCCACCGGGGCGGCGGTCGGATCCGGTGGTGGGCAGGCCGACCAGCTCGCCGCAGGCGCGGCCGAGGTCGCCTCGGGTGCTTCGGCGCTGTCGCAGGCGGCGCCTGAGCTGACCGGAGGGATCTCGACGGCGGCGGTCGGGGCCGGGAAGGTCGCGTCCGGAGCGTCGCAGGTCGCCGACGCCAACGCCCGGCTCGCTGCCGGGGCGCGTGAGCTCGAGGGCGGTCTCGGCAAGGCGAACGACGGCGCCGCCTCGCTGGCCTCCGGTACTGATCAGCTCGCCTCCGGCACGAAGCAGCTCGAGAGCGGATCGGCCTCGCTGGCCTCGGGTGCTGACGACCTGTCCGCCGGGACCTCCTCGCTGACCGAGGGTGCGTCCTCGTTGGCCTCCGGGCTCGATGAGGGTGCCTCGCAGATCGCGGTCCCGGGTGAGAAGCAGGCGGAAGTCGTCGCCGACCCGGTGCAGGTCTCGGTCGCCTCGGAGACCGCCACCTCGGGGGCGACCCGGCTGGCACCGGCGGTGATCGCGCTGGCGCTGTGGCTGGGTGCGTTCGCGATCTATCTGTTGCGTTCGGCCTTCCCCGCCAGGCGGCTGCGGGAGGCGCTGCCGGCTCGTCGGCTCGCCTTGCTCGGCCTTTGGCCGGCGGTGGTCGTCGGACTGGTGCAGGCGCTGCTCATCGTCGTGGTGGTCGGTGCGCTCGGCGCCGACCTCGACCAGCCTGTCGCCACGGCTGGGATCGCGGCGCTCGCTGCAGCTGTGTTCGTCGCGGTCCACCAGGCTGCCGTCGCGCTCGCCGGCCGGCGTCGGGGCTGGCTGTTCTCGCTGGTCTTCCTCGCCCTGCAGCTGGTCTCGCTCGGTGGACTGCTGCCGGTTGCCACCGCCGCCGAGCCGTTCGGCACGCTCGCCGGGATCCTTCCGGTCCCGCTCGCCGCCGAGGCGCTGCGCGGGGTTGCGGTCGCGCAGAGCGGTGCGGCAGCGGGTGCGTCGCTCGCCGGCCTGGTGCTGTGGCTCCTGCTCGCGCTCGCGGTCAGCGTCTTCGCGGCCGGGCGGGCGCAGCGTACGTCGGTGGCGGAGATCCGCGGGGCGGTCGCTGCGGGCTGAGCGGCGGCCAGCGCGCGTGTAACACGTCGTTCGTAGGACTATCCGGTCGTTCTGATAGGGCGAGAAGACCTACGAACGACGTGTTACAGCTCGCGTCACAGCTCGTCGCGGAGGCTCAGAGCAAGGTGTCGTGCAGGACGATGTGCTCGTCGAGCGGGGCGCGGCCGATGTCGACGCGGTTCACCGAGGCGTCGGGGTCGGCGGTGCCGAAGGAGATGCCGTAGAGCAGCTTGAGGTCGGCCGGCAGGCCGAGGTGGTCGCGGACGGTCTCGGCGAACAGGCCGTGCATGCCCTGGGGGACGCCGTGGTACCCGCGGGCGGTGAGGGAGAGCAGGAAGTTCTGGGCGTACATGCCGACATCGTTGGCGGCGCGTACGACGTCGCCGAGCTGAGGCACGAAGAGCAGGGCCACGTGGGGCGCCCCGTAGAAGCGAAGGTTCTCGGCGACGGCCTTGGTGCGTCCTTCCTGGTCGTCCCGGGCGATGCCCAGGGCGCCGTAGAGGGTGGCCCCGGCGTGCTGTGAGCGCTGGACGTGGACGTTGTCGCCGTCCCCGTACGTCGTGGTGAAGTCGGGGGTCATCTGGCCGGCCTCGAACGCCTTCAGCATCGCCTCGCTGAGGCGGTCGCGAGCGTCACCGGAGAAGATGTGGACCGTCCAGGGCTGGGTGTTGCTGTGCGACGGGGCGCGCTGGGCGTCCTCGAGCACGCCACGGATCTCGTCGGCGGGCACCGGATCGGGCAGGAAGGCCCGCGCGGAGCGGCGGGATCGGATCACGTCCGTGAAGGTGTCGACGGCGGTCGTGCTCACAAGAATGGTTCCTCTCAGGTCTGCCGGGCCCGATGGCCTCGGTCCACTCCTTGCGCAATGCGGAGGGACTCTCCGGTATTCCGCCGTCGGCATCGAGGTGGCCGATCCCACACGCCAGGCGGACTACCCGGTTCAGGTGATACCCGCGCACCGTGCCGGGTCGGGACCCGGTTGCGTCGAAGACTCGAAGTCCGACCTACCTGAGGGGGAACCAATGATCAGAAAGCTCGTCTGTGCCGTTGTGGCGGGGGTCGCCGCCACGGCGTTGTGGTCCATGCCGGCCTCGGCTGCGCCTCTGCTGCAGCTCTCCGGAGCGATCTTCACCACCGACGTCTCCGGTGCGCCTGTCAACCTCAACCACTACGCCGCCAAGCAGGACGTCTATCTCAACGGCGGCCCGGGCATCAACGCGCCCGATGACGCGGCCGGTCTGCCGGCCGGGATCTACGCCTTCCAGGTGACCGACCCGTCCGGCAAGACGCTGCTCTCCACCGATCCGGTCTCCTGTCGCCGGGTCGAGGTCGACGCCAGCGGGCGCTTCGTCAGCGTCGCGCCGAGCGGTGCCTGCGCGCACTCGACCGGCACCGACGCGGAGGACTCCGGCATCACCGTGCAGCTGTTTCCCTTCCTCGACACCCCGAACAACGGTGGCGAGTACAAGGTCTGGCTGACGCCGTACGACGCGCTCGACTCCACCGCTCCGGGCAGCCGGCACGGTTTCGTCCCGGCCGACAGCAAGACCGACAACTTCAAGGTCCGGGCCCGGGCGATCGTCGAGATCGACACCCGGTTCTCGCGGCATGGCGGACCGTTCATCGACGGCCTGGCTGCCGAGTGGACCGACACGCTGGGTGCGCACAACGTGAAGTACTCCGAGTACAACCCGGCGGTTCTCGCTTTCCACGAGGCGCACGTCGAGGCTGCGGAGGCGGGGCTGCACAAGATCACGGTGGCCGACCAGACCGGTTGCGAGATCGATGACGTGCACTACGCCGGGCAGACGTTCGTCCCGGATGCGAACGGCTCGGTCACCGTCCCGGTGCAGGTCAAGAAGCACATGAACGGTGATCACACCTACTGGGTCGACGTGCACTGCGTCTGACGTCACGACACTCGGATCCGGTCACCGGGACCATCAACCTAGCATTTGCTTGGTAGCCGCTCTAGACTGCCGAACATGGCAGTCGAGATCGACTTCAGCGGCCAGGTGGTCGCGGTGACCGGCGGCGCCCGTGGTGTGGGCGCCGGGATCGCCGCGCGGTTCCTGGCGGCAGGCGCGGAGGTGGAGATCTGTGGGCGCTCCGAGCCCGCGGAGCTTCCCGTCGTGGACGGGCGCAAGCCGGTGTTCTCCCAGGTGGACGTGCGGGATCCCGAGCAGGTCGCGGCGTGGATCGCCGCGATCACCTCGCGGCTCGGGCGGCTCGACGTGGTCGTCAACAACGCCGGTGGCGCGCCCTACGCCGACTTCGCGACCGCGTCGCCGCGCTTCCACGAGAAGATCTCGGCGCTCAACTTCCTGGCCACCGCCTACGTCAGCCAGGCGGCGTACGAGGCGTTGAAGGCCTCTCGCGGGTCCATCGTCAACATCAGCTCGATCTCGGCACGGCGGCCAAGCCCGGGGACCGCGGTCTATGGGGCCGCGAAGGCTGCCGTCGAGAGTCTGACCGGGTCGATCGCGGTCGAGTGGGCTCCGGACGTACGCGTCAACGCCATCTCCTGCGGGCTCGTCGCCACGCCGGGGTCCGAGGACCATTACGGCACCGAAGAGCAGCGGGCCGCGGTGGCCGCGACCATCCCGCGGGGCGTCTTCGCGACCCCCGAGGAGGTCGGCGACGCCTGCCTCATGCTCGCCTCCCCGCTCGCCGCGCACATCACCGGCGCCGTCCTCGCCGTCGACGGCGGCGGAGAGTGGCCCGCCTTCCTCCAGCACACCCCCAACTCCTGAGGAGAAATCGTGCCCGAAGCAGTCATCGTCTCGGCCGCCCGCTCACCGATCGGCCGCGCCTTCAAAGGGTCGCTGAAGGACCTGCGTCCCGACGAGCTGGCCGAGCAGATCTTACGCAGCGCGCTCTCGGCAGTCCCGGAGCTGGACCCGACGCGGATCGACGACCTGATGATGGGCTGCGCCCAGCCCGCGGGGGAGCAGGGCTACAACATCGGCCGGGTCGTCGGCGTACGTCTGGGTCTGGACGCCGTTCCCGGCACCACCGTCCACCGCTACTGCGCATCGTCGCTGCAGACCACTCGGATGGCCTTCCACGCGATCCGCGCGGGCGAAGGGGACGCGTTCGTCGCCGCCGGCGTGGAGTGCGTGTCCCGTTACGAGCGCGGCAAGGCAGACGGGATGCCGGACACCAAGGCCGAGGAGTTCCTCGAGGCGGGCGAGCGCGGTGCCGCGCGAGTGGCCGCCGGCGAGGCCTGGACCGACCCTCGTGAGGCCGGCGATCTGCCCGACTACCACCTCGCGATGGGTGAGACCGCCGAGAACGTCGCCGAGATGTGCGGCGTCACGCGGGAGGCCCAGGACGAGTGGGGCGTACGTTCCCAGAACCGCGCCGAGGCCGCCGCCGCCCGAGGCTTCTGGGAGCGGGACATCACGCCGGTGACGCTGCCGTCCGGTGAGGTCGTCTCAACCGACGACGGGCCGCGGGCAGGGGTGACGCTGGAGAAGGTCGCCGGCCTCAAGCCGGTCTTCCGCGAGAACGGCACGATCACCGCCGGCAACTGCTGCCCCCTGAACGACGGCGCGGCCGCGCTGGTGATCATGAGCGACTCCCGCGCCGCCGAGCTCGGGATCACGCCGCTGGCCCGGATCGTGTCGACCGGAGTCTCCGGGCTCTCGCCCGAGATCATGGGGCTCGGGCCGGTCGAGGCGTCCCGCCAGGCGCTCGCTCGCGCCGGACTCACCGCCGACGACATCGACCTGGTCGAGATGAACGAGGCCTTCGCCGCCCAGGTGCTGCCCAGCATCGCCCAGATCGGTCTCGACCCCGAGCGGGTCAACGTCAACGGCGGTGCGATCGCCCTCGGCCACCCCTTCGGCTCCACCGGAGCGCGTCTCGCAACCACGCTCCTCCACGGGCTCCAGGAGACCGGCGGCCGCTACGGCCTGGAGACGATGTGCGCCGCCGGCGGCCAGGGCATGGCGCTGGTGATCGAGCGGCTGGGCTGATCTGGCGGCGGCTGCACCACATGTAACACGTCGTTCGTAGTACTACTCGCCCTCTCTAAAGGGCGAGTAGTACTACGAACGACGTGTTACAGCGACCGGTCGCGGCTCGACCAGCAGGGTGGTCAGGCGCTCCGGCGCCCCAGGTGGATGACGGCAACCGTGATGTGGCGCTCCTCGATCACGTAGACGATGCGGTAGCGGCCGACGCGGAGGCGGTAGCGGTCCTTGCCCCACGCGTAGGCGCCCACATCACGAGGGGTCTCGGCCAGGGTGTCGATGGTGTCGAAGACCTGGATCAGGCCGATGGGATCGTCGTCAACGTACGCCTCGGCCGACCGCAGCGCTTCGTCGGCCCAGACGACTTGGTAGGTCACCGGCAGGGTCACTCGCCGACGGGACGGTCGAGGCCGAGGGCGCGGCGAGCCTCGGTGTGCGGGGTGTAGCTGACCTCGTTGAGCTCGCGGCGCAGGGAGTAGCGCGCGATGGCGAGATCGTCCTCGAGGTCCTCGACGCGCCGGTCGTGGTCGTTGAGGTAGGCGCGGATGGCTTCGCGGGCGATCTCCTGCTTGGACCGGTTCTCCGTCCGGGCGCGGTCGGACAGCAGCCGGTCGTCGGCCTCGCTGAGTCGCAGAGTCATTGCCATGGACCCAGCGTAACCGGAGGTGGTATCACGCGGTATCGTTCGCAGGTCGGAAACGTCGAGTTTCACGTGGGGGAAAGTCCAATATGTCGCTGACCGCGCTCTATCTGCTCGTCGCACTCGGAGCGGGGCTGGTCGCGATGTTCCTCAGGCTCCCGCCGCTGGTCGGCTTCCTCGCCGCCGGGTTCGGGCTGCATGCCGCCGGCGTCGGCGAGCTGGAGGGGCTGCACACGCTGGCCGACCTCGGCGTCACGCTGCTCCTGTTCGGCATCGGGCTCAAGCTCGACGTCAGGTCGCTGCTCCGGCCCGACGTCTGGCTGAGCACCTTCGCCCACCTGGGCTTCAGCGTCATCGTCGGGGTGGGGCTGCTGGCCGGCATCGCGCCGCTCGGCTTCGCGCTCGTCGCCGATGCCGACCTCGGTGAGATGGCGCTGATCGCATTCGTCCTCTCGTTCTCCTCGACCGTCTTCGCGATCAAGGTTCTCGACGAGCGTCACGACAACAACACCCTCTACGGCCGGATCGCCATCGGTGTGCTGATCATGCAGGACATCGTCGCGGTGGCGTTCCTGACCATCTCCAAGGGCCACTGGCCCTCGCCGTGGGTCTTCGCGCTGGTGCTGCTCCTCCCCGGCGCCTGGCTCGCCCACCGGATGTGGGACCGGATCACCTCCACCGAGCTGACCGCGCTCTTCGGCCTGGCGATGGCGCTCGTGCCGGGCTACTGGCTCTTCGAGACCGTCGGACTCAAGGGCGACCTCGGGGCCCTCGTGATCGGCATACTCCTGGGGTCGCACGCCAAGGCGCCGGCGCTGTCCAAGGTGCTGTTCAGCACCAAGGAGCTCCTGCTCATCGCCTTCTTCCTGAGCATCGGGCTGACCGGCGTGCCATCGCTCGAGGACTTCGCGCTCGCCGCCGTGCTGCAGATCCTGCTGCCGCTCCAGGCCGCCGCCTACATCGTGATCTTCGCGTTCATGGGGCTGCGCTACCGCACCGCGACCCTGGCCTCGTTCACGCTGACCAACTACTCCGAGTTCGGGCTGATCGTGATCGTCATCGCCTCCGCGACCGGGATGGCGTCGGCCGAGTGGCAGACCGTCCTCGCGGTGGCTACCGCGCTCTCGTTCCTGGTGGCCGCTGTCTTCAACGCGTACGCCGCGAGGTTCATCAACCTGCTCAACCGCGCGTTGCCGGAGCGGAGGTCTGCGCGGCTCCAGGAGGCCGACCGGCCGATCAACCTCGATGGCGCCAAGGCGCTGGTGGTCGGCATGGGCCGGGTGGGGCGTACGACCTACGAGGAGCTCTGCCAGACCCAGGGCTATCAGGTGCTGGGGATCGAGCACGACTCGCTGCGGGCCGACTCGCTCAAGGCGGAGGGTTTCGCTGTCGTCGAGGCCGACGCGACCGACCAGGACTTCTGGGAGCGGGTCAAGAAGGGCGCCGGCATGGAGCTGGTCGTCCTCACCATGCCGTTCCACGGCGACAACCTGCTCGCGATGGACCTCCTCCGCAAGCTCGGGTTCACCGGCACCGTGGCCGCGATCGCACTGCGGCCCGAGGAGCGCGACGAGCTCAAGAAGCGCGGCGCCCACGCCGTCCTGAACCTGTACGCCTCCGCCGGCTCCGACCTCGCTGAGAAGGCGATCCGGGTCAACCTGGAGCGTCGGGCAACGTCTTAGCGTCCGAGAACGTACGAAGGCCCGTGGCGTCACCGCCCCGGGCCTTCGCAGTCTGCTGGTCAGCCGAGCAGGTCGTAGCCCGTCGACAGCTCGCCGAGGTAGGTGCGGGTCACGCTCGTGCCGCCGGTCCCTCGCTGGAAGGCATAGAGATTGCCACCCGAACGGGCGAGCAGGTCGCCACCGGCGCCGCCGCGCAGGTCCCGGACACCGAGAACCGCGTTGTAGCCAGAGAGGTTGACCGACAGGGTCCGGTAGGAGACCAGGCCGCCGGGGCCGTTGCTCTCGTGGACGACCAGAGAGCTGCCGTTGACGAAGAGCACGTCCGGGGTGTTGCCGGAGTTCCAGCGGCCGACCCCGACCAGGCGGGCGCCGGAGGCGGAGGAACGCATCACGATCGAGGCGCCGACCTTGCTGGTGCCCTTACCTGGCCAGAGCTTGATCCTTCCGTCGGAGGTGCGGCCCATCACGTCGGGGTAGCCGTCGCCGGTGACGTCGCCGACGGCGTCGAGCACGCCGACCGAACCCAGTCCGCTGGCGACCACGACACCGCTGGAGAAGCTGCCTCTGCCGTTGCCGCGGTAGAGCCGCAGTGTGCCGTCGGAGAGCTTGGCGAGGAGGTCGCCCTTGCCGTCGCGGTTCCAGTCGCCGGCGTTCATCAGGATCTTGGCCGAGGTGAGCCGCAGTCCGGAGTAGATCGGCTTGGCGAGGTTGAGGCGGCCGTTGTTGGGCTTGACGTAGAGCGTCGATCCGCGCTTCATCATCAAGTCGGGCAGGCGGTTGCCGGTGAGGTTGGCCGCGCCGACGAGGGTTCGGTTCACCCCGGCGTACGGGCCCAGCGGCTTGCCGAAGCCCGAGCCGCGGGCGGGGTAGACCCAGCCGCGCCCGGACCTGTCGCGACCGATCAGGTCGCCGCGGCCGTCGCCGGTGAAGTCGCCGTACCCGCTGATCTGGACCAGCGACGACCATGACGGGCTACGGGCGGGAATGCGTACGGCGGTGGTGAAGGTGCCTCGGCCGGTGCCCTTGAGGTAGTAGAGCGCCCCGGACTTGCGGCCGATCAGGTCGCGCCTGCCGTCGCGGTTGACGTCTCCGGTGGCGGCCAGGAGTGCGAACCCGCTCAGCGAACGGGTGGTCGTCTTGCGGTCGAAGCCGCCGGCGCCGTTGCCGTAGAACCGCACCAGCTTGCCGGTCGACGACTTGCCGACGAGGTCGTTGTGCCGGGTGCCACCGATGTTGCCGACAGCGGTGATCAGCGATACGCCGCGGAACTTGGTGTAGGGGAGGTTCTTGTAGACCGGCGCGAAGGTGCCGTTGCCGCGCCCCTTGCGGATGCCCGCCGAGCCGTTCTTGCGGATCTGGATCAGGTCGGCCTTGCCATCGCCGGTGATGTCCGGGGTGACGACCTGGGCGCGGACCGTGCTGCCGAAGGTCGTGGACGCCTTGGTGGCGTCGAACCCGGCGAACCCGCCCGTACGCATCGTGAAGACCTTGCCGTCGGACTTCCGTCGCGCGACGAGGTCGGAGTGGCTGGTGCCGGCGATGTTGGACTCCAGATCGCGTCCGGCCCAGCTCTTCTGGAGGCTGGCGGACAACGTACGGATCGCGGGGATCTTGGCGTAGAGGTGCTCGCCCGGGCACAGGGTCTGGCCCGCGTCGCGGTGGCCCTTGATCGCGTGCGAGAACGTCGTGCTGCCGATCTTGACGTTGGTGGCTCCGGCGCTGACGCCGTGGAGGGAGAGCTTCCAGGCGTAGAGAGCGCCGTAGGCCTGGATCAGCTCGGGAGTCGGCTGGACGGTCTCGAAGTTGCCGAGCGCGGAGGCGGCGAAGCTGTCGGTGTTGTAACCGGAGGTGTGGGCTCCCTCGACCGGTCTCGCGACGCCGCCGTTGCGGCCCTCCCAGATGCGGCCGAACTTGTCGATGAAGAAGTTGTAGCCGACGTCGCGCCAGCCGTTGGTCTGCACGTGGTAGGCGTAGATCCCCCGGATGATCCCGGGGACGTCGGCCGCGGTGTAGTCGTTGGTGCCGGCGGTGTGGTGGACGAAGCCGCCCCGGATCGTGCGGTAGGTCGGCGCGACCTGCTCGCGGAGTGACTCGTCGGCGCCCCACTGGGCGCGGCTGTAGATCCTGGGGCTGGGGGTGTAGGTGCTGGCCGCGAGCTCGAGGTCGGCGTCGGTCTTCTTCTTGTGGGTGGACGGGGCCTTGGTCGTGCCCTCGCCGGTGTCGATCTGCGGGAGCTCTTCGACGGTGTCGTCAGGCTTGCCCGGCTCGATGACGGCGAGCTCGAGGTCCTCGGGCACCTCGGCTTCTGCCGGGACGACGATCCGGGTCTGGACCTTGTCGACGTGACCGACGAGGAACTCCCGGGTGCCCTCGCGGCTGCCCCTCGCCTCGACGCTGCCCGCATCGGGGCCGTGTTCGTCGGGGTGGACCTCCATCGGCCGCCACTTCGACCATTCGCCGTCGGTCTTGGTGCGGACCTTGGCCTTCAAGGTGTCGTGGTCGATGCCGCTGTCCGGGGACCAGGTCATGCCGACCACACCGAAGCCGGTGACGTCCTGGGGGACGCTGGTGAGGACGGTCCGGCGCGGCTCGGTCGCCAGCGTGGTGCCGCCGGTCTTCTCGCCGGACTTGGTGGTCAGGTCGATCTCGTCGACGTGGGCCTGCACCGGGCCGTCCGGGAGCGTCGCCGGCTTCGACGAGGCCGCCTGGAAGGCGGCCAGGGAGCCGGTCGTGCTCGATCCGGGGCGGGCGAGGTCGAGATCGAACGCGGTCGGAAGCGCGACCGCTGTCGCGGCACCGACGACGAGGATGATGCCTGAGATGGACGCGATCTTGGCGCGTCGGGGCATTGAAGCCTCCGTGGGGGAAGTAAAGATGGGCTCCGGAAACCTACACCCCCGGCCGGGAGGTGTCTCACCAATTTCGGGGTTACTTCGAGCTGTCGCGCAGATCGGTCTTGAGGACCTTGCCGCTGGCGTTGCGCGGAAGGCTGTCGACCAGCACGTAGGCCCGCGGCTGCTTGTAGTTGGCGAGCCGGTCCTTGAGCCAGGCGTCGATCGCGTCGGCGGTCAGACCGTCGCGTACGACGACGAATGCCTTGCCCACCTGGCCGAGGCGTGCGTCCAAGACGCCGATGACCGCGGCCTCGACGATGCCGGGATGTTCGGCGAGGGCGTTCTCGACCTCGGCGGGATAGACGTTGAAGCCGCCGACGGTGAACATGTCCTTGATGCGGTCGGTGATCTTCAGGCAGCCGTGCTCGTCCAGGAAGCCGATGTCGCCGGTGTGGAGCCAGCCGTCCTCGTCGATCGCCTCGGCAGTGGCGTCGGGATTCTCGAAGTAGCCGAGCATGACGTTGTCGCCGCGGATCCAGACCTCGCCGTCCTCGCCCGGTTCCGCGTCCTCACCGGCGGCGGTGACGGTGCGGATCTCCACGCCCTCGACCGCGGGCCCGACCACCTTGGCCACGTGCTCGGGGTCCTCGCCGGGGCGGGTGGTGGTCGCGACCAGGCACTCGGTGAGGCCGTAGGCGCCCTTGACCTCGTCGATCCCGAGGACGTCACGCATGTCGGCGAAGAGGCTCTCCGGCACGCTCGCGGCGCCGGCGATCGCGAAGCGCAGCGAGGAGAGGTCGTACGACTTCAGGTCGGGGTGGTTGATGAGCGTGGTGAAGATCGTGGGAGCGCCGGGGAGGACCGTGATCTGCTCGTCCTGGATCAGCTTCAGCGCATGCGCGGGGTCGTAGGTCGCGATCGGGTAGATCGTCGCCCCCGCGGTGAAGGCCGCGAGGAACCCTGCCTTGTAGCCGAAGCCGTGGAAGAACGGGTTGACGATGGCGTAGCGGTCCTCCGGGGTGAGCTTGGCGCCTCGCGCCCAGACGTCGGCGGTGCCGATCGTCTGTCGCTGGGCACTCATCACGCCTTTCGGCTTCCCGGTCGTGCCGGAGGTGAACAGCAGGTCGGCGAGGGTGTCGGGGGTGACGGTCGACCTGGCGCCCTCGAACCGTTCGTCGGAGATCTCCTGGCCGTTGGCGAGGAACTCGTCCCAGCCGATGGCCGAATCGGCGTCTGAGCCTGTCTGTCCGGCGAGGTCGACGATCGTGAGCAGGTGCTCCGGGCGTGGGCCGGCGTCGTGCAGCATCTGTACGTAGTCGGTGCCGAGGAAGCCGTTGACCGTGATCAGCGCCGTGGACCTGGACCGCTCGAGGATCTCGCGGGCCTCATGCCCCCTGTAGCGGGTGTTCAGCGGCACCACGGTCGCCCCGATGGTCTGCGCGCCGAGGACCGCCACCGGGAACTCCCAGCGGTTGGGCGCCCAGATGGCGACGCGGTCACCGCTGCGTACGCCGCCGGCGAGGAAGGCACGCGCGGCCCTGTCTGCCGCGTCGGCGAGCTCGGTGTAGGTGAGCGTCGTGGGGCCGTCGACGATCGCCGGGTGGTCGGCGTAGGTCTGCTTGGCCTTCTCGATCAGGGCGGGGATCGTGCGCGGGGTCATCCTGCCAAGCGTAGTTGAGCAACTGCTTGTTTGGTAGGCTTCGTCCATGACTGACACGGGGGTTGTGCCGCGAAGGCGAGGGACGGCGTCGGGCTCGTCGCGACGAGCCGAGCTGCTCACGTTGGCGGCCGAGATGTTCGCGACCAAAGGGTTCGCCCAGACGACCGTACGTGACATCGCCGATGCCGCCGGGATCCTGTCCGGCTCGCTCTACCACCACTTCCGCTCCAAGGAAGCGATGCTGACCGAGCTGCTGTCCGGGTTCCTCGACGGGCTCAACGCGCGGTTCACCGAGATCGTCGAAGCCGGCGTCGACCCTCAGGCCGACCTCGACGGCCTGATCGCGGAGTCGTTCCGGACGATCCATCGCGAGCGCCTCTCGGTCGCGCTCTACCAGAACGAGGCCTCGTTCCTGGCGACGGTCGAGGGCTTCGAGTTCGTCGCCGAGCGCTCACGCGACAACGAGGCCCTGTGGATCCGGGTCATCGAGGCCGGCCAAGCCTCCGGCGTCTTCCAGGCCTCGCTCGACCCGGCGCTGACCTATCGGTTCATCCGGGACGGCGTCTGGTCGACCGTCTCCTGGTATCGGCCCGGGGGTCGGCACACTCCTGAGACGCTCGCGGAGCAGTATCTGAAGCTGCTCCACGCCGGCATCCTCGCCTGAGTGCGCCCGCCCGAACTGCGGGTGATGTGGCACCCTTGCCCGCACTGAACCTGGCAAGGAGGCTGGTGTGGGTCGTTGGGGTGCCATCATGTACTACCCATCGGAGCGATCGCCGAAGGAGCTGTATCCCGACCAAACGGCAGATCCGATCTCGGGTTGCGTGGCCGGCTGGTCAGCCTGGGACTTCGGTCGCCATCTCCCGGACGACTTCGATCGGACGATCGCGGCAACGTTCGGCGTGCCGCTGTTGTCGGCTGAGGTATGGGACAGCGACGCGGCTTGCCTGACGTTCATCGGGCATGAAGCCCCGTGGCAGACGGTGCTCCATCTGGATTCGTACGTCGGCTATGTGGCCGAGGTTGGATCTGCGCCGTTCTACGAGGACGGCACGCCGATGTCCGAAGAGGATGAGGCGAAGCTCGCTGCTGCGGATACCAAGAAGTTCGAGGTGGCGCGGGAGCGTCTTGCGAAGGCGATCCCGTTGGGCAGAGTGGCTGCTGAGCGGGCAACGCTATGGGCGCTCGCGGTGGGCCTGAACCCGTTGACCGTGGAGCAGGCCACCGCGGCGTTCGACGGCGAAGACGTCTTCGTGGAGGACACGCTGTGGGAGGTTGCGAAGGCGTTGGGGATCGTCGCCACCAGCGAGTAGGCGAGGCCTATTCGGGGACTTCTTTGTGGCGGAGGCCCTTGGGGTCTTCGGCTTCGATGATGGCCAGCTCCTCCGGAGTGGGCTCGCGGGTGAGCGGCGCATCGCTGGCGTCGATCTCGAAGCCGGTGGCCTCCTGGAGCTCCTCGGGGGTGACGCCGGGGTGGATCGAGCTGACCTTGATCAGCCCCGACTCGTCGTAGCCGAAGACGGCGAGGTTGGTGACGACGACGCCGAGGTCGTGGAAGCGTCCGGCGGTGCCGGTGGCGCGGTCGTTGCCGACGCCGCTGATGACATCGACGCTGTCGACGAAGATCCGGGCGGAGTGCTTGGCGACCCAGTAGTCGACGCGGTGGTTGACGGTGTTGCCCGGAGCGCCGCGTACGCCGATCAACTGCCGCTTCGGCTGGCGCCAGTCGCCGATCGAGGAGATGTTCTGGTTGCCGTGGCGGTCGATCTGGCTGGCGCCCATCATCGAGTGCCGGCGGCCGCTGGCCACGATGTCGAAGATGCTGCGGAACGGCACCCACGCCTCAGGAGTGCCGCCGGCTGCGGCGGTCTTCAGGAGCGGGGGAGCCTCGGACATCATGAACGCCTCACCGTCCGAGAGCGCGAGCTCCGGGGTGTGGGTGGCCTTGGCCAGACGTACGCCGATGGCCGGGACGATCCCGACGGCGTGGGCGAGCACCTCGCCAGAGTCCTTGAAGGCGTCGGAGACGGCGGCGACACAGACGTCGGCCCGGGTCGCGGTCGTGGTCACGGCGGTCACTTCGTGTCTCCCTCGTTCGTGAACGTCTCGACTGCTGCCTGGTAGGCCGCCTCGTCCCCCGAGAGGAATCGGGACTCGAAGGCCGTCCAGTCGTCCTCGGAGCGGGCGGCAGCGGCGTACGCCTTCTGGAACGCCTCGTCGCGGCCGTAGTCCGGTTCGCAGAGCGTGAAGTGGGCGCCACCCGGGGTCTCGACGACGTGGTTCACGAAGATTCGGGGGACCAGGAGCGTCTGGGGCGGGGCCTTGGCGGTGAGATCTGCGGTCGAGACGACCTGCTCCACGGACATGATCGTGGTGTCGGCGGCCATCGCGAAGAGGTCGTCGAAGTAGGGGTCGGGGCCGAGGTACTGCCCGTTGCCCGCGGCGTCCGCGCGGTTGAGATGGATGAGCGAGACGTCGAGGCGGAGGCCGGGGACGGCGACGTACTCCTCGTCGTCATAGGGCGACTTCACCGTCTTCAGGTCGGGGTTCATCATGAGTACGTCGCTGCCGAGACCGGCGCGGATCGGCTGGAACGAGAGCCGGTTGGCGCCCGCCTTGAGTCCGGCGACGAACATGCCCTCGTCGTACTCGCTCGTCTCCGGGATCTCACCCCGCTCGCGGGCGCGGGTGAAGTTGGGGTCGAGCGGGATCGAGTCGAGCGAGACGAAACCGTAGACGAGCTTGCGGATCTTGCCGGCGCGGGCGAGGAGGCCGACATCGGGGCCACCGAAGGCGACCACGGTCAGGTCGGTGATGTCGCTGCGCAGGAGCTCGCGCACCAGCGCCATCGGCTTGCGCCGCGAGCCCCAGCCGCCGATCCCGACCGTCATGCCGGACTCGATCTTGCTGGTCACCTCGCTCAGCGGCAGGGTCTTGTCGATCATCGGGCTCCCTCGATGGTGGTGGGGTGGGTTGCTGCCGTGCGCCGGTGCTCGGCCGCCCGGCCGAAGAGCTGGGCGGTGGCGTGGGCGCGCTTGAAGTAGAGGTGGGCGTCGTGCTCCCAGGTGATGGCCACGCCGCCGTGGAGCTGGACCATCTCGGCCGCGACCTGCGAGAACGCATCGCTGCACCAGGACTTGGCCAACGACGCCCGTACGCCTTGGTCGGGCTGTCCAACGGACCAGGCTGCCGCCCAGGACATCGTGCGTGCGGTCTCGGTCTGGACGAGCAGGTCGGCGCACCGGTGCTTGAGCGCCTGGAACGAGCCGAGCGGACGGCCGAACTGGTGGCGCTCCTTCAGATAGGCGACCGTGATCTCGAGCGCGCGTGCGGCGGCGCCGGCCTGGAGGGCGGTCATCGCGGTCGCGCCGACGTCGTCGATCCTTGCCGGGTCGGCGGTGCCGATCGAGATCGCGTTCGCCCTGTCGTAGCGGACCCTGCCGAGGCGGAGCGTCTGGTCGAGACCATCGACGGGAGTGATCTCGGCGTCGGTGACCTCGAGCAGCTCGTCGCCATCGAGCGCGAGCACGATCTCGGCGCCGGGAGCATCGATGACGAGGCCGTCGTCACGGACGAGCGCCGCGGTCGTGCCTGCCGCGATCTGTGGGAGCAGCCGCCGCTTGGCCTCGTCGCTGCCGCCGATCAGGAGCGCCTCGGTCGCGAGCAGCACGCCCAGGAGCGGCGACGGGGTGAGCCCTGCGCCGAGCTCCTCGAGCACGATGTGCGCCTCCAGATAGGTGCAGCCGGCGCCGTCGTACTCCTCCGGGATCGCGAGTGCCGCCACCCCGATCTGCTCGGTGAGCGTCTGCCACAGGGTGGCGTCGTAGCCCTCCGGTGTGGCCATCGCGGCGCGCAGATCCATCGAGGTCGCGCGCTTGGCGACGAGCGTACGCACTGTGGCGACCAGGTCGGACTGCTCTTCGGTGAGCGCGAACCTCATCGTGCCTCCACCAGCGACTCGAGGATCCGTGCCCGGTGCTCGGTCGGGGTGCCCCAGGCGCCGACCAGCGCGCGCACCTTGAGGATCCACAGGCTCAGGTCGAACTCGCGGGTGTAGCCGATCGCCCCGTGGACCTGGAGGGCGGTACGAGAGGCGAGATACGCAGCGTCGCCGGCCGCCACCTTGGCGGCCGAGACCGAGCGGGCCGCCGTCGGCGCCTCCGTCTCGAGCTCGACGGCCGCGTTGTGCACCAACGGAGCCGCGAAGTCCAGGGCGACACGTACGTCGGCGAGCAGGTGCTTGACCGCCTGGAACTCACCGATCGGACGCCCGAACTGCGTCCGCTGCTTCACGTAGGCGACCGAGTCGTCGAGCAGGCGGAGCCCCGCGCCGTGGAGCATCGCCGAGCAGGCGAGGGTGCCGAGATCGAGGGCGGGACCGGCGTCGCCTCCCGCGACCTCTTCACCTGGTGTCACGTCGAAGAGCCGTCGGGTCGGGTCGACCGACCTCCGCTGGGCGCCGACAACCGCGTGGCGGAGGATCGCGGAAGGGGCTGTGTTGGTTTCGACACCGGCTCGCTGGCGCTCGCCGGGCTCAACCAGCGCGGGCGATGCGCTGGTCGAGCCGCCGGAGCCGCTAGGCGGAGGCCCCGCTGAATCAGGCGCAGTGAGACCAACACGGTCGTTCAGCGCGTAGGTCCGCTCGGCGACGTCGGCGTCGAGGGCCCTGGAGGCGTGCGCGACCGACACCAGGGCCTCGCCGGAGGCCAGCCGCTGGAGGATGTCCGAGTCGGACGTGCCGGCCAGCAGTGCCGGTGCGACGGCGACGGACTCGATCCAGGGGCCCGGGACGCCGTGGTAGCCGAGTCGCTCGAAGGCCACGGCCAGGTCGACAGGGGAGGCGCCGAGGCCGTCCTGATCCTCCGGCACCAGCAGACCCGTGACGCCGAGCTCGGCGAGCCGCTGCCACAGCTTCAACCCGGGCGAGTGGTCGCCGGCGGACCAGGCGCGGGACGCCGAAACCACATCGGCGGCGGTCAGCAGGTCGTCGAGCGCTTCGGAGAAGGCATGCTGCTCCGGCGTACGTCCGAATCTCACTGTGCCCCACCTTTCTGGCTACCCCTCGGCAGTTCGAGCACTCGCTCGGCGACGATGTTGCGCTGGATCTGGTTGGTGCCGGCGTAGATCGGGCCGGACAGCGAGAAGAGGTAGTCGTCGAGCCAGGGGCCTTCGAGCTCGGCGTCGGCGCCGAGCAGATCGAGCGCGGTCTCGTGCAGCGAGAGGTCGAGGTCGGACCACCAGAGCTTGTTGATCGAGCCCTCGGCGCCGACCGAGCCGCCGGCCTCGACATGGGTGACGGTGCCCCAGGTGTAGAGGCGGTACGCCTCCGCGCCGATCCAGGCGTCGACGACCTTCGACCCCCGGTGGTCGAGTTTGTCGAGACCCTCCTCGCGATACAGCTCGACCAGCCGCTCCGCCGCCGCGCAGAACCGCCCGGGGGATCTCAGCGACAGACCTCGCTCGTTGCCGGCGGTCGACATGGCGACCTTCCAGCCGTCACCGACGCCGCCGAGCACGTCGTCGTCGGACACGAAGACGTCGTCGAAGAAGATCTCGGCGAACCCGGGGGTGCCGTCGAGCTGGTCGATCGGGCGGACGGCGACGCCGTCGGCGGAGAGATCGAAGAGGAAGTACGTCAGGCCCCGGTGCCTCTCGGCCGCCGGATCCGAGCGGAAGAGGCCGAAGCCGCGGTCGGCGAACGGCGCCCGGCTGCTCCAGGTCTTCTGCCCGTTGAGCCTCCAGCCGCCATCGACCCGCGTGGCGGTCGCGCGGAGCGAGGCCAGGTCGGAGCCCGCCTCGGGCTCGGACCATGCCTGTGCCCAGACCAGGGTGCCGTCGGTCATGTCGCGCAGGTAGCGCTCCTTCTGCGCCTCCGTCCCGTGCCCGAAGATGATCGGTGCGAGCAGAGAGATGCCGTTCTGGCTGATCCGGGTGGGGGCGCCGGCGAGGTAGTACTCCTCCTCGAAGATGACCCACTCGGTCAGCGACGCGTCACGCCCTCCGTACGCCTCGGGCCAGGCGACCACCGACCAGCGACCGGACGCCAGGGTGCGCTCCCACTCGCGGTGGGCTGCGGCGCCTTCGGCGGTGTCCATCGAGGGCAGCCGGCCGGGGTTGTTGGCGGCGAGCCAGTCGCGAGCCTCGAGGCGGAACGTCTCCTCGCGCTCGGTGAACTCCAGTGTGCTCATTGCACTCCTTGGTTGCTGTAACACGTCGTTCGTAGGTCTTTCCGGTCGTTCTAAAAGGCGAGTAGACCTACGAACGACGTGTTACACGGGGCGTGCCTCGGCCGAAGAAGGCTGATCTCGAGCGTCACGACTTCATCGACCTCGCGTTCATCCCCGCGAGCGAATCCTGACCGACCTCGGCGTTGTGGGCGTGGGCGGCGTGGTGGAGGCCGAAGACCGAGTCCATCCCGGCGCGCATCCCCATCAGATCCTCGGCCTGGTTGACCGCCTTCTTGGCCAGGGCGAGCCCCAGGCGCGGCATCTCGGCGATCCGGCCCGCGAGGGCAAGCGTCTCGGTCTCGAGGTCGTCGCGGCGTACGACATGGTTGACCATGCCCCAGCGCTCGGCCTGCTCGGCGGAGAACCGGCCGCCGGTGAAGAGCATCTCCTTGGCGGCGCGGGGGTTGGTGACCCACGGGTGGGCGAAGTACTCCACCCCGGGGATGCCCATCTTGACCACCGGGTCGGAGAAGAAGGCGTCGTCGGAGGCGACGATGAAGTCGCAGGACCAGGCCAGCATCAGCCCGCCGGCGATGCACGCGCCCTGCACCATCGCGATCGTCGGCTTCGGCAGCTCGCGCCAACGGCGGCACATGCCCAGATACACCTCGGACTCGCGCGCGAAGCGGGAGTCGACGCCCTCCTTGCCGACGTGGTCCCACCACATCACGGCCTTGCGCTCGAAGCTCTCGTCGATGTCGCGGCCCGGGGTGCCGATGTCGTGCCCGGCGCAGAAGTGCTTGCCGTTGCCGCCGAGGACGATCACCTTGATCTCGTCGTCGTTGGTCGCTCGGGTGAACGCCTCGTCGAGCGCGTAGGTCACCTTCGAGTTCTGGGCGTTGCGGTATTCGGGGCGGTTCAGCCGGACCACCGCCACGGGTCCGTGGGTCTCGTACGTCACGACACTGGTCTCGGTGGGAGTGGCGCTCATGCCGCAGACGCTACCAAACAAGTGCTTGGTTTGGTAGGTTGTCCGGCATGGACCTGACCTACTCCGCCGAGGACGAGGCGTTCCGTGCCGAGGTGCGCGAGTGGCTGGCCGACCATCTGGTCGGCGAGTGGGCCGCGCTGCGCGGCACCGGTGGGAACGGGCGCGACCACGAGTCGTACGAGGGGCGGCTGGCGTGGAACCGCTATCTGGCCAAGCACGGCTGGACCTGCCTGGGTTGGCCCGAGGAGCACGGGGGGCGCGGCCTGCCGCTGTTCCAGCAGGTGATCTTTCACGAGGAGTACGCCCGCGCGGACGCGCCGGTGCGGATCAACCATCTCGGCGAGGAGCTGCTCGGGCCGACGCTGATCGCTCATGGGACCGACGCCCAGAAGGAGCGGTTCCTGCCCAAGATCGTCGCGGTGGAGGAGCTGTGGTGCCAGGGCTATTCCGAGACCGGAGCCGGCTCCGACCTGGCCGGGGTGCGGACCCGCGCCCGGCTGGACGGCGACCAGTGGGTGGTGGACGGCCAGAAGGTGTGGACGTCGAACGCCCACCTCTCCGACTGGTGCTTCGTGGTCTGCCGGACCGAGCCGGGGTCCTCGCGGCACCACGGACTCTCCTACCTGCTGGTGCCGATGAAGCAGCCCGGTGTCGAGGTGCGGCCGATCCAGCAGCTGACCGGCACCTCCGAGTTCAACGAGGTCTTCTTCGACGGCGCCGTGACCTCGGCCGATCTCGTGGTCGGTGAGCCCGGTGACGGCTGGAAGGTCGCGATGGCGACTCTCGGGTTCGAGCGCGGCGTCTCCACGATCGGCCAGCAGGTCGGGTTCGCGCGCGAGCTGGAGACGGTCGAGGAGGCTGCCCGGGCGAACGGCACCATCGACGACCCCGACATCTCGTCTCGCCTCGCCCAGGCCCACGTCGGGCTGGAGGTGCTCCGGCTGCACGCGCTGCGGACACTCTCGGCGTACGACTCCGGCTCCTCGGGCCCCGAGGCGAGCGTCTCCAAGCTGCTCTGGGCCCGCTGGCACCGCGACCTCGGCGACCTGGCGATGGACGTCGTCGGGCTCGCCGGACTCACCACCGGCGCGGACTACGCGCTCGACCGGCTGCAGTCGCTCTACCTCTTCTCCCGTGCCGACACCATCTACGGCGGCTCGGACGAGATCCAACGGAACATCATCGCCGAGCGTGTGCTCGGCCTGCCACGAGAGGCCCGTGCATGAAGGTCGAACAGCCCACCCCCGCGTACGTCCCGGGTCACTCGCTCCTGGACGGACGCGTCGTCGTCGTGACCGCCGGGGCCGGCGCGGGGATCGGTGCGGCGGTCGTGCGGAAGGTGCTCGAGGAGGGCGCGAAGGCGGTCGTCGTCTCCGACACCCACGAGCGGCGGCTCAAGGAGTCGCGCGACGCGCTCGCCGAGGAGTTCGGGGAGAACCGGATCACGGCTGTGACCTGCGATGTCACGCAGGAGGACCAGGTCCAGGCGCTGCTCGACGCGGCCGAGCCGTTCGGCGGGGTCGACGTGATGATCAACAACGCCGGCCTCGGCGGCACGGCGTCGGTGCTCGAGATGACCGACGACCAGTGGTCCAAGGTCCTCGACATCACCCTGACCGGGACGTTCCGGTGCGTTCGCGCGGTCGGGCAGCGGTTCGTCGCAGCCGGGAAGCGTGGCGTGATCGTCAACAACGCCTCTGTGATCGGGTGGCGAGCCCAGGAGGGGCAGGCGCACTACGCCGCGGCCAAGGCTGGCGTGATGGCGCTGACCCGCTCGGCCGCCGCCGACCTCGCCCCGCACGGCATCCGGGTCAACGCGGTCTCGCCGTCCCTGGCGATGCATCCGTTCCTGGAGAAGGTGACGAGCCCTGAGCTCCTGGTCGAGCTCAAGGGCCGCGAGGCCTTCGGCCGCGCCGCCGAGCCGTGGGAGATCGCCAACGTCATGGTCTTCCTGGCCTCGGACTACTCGTCCTACATGACCGGCGAGGTCCTCTCCGTCTCGAGTCAGCATGCGTAGCAGCACCCCGCTGGTCGAGCCGGGAGGCCGCCTGCGGCCGAGCGTGTCGAGACCAACACAGTCCCATCGAGCGCCGAAGGGACCGTGTTGGTCTCGACACGACGTCGCTCGTACCTCACGACGTCGGCTCGACCGGCGTGGGTCAAGGAGTAGGAACATTGTCTGAGGCATTCATCATCGACGCGGTTCGTACGCCGGTAGGGAAGCGCGGGGGAGCACTGGCCGGCGTCCACCCGGCCGATCTCGGCGCCCATTCCCTCGCCGCTCTCGTCGACCGCACCGGGATCGACCCGGGCGCCGTCGACGACGTGATCATGGGGTGCTGCGACACGATCGGCGGGCAGGCCGGTGATGTCGCGCGGACGGCCTGGCTGGTGGCCGGGCTGCCCGACCACGTACCCGGGGTGACCATCGACCGGCAGTGCGGCTCCTCGCAGCAGGCGGTCCACTTCGCCGCTCAGGGGGTGATGTCCGGGACGCAGGACCTGGTCGTCGCGGGCGGACTGCAGAACATGTCGGCGATCCCGATCTCGGCTGCGATGCTGGTCGGCGCCCAGTACGGCTACACGACACCCTTCGCCGAGTCGCCCGGCTGGGTGAAGCGCTACGGCGACCAGGAGGTCTCCCAGTTCCGCTCCGCGGAGATGATCGCGGAGAAGTGGGACATCTCGCGCGAGGACATGGAGGCCTACGCGCTCGCCTCCCATCAGCGTGCCAAGACCGCGATCACCGAGGGCCGGTTCGATCGGGAGATCGTGCCGGTCGGCGACTTCGCCGTCGACCAGTGCCCGCGTGAGACCTCGCTGGAGAAGATGGCCGGCCTCGACCCCCTGGCTCCGGGCGGCCGGATCACCGCGGCCGTCGCCTCGCAGATCTGCGACGCCTCCTCGGCGCTGCTGATCGCCTCCGAGGTGGCCGTCCGCGACCACGGGCTCACCCCGTGCGCCCGCATCCACCACCTCTCCGTACGCGGCGACGACCCGGTCTGGATGCTCACCGGCCCGATCGAGGCCACCCGCCGCGCCCTGGCCAAGGCGGGCCTGTCGATCGAGGACATCGATCTCTTCGAGTGCAACGAGGCCTTCGCCTCCGTCGTCCTGGCGTGGATGAAGGAGCTCGACGTCCCGCACTCGAAGGTGAACGTGAACGGCGGCGGCATCGCCCTCGGCCATCCCATCGGCGCCACCGGTGCCCGGCTGATGACAACTCTCCTCAACGAGCTCGACCGCACCGGCGGGCGCTACGGCCTGCAGACCATGTGTGAGGGCGGCGGCCAGGCCAACGTCACCATCATCGAGCGACTTTGACCTCGGGCCGGCCGGGTGAGGCCGGCTGCAACCTGAGCGTTCGGTGCTCCGCGGCCGGTGAACCCGGGGTGGGGAACCAGCGGTGGATGACCGCGGCCTGGCCGGCGGTCCACAGGCCGCTGATGACCCAGTAGACCAGCAGCGCGAGCGGGACGCTGCTGCCGGCGAGGAGCATGCCCGCGGCTGAGATGACCGGCATGAGCTCCTGGACGCGCACCATCGTCTCGGGCATGTCGGCCATGACCATGTTGGGCAGGACCCACATCCGCTGGCTGAGGTAGCTGACCAGGGCGGCGGTCGCGGCGAGGCCGAGGGTGATCACCAGATGGGCCGTGTCGCCGGAGAGGTAGCCGTGCCCGGTCAGTGGCGCGCCGAGGAAGGTCGCCGCACCGAGCGAGGCGACCAGCGAGTCGCTCATCGCGCCGACCGCGGTGTCCCGGCTGACGTCGGAGAGCAGGTGGTAGAGCGCGAGGAAGATCGGCAGCTGGGCGAAGGCGGCGAGCAACGCGAAGCGGGGTACGCCGTGCTCCTCGTTGATCTTGCGCCGCTCCGCCATCATCGCCATCACGTCGTCCTGGCTCGGGCTCCCGGACGAGCTCTTCTTGGCGTACTTCTTCGTCAGCGCCTGGAGCTGTGGACGGGCCCGAGCGGAGGCGTGGGCGTGGCGAACGCCCCGGATCGTGAGCGGGAGGAGGGCGAGCCGGACCAGCACCACGACCGCCGCGATGGCGAGCAGCCAGCTGGCGTTGGACCCGGCGAAGGAGAGGACGTGGTGGGCGCCGGCGAGTACGGCCGCGAGGGCATGCGACAACGGGGCGAGAACGGACATGGGTGTGCTCCTGAGATGAGTGGACAGGTCTGACGGGCTCGCCGGTGGGCGAGGGGTCAGAACCGCTCAGGAGCGCGCGGGCGGCGCGGGGAGCACACGGGGTCGGTGACCCGGGCAGCCAGGTGATGAGGTCCGTCGGAGACGTCCGGACGGACCGTCGAACGTGCCCTGACCAGGGCGAACGAGCTGGCGTTGTGGAGCCCTCCCACCGCGATGGCCGCGAGCGCGGTCGAGACCGCGATGGTCAGCAGCGCCTGCTCGGGGTCGACGCTCATCAGCGCCGGGAGCATCAGCGTGAAAAGTGCGACCAGCGCTACGCGTACGCGGCTCGTCTCGTCCTTCACGACGTCCACTGTACCGATCAGGGCCAACAGGGGGCTCAGGTCAGGTCGCGCCGCATCAGGATGCGGGGATGACCCGCGAGGACCGAGGTGGTGTCGGCGGCCCAGGTGAAACCCGCGGCCTCGAAGTTCTTGCGGATCCCGGCGTACGCCATCGTCAGGTCTACCTTGGCGCCCTGGTTGTCGAGCGGGTAGGCCTCGATGGCCGGGGCGCCGCGGTCGCGCGCGAAGTCGACGGCACCTTCGATGAGCGCGTGCGAGATGCCCTTGCCGCGGTAGCCCGGCCGGACCCGGATGCACCACACCGACCAGACCGGCAGGTCGTCGACGTGGGGGATCTTCCGGTTGCGAGCGAAGGTGGTGTCCGCGCGCGGGGCGACCGCGGCCCAGCCGACCGGCTCGTCGGCCTCGTAGGCCAGCACGCCGAGCGGCCCGGAGGCGAGCAGGTCGCGCACGAACTCCCCGCGCTCCTGGCCGCGCATCTTGTTGTTGATCGTCGAGGGGATCCGGTAGCTCAGGCACCAGCAGACGCTGGCGTCGTCGCGCTTGGGGCCGACAAGGGTGCGTACGTCGTCGAAGACCTCTGCCGGGCGAACCTCGATCGTCATGGGGCCACCCTGGCGCTCAGATCCGGGTCGCGTCCAGATATTTGAGGCGGTCGGCGGCCTGGCCGACGATGCGGTCGACCAGCTCCTCGCAGGTGGGGAGGTCGTCGAGGAGGCCGACGACTTGGCCGCTGGAGAGCATGCCGGCGTTGGTATCGCCCTCGACGAGGCCGGCGCGGAGGAGCATGGGGGTGTTGGCGGCGAGGACCACCTCGGCCCACGTCCGGTCGCCGCCGTGAACCATCGCGCGACCGTCCTTGACGAGCGTCGACCACTTCGAACCGGACATCTCCTTGAACTGGAGCGTGCGCTTGAGGGTCCGCAGCAGCTTCGCCGTCGCCCCTTCCTTCTCCAGGGTGTCGATGAACTCGGTGCGGAGCAGGCGATGCGGCATGCCGTCGGCCTTCGTCGTCACGACCGTGCCGTCGAGGCCGAAGTCGAGATAGCGGCGGCGTACGTCCTCCGGGACCGCGGAGTCGGCGGTGAGCAGGAACCGGGTGCCCATGCCGATGCCGGCCGCCCCGTAGGAGAGAGCGGCGGCGAGGCCGCGCCCGTCGAAGAAGCCGCCCGCGGCGACGACCGGTATGTCGACGGCGTCCAGGACGCTCGGGAGGAGCAGGGTGGTCGGGACGGCGCCGGTGTGGCCGCCGCCCTCGCCGCCCTGGATCATCACCATGTCGGCACCCCAGCCCGCCACCTTCTTGGCGTGCTTGGCGGCGCCGATCGAGGGCATCACGACGACGTCGTGCTCCTTGAGCTTGCTGATGAGCTCGGGTTTCGGGGCTAGGGCGAAGCTCGCGACCTTGACGTCGTGGTCGATCAGGAGCCGACAGCGGTCCGGCGCATCGGAGGCATCGGCACGAAGATTGACGCCGAACGGCCTGTCGGTGCGGCCTTTGACCTCGACGATCGCCTTTTCGAGCTGGTCGAGGGTCATCGTGGCCGAGGCCAGGATGCCGAGCGCGCCGGCGTTGGCGGTGGCGGAGACGAGACGGGGGCCGGCGACCCAGCCCATCCCGGTCTGGACGATCGGGTGGTCGACCCCGGTGAGCTCGGTCAGCGGCGTACGGAAGGTGGGGGTGGTGGTCATCGGCCCTCCTTCACGAAGGCGTCGCGGCGCTCGTCTGCGACGCCGGCGAGGTTGAGCTCGTAGGTGAAGCCCTGCTCGAAGCGGTAGGAGGCGTTCACATCGATCGGGTCGATGCCGTTGAGAGCGGCCTTGGCGGCGCGGATGACCCGCGGATCCTTGGCAGCGATCTGGCGCGCGACCTCGAGGGCGGCCTCGTCGAGGTCGGCACGGGGTACGACCTGGTGGACCGATCCCAGCTCGTGGAGACGCTGGGCGGTGATGGTCTGAGCGGTGAAATAGAGCGTACGCAGCATGTGCTGTGGCACCAGCCGGCTCAGGTGGGTGGCGGCGCCGAGGGCTCCGCGGTCGACCTCGGGTACGCCGAAGAAGGCGTCGTCGCTGGCCACGATCGTGTCCGCGTTGCCGACCAGGCCGACGCCGCCGCCGAGGCAGAAGCCGTTGACCGCAGCGATGACGGGGACGGGGCACTCGTAGATCGCCTTGAAGGCCGCGTAGCAGCCGCGGTTGGCGCCGAGGATGCCCTCGAACCCCTCGATCTGCTGCATCTCCTTGATGTCGACGCCGGCGTTGAAGCCCTTGCCCTCGGCGCGCAGGATCACGACTCGGGCGCCGTCGTCGGCGGCTGTCGTGACGGCGTCGGCGACCTCGAACCAGCCCTTCACCGGCAGCGCGTTGACCGGCGGGTGGTTCATCGTGACGACGGCGATCTGCTCGTCGGTGACCTCGGTGGAGATGCCCATGCGAACCTGTCCTCGATCCGTGCTGACTAACCTAGCGATTGCTTGGTAGCCTAGCAGTTGCTTGGTTCAAGCTGGCAAGACTGCATCAACTTCATTGGCTTACGCATCGACGCAGGGAGCACTCACATGACCGGACTGCTGGATGGCCGGATCGCGATCGTCACGGGGGCAGGACGAGGCATCGGCCGGGCGCACGCGCTCGAGCTCGCCCGCCACGGCGCGAAGGTCGTCGTCAACGACTTCGGCGTCTCGCTGGCGGGAGAGGGCACCGGCGACTCTCCCGCTGAGCAGGTGGTCGAGGAGATCGTCTCCGCAGGTGGGGAGGCGGTTGCCAACTCCGCCGACGTGGCCGACTTCGCTGCTGCCGAGGCGATGGTGCGACAGGCCATCGAGACGTACGGCGGTCTGGACGTCCTCGTGAACAACGCCGGGTTCGTACGCGACCGGATGCTCGTCAACACCTCCGAGGAGGAGTGGGACGCGGTGATCCGGGTGCACCTGAAGGGCCACTTCGCGACGCTGCGGCACGCGGGTGCGTACTGGCGGGCGGAGTCCAAGGAGGGCCGCCAGCGGGCCGCCCGGGTCATCAACACCTCCTCCGGCGCGGGCCTGCAGGGTTCGATCGGGCAGGGCACCTACTCCGCCGCCAAGGCCGGGATCGCCGGGCTCACGCTCGTCGCCGCCGCCGAGATGGCCCGTTATGGCGTCACGGTCAACGCGATCGCGCCCGTCGCCAAGACCCGGATGACCGAGGGCGCTTTCGACACCTCCGCCATGGCGCTGCCCGAGGACAACAGCCCCGTCGTCGCCTGGCTCGCCTCGGAGGACGCCCGTGACATCACCGGTCGGGTCATCGAGATCGACGGGACCGAGATCACCGTGGAGAACGGCTGGGCCCACGGCCCCTCGGCCGACGCCGGCGCCCGGTGGGAGGCTGCCGACGTCGGCCCGGCGCTCCGAAAGCTCCTCGCGCAGGCGCCTGTGCCGGAGAAGGTCTACGGAGCCTGAGTCGGCCGAACCAGGCCGAAGCCGCACGTGTAACACGTCGTTCGTAGGTCTATCCGGTCGTTCTAAAAGGCGAGTAGTCCTACGAACGACGTGTTACAGCCCGCCGGAGCTGCCGCCGCAGGTCAGCCGAGCTCCCCACAGACAGTCGCCGCGATGTCCGCGAGCGGGGTGTCGAGGGGAGCAGCGGCGGGGTCGTCGGAGCGGGTCAGGGCGGCGATGACGATCGGGGCGCCGTCGGGAGTCCAGGTGACACCGACGTCGTTGCGCGTGGCGTAGTCCCCGCCGCCGGTCTTGTCGGCGAGGCGCCAGGAAGCCGGGACCCCGGCACCGAACCGGGTCACGGTCGACTGGTTGGCGAGCATCCAGGTGGTCAGCTGGTCGCGGTCCGTGCGGTCGAGCGCGTTGCCGAGCAGCAGCTTGGTGTAGGACCGGGCGATCGCGTGGGGCGTGGTGGTGTCGCGCAGGTCGCCCGGGATCGCGCTGTTGAGCTCGGGCTCCCAGCGGTCCAGGCGGCTCACGTCGTCACCGAGGGAGCGGGCGAAGGCGGTGACGCCCGCCGGCCCGCCGATGAGACGCATCAGTACGTTGGCCGCGGTGTTGTCGGACCGGGTGACGGTCGCCTCGCAGAGCTGCGCCACCGTGAGGCCGTTGCGGGTGGTGAGCGAGGTGATCGGGGAGTTGGCGACGACGTCGCTCGCGTCCCAGGTCAGGCGCTGCTGGAGCGTACGCCTGGGGAGGTCTCGCAGGATCTGTGCGGCGAGCAGGGTCTTGAAGGTCGACAGCATCGGGAAGCGTTCCTCGGCACGGTGCTCCATCGTGCGTCCGGTCCGGATGTTCTTGGCCCAGACGCCGAGCAGACGCCCGTGCTTCTGCTCGAGCGCGGCGATGGAGGCGCTGCCGGCGGCGTACGCCATCGAACCACCGCCAACGGTGGCCGCTGCGGTCGCGGCGACGGCGGCCGCGGCGGCGGCTCCGCCCAGGACGGCGCGGCGGCTGAGGATCGGGTGAGTCATGTGAGTCCTTTGCTGAAGGTCGTTCCTGAGGTGGTTCGGGAATCGTGCCGCCGCCGCGGCGATGGCGTCCAAGGACGATCCGACATGGAGGTATGCGCTGGTGACATGGGACGTTCTGCGGGCGATCGGACATCCTGTACGCGTGGACCTACTGCTTCATCTGCGCGGCTTCGCCGCGGTCGCCGACGAGATGAGCGTCTCGGAGGCCGCCCTGGAGCTGGGCGTCGATCAGCCGCTGCTCAGCCGTCGCCTCCGCGCGCTCGAGCGTGAGCTGGGCGTCGAGCTGCTCGACCGCAGCCGGCGCCAGATCGCGCTCACCCCGGCCGGGCACGCGCTGCTCCCGCGCGCCAGGCACCTCGTCGACCAGGCCGACCATCTGCTGCGGAGCATCCGACGGCATGACCGGGAGCGCTTCGTGGTCGGGGTGCCATCGGGTTGCGACCCGGCCCCGCTGGCCCGGTTGGTCGCGCTGCTGGAGACGGAAGGCGTCGAGATACGCCTCGCGAGCGACGACGAGGAGGCGCCGGAGTCGGCAGCCTGGCTGGTCGACGCGTGCGACCCCGACGCAGCCACCTGGGTCACGCCGCTCGGCGCCGCGACCCTGCCTGCCGCGACCCTGCCTGCCACGACCGGAGCCACGCCGCGGCCCGTGTCGCTGTCCTCGCTGCGCCCCCGCAGAGGCGGGGACCGTACGCAGGTCCTGGCCCTCCCGCGAGACCTGGACGACCCCGCCGGCCGGCTGCGGCGGCTGGCTGACGGCGCGGGCATCGGCCCGGGCGCCCTGCGTCGTACGCCGCACCAGCTCGCGGTGGCCGAGACCCTGGCGGGGCGCGGGACCATGATCTGCGCACGACACGAGGCGGTGACGTACGGGTTGAGCTGGTCGCCCTTCATCGACCCGGTGGCTCGCGGTCATCGGCTGGCCGAGCTGCAACCGGTGCCGGGGCCGTTGGCTGCAGGCGAGGTGCGAGCGCAGGCGCTCGCCCTGCTCGGCGCGTGCGTGGGTGCCCCTGAGGAGGGGCGCGGATGAGCCCGCTGGTCGGCAGCGACCGAGGGCTGATCGACCTCGCCGAGGCGACCGCCGAGCGCTTCCGGGATCTCCAGGTCAGGATCGCGTTCCTGGCCCGCGACCTCGACGCCGGTCAGGAGGTCGGGGTCGGGGTCGACCGCCAGATGCCGCTGGCCTCGGTGGCCAAGGTGCCGCTCGCCCTGGTCGTCGCCGACCGGATCGCTCGCGGCGAGATCGATCCTGCCGCGAACATGACGCTGACGGCCGACGAGCGGAGCTATGGGCCCTTCGGCTTCTCCGCGTTCACCCACGACGTGACCTGCTCCGTCGCCGACCTGATGCTGATGATGCTCAGCCTCAGCGACAACGCCGCCGCCGACGCGCTCTTCGACGAGGTCTCGCCCCGCGAGGTCGACGAGCAGCTCGCCGAGTGGGGTGTGGAGGGGCTGCGGGTGCGCCACCGGATGCAGCCGATGTACGACTACGCCACCCGCCTCGCCGGCCACGACTTCGCCCTCGCCACCCAGCTCGCGGTCGAGGGTCGCCGGCCGGGCGGCCGGCACGTGATCGACTCCCTCGACGTCGAGCGCGCCACCGTCGGCTCACCGCGCGCCTGCGTCGATCTGCTCGAGCGGGTCTGGCGGGACGAGATCGCCAAGCCCGAGGCGACCGCCATGCTGCGCGAGTCGATGGGCAAGCAGGTCTTCACCCATCGGATCGCCGCCGATCTTCTCGCCGACGACATCCAGCTAGCCGGCAAGACCGGTGGGTTCCTCACCCTGCGGCACGAGATCGCCGTCGTCACTCATCCAGGTGGCCGCGTCGCCATCGCCGTGCTCACCGACTCCGACCGTACGGCCCGGATCCAGAACGACGTCGACCTCGCCGTCGCCGCCACCGCCCGCGATGCCGTCGAGGCCCTCGCCATGCGCCGCTCAACCTGAGCCGAGGCGTCACGTACGTCGGCCGAAACGTCAGGCGCGTCGGCCGAGGTGGCACACCGGTGCCATCTCGGCCGACGGGCCTGACGTCTCGGCCGACGGGGGTGACGTCTCGCCTAAACCAGGTGTCAACGGCCCGGGTGCAGTGATGGAATCAGCCGGTGCCCGCCCTGCCCGTCTTCCTCAAGACCCTGATCCCGCCGACGCCCTTGTCACGGCGGTTGGCGACGCAGTCGCTGCTCTTCGCGGCGGGGGACGGCACCTTCAACACGGCGGCCGCGTTCTACCTGGTCGCGTTCGTGGGTCTGAGCCCGGCGCAGATCGGTGTAGGCCTGACGGTGGCGGGGATCGCGTCGTTCCTCACCGCCTACCCGATGGGCAAGCTGGCCGACCTCATCGGCCCCAAGCGGGTCTGGGCGATCAGTGCGCTGATCAGCGCACTGATGTTCGCGACGATGCCGTTCATCCACGGCTTCTGGGCCTACCTGTGCGTCATCGTCGTCTTCGAGGTGGTCAACAACGCGGGCGGCGCGGGCCGGAATGCGTACGTCCTCGATGTCCTCCCCGAGAAGGAGCGGGTCGAGACCCAGGCGTTCATGTACTCCAGCCTCAACCTCGGCTTCACCATCGGCGCCCTGATCGCCGGTATCGCGCTCGCGATGGACACCGACACGGTCCTCAAGTGGGGCGTGCCGTTCTTCGCGCTGGCCCTCGGGGTCGCCAACTCGGTCTGGATCACTCGCCTGCCCATGGCTCCCCACGACGAGCGCCGCGCCGCGGGCGAGATCGTCGAGAAGCTGCCGGGGCCAGGCGCGCTGCGCAACGTCGGCTGGCTGCTGGTGACGACCTTCACCGGCACGCTGTGGTCCAACCAGGTGCTCCTGCACACCGTGATCCCGTTGTGGCTCGTCGAGTACACCGACTCGCCGCGCTGGCTCCTGGCCTGGCTCTTCGCGACCAACACGGTGCTGTGCATCATCCTTCCGGCCTACACCTCGAAGGGCGTCCGCAACGTCCGCGACGCGTTGCGGCGGGTGTGGTGGAGCAGTGCGTTCTTCGTCGCCGCGTGCGCGATCACGCTGGTCACCCACGACACCCGCGGGTTCCTCACCATCTTCCTGGTCTGGGTCGGCCATGTGGCCGTGACCGGCGCCGAGCTCGCCATCGGCTCCGCCTCGTGGGCGTTCCAGGCCGAGCTCATGGACCCCGACCGGCGTGGTGAGTACCAAGGCGTCGCCGGCATCGGCCGCCAGCTCGGCGGCGCGTGGGCCCCGGCGCTGTTCACGTTCCTCGCCATGGGCTGGCACCCCGACTTCTACAGCGGCGCCGGCTGGGTCGTCATCGCCGCCATCATCGTCGTCGCCGCGGCCGGCATGGGCCCGTCGACCCGGATGGCCGTACGTTTCAAGCAGGCCCACTTCCCGCGCGAGGACGAGCAGGAGCCGGCCGCCGTCTAGCCCACGTCGGCGAGGCGGTCAGCGGCCAGCGGCCGAGGTCAGCGCAGGATCTTCGCGATCCGTTCGCCGAGATAGGGCGCCAGCGTCTCGGCGTAGAGCGGGGAGACATGGACGCCGTCCAGATAGACCTCCAGGTTGCCGACTACAGGCGAGCATCGCTTCTCGCCGCAGAAGTAGGACGTGAGGTCGACATGGTGGGCGTTCGTGGCGAGCCGCGTGGCAGCCAGGCTCCCGTCGTCGCGTACGACCTCGTCGCGGCTCCGCGCGCACTCGACCGCGGCCGCGAGCCCGTGGTCGTCGATGCACGCCTGGACCACGCGCGCGAAGAGGGCCCCGCTCGGCTCGAAGATGGGTGAGTCCTGGACCGCGATCACCGGCACCGACGGGTCCGGTCTGGTGGCCCATGCGTCCGCCATCCCGCGGCTGAGCGCCTCGATCTCGCTCTCGCCGCGCGAGGCCTTCACGTTCACCAGGCTCGAGTGGACCACGACGTACGCATCGACCTCCTCCTCGGCGATGTACGCCGCGAGCTCCTCCTTCCACCGGTCGCACAGCTCGACGCTCGCCGCCGGTGTGCCGACACGGTCGCGGGCGTTCCAGTGGCAGCCGGCGCGGCCGGCCACGTCTATGCGCCACCCGCGGCGCTCGGCGATCGCGCGGTAGGCGGGCACGAGCTGGTGGTTGTGGGAGTCGCCGACGGCGAGCAGGCGTCGGGTGTAGCCGGTCTTCGGGCCGAGGGTGCACACCTTCAACGCGACCGGTCGTTCCTTGTTGGACCAGCATGCCGACCCGTCCGGTGCCTGGTAGCCCAGACTCGCATCGATCAGGTCGGCCGGGCGTTCACACTCTGCGAGCGCGGGGTCGAGCGCCGCGGCACCGATGCAGCCCGCGTATCGCTCCGCGGCCTCGACCGCAGCAGCCTTCCGGGCGGCGTCCTGGCGCTCCACCTCGGCGGTGACCGCCAGCGTGCCGCCCGCGACCACACCGAGCACGAGAGGGACCGTCACGAGCCGCACCATGCCGGTGAACGGCGCCCCGATCCGCGCCACCGGCCGCTCGACGAAGCGGTGGGTCAGCCAGGCCATGACCACGGACGCGGAGAGCACGACCACCGCCGCCAGGAGCGTGGTCCGGGTCGCGTAGGTCCAGCTCAGCCAGGCGATCAGCAGCGGCCAGTGCCACAGATAGAGCGGGAAGGAGATGTCCGCGACGAACCGCAGGGGTCTGAGCCCGAGGAGGCGCTGAGGTCCCCACGGCACCGCCGACCCCGAGCCGATCACGACCAGCAGTGCGCCACCGACCGGCCACAGTGCCCACGGGCCGGGGAAGAGGGCCGCGCCGTCGAGCACGAGCCCCGAGCTCGCGACGAGCAGCAGCCCGAGCCAGGCGAGCACCGGGCGCGCTGGGCCGGGTGGGCGGAGACGGTCGAGCCCGAGGGCGAGCAGCGCCCCCAGACCGAGCTCCCAGAAACGCGCCCAGGTGTGGAAGTAGGCGACCTGCTGGTCGGCCGCGCCGAGCCGCCAGGCGAAGACGAACGAGGCGATCGTCGCCACCGCCACGGCGAGCGTCAGTACGAGCTGGACCCGGGCCCGTGCCAGACGCCAGGCCACCAGCACGACCACCGGCCAGACCAGCAGGAACTGCCCCTGCACCGAGAGCGACCAGAAGTGCTGCAGCGGGCTGGCACTCGGCCCGGCCGCCCCGTAGGCGAGCTGGTTCCGGATCATCTCCCAGTTCAGGACGTACGTCGCGGACGCAGCGATCTCCCGCAACGTCGAGGCCCACGTCGACCGAGGCATGACCACCACCATCAGCACCGCCGTCCCCGCGAGCACGACCAGCATGGGAGCCGAGAGCCGCAGGAACGTACGCCCGTAGTGCTCGGCGACCCGCAGGTCGGAGGAGGTGACCCGACGGACCAGCGACCGGGTCACCAGGAACCCGGTCAGCGCGAGGAAGACGTCGACGCCGCCGGAGACGCGGCCGTTTCCGAAGAGGTGGAAGATCACCACGAGGGCCAGCGCCAGCCCCCGGAGCCCGTGGATCTCGGCTATGCGCTGAGGTCGGGGCGGCTCCGGCATCGGGTCAGGCTAGGTGCGGTCGATGACCTGTCGAAGACGTCTCGGTGAAGTCCCGGTGCTCGCGCCGAGCCGGTGCGAGGGTCAGGAGCCGAGGACCTGCTCGAGGTGGGGGTTGCCGAAGATCCGCGACGGATCGAGCTTGTCGCGCAACGCGACGAAGTCACCGAACCGCGGATAGCGTTCGGCCAGGTCAGCGGCGGAGAGCGTGTGCATCTTGCCCCAGTGCGGGCGGCCGCCGACCTCGCCGGCGATGCGCTCGAAGGCCGCGAAGTACTCCTCGCGCCACGGCGAGGAGGGCGCGGTGTGGATGGCGATGTAGACGTTCTCGCGCTCGAACCCGGTGGACAGCGGGATGTCGTCGGCGGCCGCGACCCGGACCTCGACCGGGAAGGAGATGTTCCACGAGGACGCCTCGACCGCACGCTGCAGCGCCGCGAGGACCTCCATCCCGGCGGCACGCGGAACGGCGTACTCGCTCTCCACGAACCGCACCCTCCGCTGCGAGGTGAAGACCCGGTAGGAGATGTCGGTGAACTCGCGCGGCGAGCGCGCGGAGGCGGCGAAGCGAGCCAGCGGCTTGACCAGGCCGGGGACCCGGAGACCGAGCCCGACGGTCGCTCCGAAGGCCGTGTTGGAGAGGAGCTCGTCGTCGAACCAACCGCGGACCCGACCCACCGGCTCCAGCGAGGTCTCGGGGAGCGGCAGCCGGGTGTTGTGCTTGGTCAGGACCCGGGTCGTGTGCGGGAACCAGTAGAACTCGAAATGATCGGTCTCCGACGCATGGGTGTCGAAGGAGGCCATCACCTCGGCGAGCTCGTCGTTGCCCTCGCGCGCGTTGAGCGCGAAGAGCGGCTCGGTCTGGAGCGTGACCTCGACGACGATCCCGAGCGCGCCGAGCCCCACGCGGGCGAGGTCGAAGATCTCCGGGTTCTCCGCCGCCGAGCAGGAGACCACGGAGCCGTCGGCGAGGAGCAGCCGCAGGCCGCGTACCTGGGTCGCCAGGCCGCCGAATCGCGCACCGGTGCCGTGGGTGCCGGTCGAGATCGCCCCCGATATCGACTGCTCCTCGATGTCGCCGAGGTTGGTCATCGAGAGCCCGAGCGCCTCGAGCGAGCGGTTGAGGACCTTGAGCCGGGTGCCGCCGCGCACCGTCACCAGGCCGGTCGTCGAGTCGGCGCGCACGATCCCGGTGAGCCGGTCCAGGCTGACCTGGACGTCGACCGGGGACCCGATCGCGGTGAACGAGTGTCCCGCGCCGATCGGTCGCACCTTCCGTCCGGCCTCCGCGGCGGCCACGACGACGGCAGCGAGCTCTGCCTCGTCACGAGGCGCGACGACCTCGATCGGGTCCGTCGCCTGGTTTCCTGCCCAGTTCCGCCACTCGCTCACGACACTCACGCCACTCACGCGGGCAAGAGTGGCGGCTCCGCGGCGTACGGTCAACGCTTTGGCCGCCCGGCGGAACAGTTGCCCGAACAGCGTTGACTTGGGTGCCGCGCGGGGCATAGACGACGTGCGTCGTGGTTAAGCCCTCTATTCAACGCTCCCACCATCTCTCGGCCCAGCAGCACGAACGGCTCGACCGCGCGACCGCCTGCCTCGACGGGCCCGTCGGCGTGGTTGACCTGCAGGCGTTCGACGCCAACACCGACGACCTGGTGCGCCGCGCCGCGGGCACCCCGATCAGAGTCGCGAGCAAGTCCGTACGCTGCCGGGCGCTGATCGACCGTGTGCTCGCCCGCGAGGGATACGAGGGGATCCTGGCGTTCACGCTGGCCGAGGCGCTGTGGCTGGCCGAGACGCACTACGACATCGTGATCGGCTATCCGACCGCGGACCGCGCCGGGCTCGCCGCCCTCGCGAAGGACGAGGAGAAGCTCGCCCGGATCACGCTGATGGTCGACAGCGCCGAGGGGTTGGCGTTGATCAAGGCAGCGATCGGCACTCCGGCCGCGCCCGTACGCGTCGCCATCGACCTCGACGCCGCCCTGGTCGTCGCGCACCGCATCTGGCTGGGTGCCCGCCGCTCTCCGATTCGCACGCCTGAGGAGGCTGTCGCCCTCGCCCGGATCGTCACCGAGGACCCGGCCTTCCAGCTGGTCGGGCTGATGGCCTACGAGGGTCAGGTCGCCGGCACCGTCGACCGCCCGCTCGGCGGTAACCCGCCCGCGGCCGTCATCAGAAGGATGAAGAAGGCCGCCATCGCCGAGATCGCCGAGCGCCGCGGAAAGATCGTCGCAGCCGTACGCTCGCTGGCCGACCTCGAGTTCGTCAACGGCGGCGGCACGGGCTCGATCGAGTCCACTCGCGCCGACCTCTCGGTGACCGAGATCGCGGCCGGGTCCGGGCTCTACGGTCCGACCCTCTTCGACCGCTACGACGCCTTCACACCCCATCCGGCGGCCTACTTCGGGCTGAGCGTCGTCCGGCGCCCCGCGGCCGGCATCGTCACCGTCGCCGGTGGCGGCTGGATCGCCTCCGGCCCGCCCGGGCACGACCGGGTCCCGACCCCGACCTACCCCTTCGGGCTGGAGTACGTCGGAACCGAAGGCGCCGGGGAGGTCCAGACGCCGCTGCGCGGGCATGCCGCCGACCAGCTCGCGATCGGAGACAAGGTCTGGTTCCGCCACGCGAAGGCCGGTGAGGTCTGCGAGCGGCTCGACGTCCTCCAGCTGATCGAGGGCGACTCGATCATCACCGTCGCGCCGACCTACCGCGGCGAGGGTCAGACGTTCCTGTGACCCACCAGTCAGACCGCCTCAGGCCGGGTCGCCCAGCAGCATGAACCAGCTCTCGGTGACCAGCTCGCACATACGGTCCTGCTCGACACCCCAGAACCCGTCGGCCCACCGCTGGAACAGGTAGTCGAGCTGGCCGACCGCCAGGGCGCCGCGCAGCCGACGGCTGTCGGCGTCGAACCGGCCCGCCTTGTCCAGACCCGCGCTGACGTCCTCGATCGTCTCGTCCGTCCACGCGTCGACGAAGTGGGTGAGATCGGGATCGACGGCCTGGGCGGCCCGGGCGATCGTGACGATCGGACGCGCCCTCGGCCACTGGGCCACGGCCTGCCGGATCCAGGCACCCAGCTGCTCGCGGGTGCCGGCCGCCACCGCATCGGCGATCTGTGGAGAGCGGAGCTGAGCCAGCTCATCCTCGAGGCGCTCGGCGATCAAGGCCTTGATGACCTCGGACTTCGAGCCGAAGTAGGCATAGAACGTCACCCGGGTGGTGCCGGCCGCCGAGGCGATCTCGTCGATCGTCGTGGCCGCGTAGCCGCTCGCGACGAACCGGTCCATCGCCGCATCCAGCAGGAGCTGGCGAGTCATCGCCCTCTGGGCTGCGCGGAGGTTGGCCATGGCGTCACGATAAGCGACGGTGATACCTCCCCCGGGATTTCCACGTTTTCTTGAAACCCGATGTCTTGCGCTCGGGCCGTCGGTAGGTTCTGTCCCGATGGATGATCACGTGACCTGGGCGGACAAGGGCTTCTGGGAGCCAGCAGAAGCCGTCGATCTCACTGCGTACGCAACCTCTGGCCGCAATCTCTTCGACGGCTCGTTCACCTGGCCGGTGATGGCTCTCAAGAAGAGGGCGCTGGAGCACAACATCGCGACCCTCGCCGCCTTCGCGGAGGAGCACGACCTGCTGCTCGCCCCGCACGGCAAGACCACGATGGCGCCCTCGCTCCATCGGCGACAGCTGGACGCCGGCGCGTGGGCGATCACGGTTGCCTCACCCAGCCAGGCCCTGGTCGCCCGCCACGCCGGCGTACGCCGGGTCCTGGTCGCCAACGAGATCCTGGACCACAGCGCGCTGAGCTGGGTCGCCTCCGAGCGTGCGGCCGATCCGGAGTTCCTCCACCTGCACTGGGTCGACTCGCCCGAGGGCGTCGAGGCCGCGGCGGAGGCTTCGGCCCTGGTGGGCGACGAGGACCGGCCGCTGGCGGTGCTGATCGACCTGGGCTTCCCCGGCGGGCGCACCGGGTGCCGCTCCGTCGAGGCGGCCGTGGAGCTCGCGCGGGTGGTGGACTCCACGCCGGGCGTACTCCTGGCCGGTGTGGCCGGCTACGAGGGCGGGCTGAGGACGCCGGCGGCTGTCGGTGACTACTTCGACCGGCTCAAGGAGCTCGCCTCGACCCTGTTCACCGAGGGTCTGGTCGCTGCCGGTGCGATCGTCTCCGCAGGTGGGAGCTCGTTCTTCGACGTGCTCGCCGAGCGCTGGGCGGCGGGGTGGCCGGACGGGATGACGCCTCGCAAGGTCCTGCGCAGCGGTGCCTACGTCTCCCACGACCACGGCCTCTACGCCGGCACGACGCCCTTCAACCGGATCGAGGGGAGCCTCGAACCGGCCATCGAGATCTGGGCCCAGGTGCTCTCGGCCCCCGAGGAGGGGCTGGTGATCGTGGGCATGGGTAGGCGGGACGCGCCCTATGACAACGGACTGCCCGTCCCGCTCGCCGTGCGGCGCAACGGCGGCGACGGCGGCCCCGAGGAGCTCGAGGGCACCGTGGAGAAGCTGGGCGACCAGCACGCCTTCCTGCGCACCGACGCCGGGCTCCGGCCGGGCGACCTGGTCGGGTTCGGGATCTCCCACCCGTGCACGGTATTCGACAAGTGGCGGCTGATCCCGGTCGTGGACCTCGACTACACCGTGACCGACCTGGTCCGGACCTACTTCTGAGGGCTCAGACGCTGTCGGGGATCCGCACCCTGACCTGGTAGAACGCGCCGTGGTCGGTGGCCCGGCGGGCCGACGGGCCGGAGTAGACCCGGTAGCGGTCGGGTCGCAGCGACGAGCTGAGGAACGCCTGGTCGATCGGCGCCCGCGGGGCGGCGGCGCACCTGTCGTACGTCGCGAGCGGGCTCACCAGGCCGGTCCCGGGCGAGGTGAGGTCGCACAGGATGTCGTTGCGCTGGTTGAAGTCACCCGCGACGACCATCGGCACCTCGGCGCGCGCCACCACGTCCTTGACGATCAGGGCGTTCAGGTCGCGCCACCTCTTCTGCTCGGGGATCGAGGGAAGGCTCGCCGGGAAGTGCACTGGCAGGACCCCGACGCGCTGACCCGAGGAGCGCTCCTCCAGCACCACGACCGGCGCGCTGACGCGTGCGCCGTCGCGGTAGTACATGGTGACCGTGTCCTTGCTGACCAGCCGGAAGACCGAGCGGCGGTAGAAGACCGCGTCGTCGGTCGGATCCGGGGTGGAGACGAGGGCGAACTCCCTGCCGAAGGACTCGAAGGCCTCCCGCTGTCGAGTCTCCACCTCGGCGAGCACCCCGAAGTCGGTGAGCGTACGCCGCAGGTGACCCACCACGATCCGCATCCGCGGCACCCCGTCGAGCCGGCCGGCAGCAGAACCTCCGGGTGCCGTGTGGTGGTCGGCCCAGGCGTTGAGCCAGCCGAAGCGCTGGAAGCCTGGCTGGACCGGTTCGGCCTGGGCGACCTTGACGGTCGGACCTGCCGTCGCGGTCATCGGCACGAGGAAGCTGATCCCGGCAGCGAGAACGCCGCACAGGGCGACGGCGACGGCGCCGGCGCGCCATCGTTTGTCGATCCGGTCGGGTCCGTCCGAAGCGGAGCCCGAGGCGAACGGTGCGTTGGGGGACACGTCTACCGACGGTATGGGCGAGCCATGTGCGTCGAACCAAACGCGTTGGAATACTCGGAAACCTCGGGTGAACTCCGGCTAGAGGTCCATGAAGATCAGGGCGCCCGCGATGTCGGCGGTGCCGTAGTGGAGATAGTCGTCGACCCGCTTCTCCGAGACGCCCTTCTGTGCAGTCACGAAGCCGACGACGACAGCCTTGGAGGAGTCCTTGGCGACCCATTTTCCGATCACGTCGTCCTCGATGAGGCTGCCCGTGGGGAGGTCGAAGTCGGTCTCCTTGACCGACTCCGCGGCCGCCGTCGCATCCGCCTCGCTGCCGAAGACGTAGACGATCCGGAGCATCCGGACCTTGCCGTTCTCGGCGTCGTGGATCCCCATCGCGGCGTAACGGCAGCCCTTCCTGTCCAGAGCCGCCGAAGCGATCGGACCACAGTCCGGGTAGTCCTGGGAGGCCCCGTACGTCGCGTTCATGCTCACGTCGCCGAGCTTGAACTTCCAGTCGCCCTGGAAGAGCTCCGCGGCCAGCCCGCCCGCCGCGGGATCGGTGGCTGACGGGTCAGGCGACGTGCTCGGCGTCGCCGTCACGGTCAGTGGTCCCGGCTCCGCGGTGGGATCGTCCTCACCGCTGAGTAGGACGATGCCGGCTGTGATGATCACGCCGATGATCAGCACGCCGGCGATCGCGCCGAGACCGATGATGATGGGCCACGGGTTGCGTGACCGGGGTCCGGGTGGCGATGGTGGCCCGCCCACGCCGAACGAATTTTCGTTCGCCGGCCGGACAGGGTGCTGCGTCGCGGGCTGCAGGTTCGGCGCCGGCGGCATCGCACCATAGCCGTCCGGAGGCGGTGGCGGTGTCGGCGTAGTCATCGGGCCCCCTGCGCGAGTGAGGAATCACGTGGGAGAAAGAACCCACGTGATTCCCCATTCTCTCCTACGCCTCCGAACCGTCTCGCTCAGGGAGCGACGGGGTAGTGGCTGGAGATCGCGATCCGGTTCCAGGAGTTGATCGAGATCGCGACCCAGGTCAGGGCGGCGATCTGCTTGGCGTCCAGGATGCTCTCGACGTCGACCTTCGGGGCGGCCGCGGTGTGCAGGTCGCCGATGCGGGTGATCTGCTCGGCGATGGTGAGTGCGGCCTGCTCCTCCGGGGTGAAGTACTGCGACTCCCACCAGGCGGCGACGAGGGCGAGGCGGTCGGTCGTCTCGCCGTTCTTGAGGGCGTCCTGGGTGTGCATCCGCAGGCAGAAGGCGCAGCCGTTGATCTGGGAGGCGCGGAGCTTGACGAGGTCGACGGTGAGCCGGTCGAGTCCGGCGGCGGTGATGGCCTCCTCGACCGCCTCCTCGACGGCCATCTGGGCCTGGTACGCAGCGGGGAACAGCTTGGTGAGGTTCACGTGGGCGAGCATCGGGTTCCTTCGGGTCGGGCCCGCCACAGCGCGGGCGCTCACCGGACTGACGAGGTGGCGCGAACGAATGTGAGGTCGCCGCCTCACATCCGCGCTGTCTGGCTCGTCACACAGGATGAACCCGGAGGAGATGCCACGATGATCGACATGGACGACCTGGGCGAGGCGATGGTCGAGCGTCGACGCCTGATCGCGCTCGCGTACCGGCTGCTCGGCACGCTCGAGGAGGCCGAGGACGCGGTCCAGGAGACCTACCTGCGGTGGTACCGCCTCTCCGAGGACGAACGAGCGGCGATCGACAACCCCGCCGGCTGGTTGAGCCGCGTTGCCAGCAGGGTCTGTCTCGACGTACTCAAGTCGGCGCGTTCGCGCCGAGAGAGGTACGTCGGGCCCTGGCTGCCCGAGCCGGTCCGGCCGGGGTTCCTCGCCGCACCCGAGGATCCGGCCGACCGGGCGACCCTGGACGACACGGTGAGCACGGCGCTGCTCGTCGTGCTCGATGCGATGACCCCGGCCGAGCGGGTCGCGTTCGTGCTCCACGACATCTTCGCCGTCCCGTTCGGGGACATCGCCGGGGTGGTCGGCCGCTCCCCGGCGGCGGTGCGCCAGCTCGCCGCCTCGGCGCGACGCCGGGTGGCCGAGCAACGGGGTGCGGTCGCCCCGCTGCCGGAGCACGACGACGTCGTCCGTGCCTTCGTCTCGGCGACCTCCGGAGGCGACCTCGGCCGGTTGGTGACGCTGCTGGATCCGTCGGTCACGCTCCGCTCCGACGGTGGCGGCCGGGTCAGCGCGGCCCGCAACCCGATCGAGGGACCGGAGAAGGTGGCCCGGTTCCTGCTGGGTGTGCTGACGAAGCGGCCGACCTGGACGATCCGCGCGGAGGCCACCGCCGACGGCCTCGGGTTCACGCTCGTCGAGGACGGCACTCACCGCGGCGTCGCCAACCTACGGGTCGTCGGCGGTCGCGTCACCGATGTCTGGATCGTCCTCAACCCGGACAAGCTCGGCGGCTGGCGCTGATCCCAGCGTTGGACACAGCGTTGGTCCCAGCGTTGGTCCCAGCGTTGGTCCCAGCGTTGGTCACAGCCAGGGCCCGAGCTCCGGTGCGTCGGCCATACCGTGCGGCCGCCCGGCGAGCCAGGCGGCGACCCCGGGCAGCGGCCCCGTGACGCCGCGCAGGTCGTCGTCGGAGAGAGCTCGCTTCGTGCGGATGTCGTCGGCGAGAGCGAGCAGGAAGTCCTCAGGCATGTCCGCGAAGGTGATGCCGACGCCGAGGTCGACGGCATGGACGAAGACCTCCCGAGCACGCATCCACGGGACGTCGCTGGCCTTCCTGGTGACGAGCTGCGCGGTGATCACCTCGTGCTCCCACTGCTCGGGGGTCAGCCGGTCCATGGCCTCGTCGAGCTCCTCGGCGCCGCGGAGATACCACGCCCGGAGCTCGTCGGCCGGTCGCGTCGCGGCCTCCTCGATGTCGGCGTTGCGCTGCTCCGGCGAGGCGTACATCCGCTTCTCCGCGCCCGTCTCGGCCCAGGAGACCAGGTTGCCGAGGGCGTCGGCGTTGGCGGCGACGTGGCCGATCAGGTGCTTGCGGGTCCAGCCCGGCAGCTGCGAGTCGCCGTCGAAGCGATGTCCTGAGCCTGTCGAAGGGTCGGCTGGACCGAGCCGGTCGATGCCGTCGGTCAGCAGGGCGGTGCCCTCGGCGATCCAGCGGCGGGAGTCGTCGAACGTACGCCTCGGGGTGGTGCCGATCAGGATGGTCATGGTCACAGAGTGCTGCCTCAGTCGCGACAGAACAAATAATTCTGTCGACAAGAACATCTGGCTCCGTGAATCTCCTGCGAAGCCAGGCGATAGATGCTTGGTTTGGTGTGATCAGGAAGAGGTGGGATGGACAAGCCGATCAAGACCCGGCCCCCGTACGCGATCACCAGCGTCGACCACGCGCTCAAGCTGGCGGCGATCCTTCAGGTCGAAGGTCGCCTGACTGTCTCCGAGGCAGCGGCTCGGCTCGACGTCGCCCGCTCCACTGCTCACCGGCTGCTCGCCATGTTGGTCTACCGCGACTTCGCGGTCCAGGACGAGGACAAGGTCTACCGAGCAGGCCCTGTGCTGGAGCTGGCCGCACACTCCCGCTCGACCGCGTCCCGGCTCCGCCAGGTGGCGCTGCCGCATCTGCAGCGCCTGGTCGACCTGCTCGGCGAGTCCGCCAACGTCGCCGTACGTGCAGGTGACACCTGCCGGTTCATCGCCTCGGTCGAGTCGCCGCAGTCGCTCAAGGTCGGCTCTCGCGAGGGCATGGTCTTCCCCGCTCACCGCACCACCGCCGGCCTCCTGCTCCTCGCTCAGCTCCCCGACGAGGAGCTCGCCTCGATCTACTCCCGGGACAGGTACGCCGCTCAACCGGCCGACCGCCCGGACCTCGACGCGCTGCGTACCGAGCTCGAGCGGGTACGCCGCAACGGATTCGCCTTCAACGACGGCCGCACCGAGCGTGGGGTGGTTGCCGTCGGGGTCCCTGTCCGAGGCGCCGCGGGCGATGTCGTCGCCGGGATGTCGATCTCGATGCCCAGCGTCCGCTACGACAAGGAGACGCTGCCGAGTGTCGTCGCGACCTTGATGTCCGGCGCGGCGGCTCTGGAGCGTGACCTGAGTCCCGGGTGATCTGCGTCAAGTTGCTGCCGGTAGCGTCAGTTGGCGAGTTAACCTGGGCTCAATGAGCGACACCCCGCCCTCGAGCGACACTCGGGCCACGAAGCCAGCACGCATCGACTGGCTCGCCACGACCGCAGGTGCCCTCGCTGCCGTCACCTCGGCGTTGTTGCTCTCCACGGTCGGAGCCGTCGGCACCCTGATCGGGGCGGCGCTCGGCAGCGTCGCGGCCACGATCGGCACCAACCTCTACGCGCAGTGGCTCGCGAAGAGCCGCCAGAAGGTGGCCAGTGTCCAGGCCCTGGCGCGGTGGCGGTCGGCGGGGCTCGCCGGCGTACGGACCGGTGCGGAGCCGGTTTCGGAGGCCACCGCCGAGGCGGCAGAGAGTGGCGACGCGGAGCCGATGCCGTCGTGGCGGGAGCGCCTCAAGACGCTCCCCTGGAAGCGGGTCGCGCTGCTGTCGCTGGCGATGTTCGTGGTCGTGGTCGCCGTGATCACCGTCTTCGAGCTGCTGGCCGGGCGCAGCGTCAGCTCGATCGTGGGCGGCGGAGACGGCGGCACGACGATCTCCCGGGTGACCGGTGGCGGTTCGGAGAAGCGCGACGAGGAGCGGCGCGAGGATCCGTCGCCACGGGGCACCGCGACTCCCGAAGAGTCCGCGAGCTCTAGCACCGAGCCGTCGGAGTCGGCCGAGCCGTCGGAGTCGGCCACGCCGGAGGAGCCGGGGGCCGAGCCGTCGGGCTCTACCGGGCCGAGCGCCACGCCGTCGGTGCCGCCGAGCGTGGGCAGCAGCGCCTCGACCGAGCCGTCACCCACGACCGGAGCCTCCCCGGGAGCAGGGGCCCCAGCAACCCCCTGAGGAGGTCCGCCGAGCCTCCGGACTCACATCCGGAAGAGGATCTCCGCGCCGAGGTCGGTGTTGCCGTAGGAGGTGTACTCCTTGCCCTTGGCCTCGGTGATGGCGCCGGTGGCCGTGACCATGGTGTAGACGACGTACTTGCCGTAGTCCTTCACCTTGAACCAGCCCTGGGTGTAGCCCGGCAGGGAAGCCTCCGTGGGCGGGATCACGTGCTTCGGCTCGATCTTCGCGGCGGCCTCACCTGCGACTTCGACGGTGCCGAAGTCGTAGACGAAGTGGGTCATCCGCACGTTGTTCTGCTGAGCCTTGTAGGAGACCCGGACGGCGTAGTCGCAGCCGAGGTCGCGGACCGCGCCCTTGAGCGTCGCCTTGCAGCCTGCGTAGTCCTTGCCGTTGAGGTAGCGGGCCTTCAGCATGACGTCGCCGTAGGTGAACTCCCACGGGCGGGGCACGTCGGCCTTGGAGAGGCGCTTGGGGCCGATGGTCGTCCGCGAGGTGGCGCCGTCGCTTGGGTCGGCCGGTGAGCTCGTCCCGGGCCAGCCGGGCTTGCCGCTGGACTCACCGCTGACGTCGGAGCGCCCGCCGTCGGGGCTCGCCGAGTCGGTCGGTCCTTCCCCGGCCGAGGCTGTGTCGCTCACCGTCGGCACTCCGGCGGTCGTGGCCGCGTCGTCCCCGCGGGTGAAGAGGGTGTAGACGACCACGCCGCACACGACCACGAGACCGAGAGACACGGCGATGGTCAGGACCTGGCGCAGCGGACCGCCGTGCCCGGCGCGCTCCTTGCGGGCGTTGAACGCGGGCCGGTCGCCGCCGTCGTCCACAGAGAGCCCGATCAGGCGCTCGTTGTAGTCGAACGGCGCAGGCTGCTTCTGCGGCTCCTCGTCAGGCGCGCCCGAACCGGGGGAGCCTGAGGGCGGCGGATACGGCATGGGGTTTGTCTACCATCTATCAACGGTCGCCACGCCGAAGGTTTGGAAGACGGACGATCTCCTGCCCGAATCCCTCGCTCGAGCAGCGAGATGAACACGAAATACCTACCGTACGCGGCCCACGACTCGGGCACCTACAACTTCGCAATGCTTTCGCAATCCGCTTCGGTGGGCAAATGCCGAAAGCCTCCCGGAGAAATGCGTGTTGCTGCATTGCAAGAAGCCGAAGAGCCAGTCGTTGCAATGCAGATTCTTGGGGATTCGAATGTGCTGCGCGGCCGAGGAAAGAGCACGAAACTCAGTTACCCGTACCCGGTAAGTCACGAAACCCGTGGTCCCCGGGTGCAGAAGTCCGCAACAAGCGGGCCATCCCCCAGGAGGAGACGTATGAGGTTCGATCGCACCACTTTCCGTCCCCGCACGATCGCCGCGCTCGTCGCAGGTGTGGGTCTCGCGGCCTCCGCCGCCGTGGCCGTCCCGGCTGCTGCCGCGGACGCCGGATCCGGCAAGGCAGAGTTCAGCAAGGCCGAGGTCGCCTCGGTCAGGTCGGCCGTCGCAGAGTCCGCCCCGGTCGGCTCGTCGTGGTACACCGACCCGGCCTCCGGCAAGGTCGTCGTCACCGTCGACGAGACGGTCTCCGCGTCGGAGATCGCGGAGGTCAAGAAGGCTGCCGCCGAGAAGACGAGCCAGGGCGACCAGGCTGTGACCGTCAAGCACACCAAGGGCGAGTTCACCCCGCTCATCGGCCCCGGTGACGCGATCTACGGCGGCGGCTCCCGCTGCTCGCTCGGCTTCAACGTCAAGGTCGGCGGCGCGGACTACTTCCTGACCGCGGGCCACTGCACCAACGGCGTCTCGACCTGGTACGCCAACTCCTCCCAGAGCACGCTCCTCGGCTCGACCGCGGGCTCGAGCTTCCCGGGGAACGACTACGGCATCGTCCGCTACAACTCGTCGATCTCCAAGAGCGGTGGCTTCACCGCGGGCAACGCTCGGGTAGGCCAGAGCGTGACCCGCGACGGCTCCACCACCGGTGTCCACACCGGCACCGTGACGGCGCTCAACGCGAGCGTCCGCTACGCCGAGGGGACCGTCAGCGGACTGATCCAGACCAACGTGTGCGCCGAGCCCGGTGACTCCGGTGGTGCGCTCTACTCCGGGTCGACGGCCCTGGGCCTGACCTCGGGCGGCAGCGGCAACTGCAGGACCGGCGGGACGACCTTCTTCCAGCCGGTGACCGAGGCGCTCAGCCGCTACGGCGCCACCATCTACTGATAGAGCACGGGTACGCCGCGGGGCGGGTGGGTTGATCCACCCCGCCCCGCGGCGTACGTCGTTTCGTTGCAGGGATCGAAGAGATTTTTGCCCAGCACTGGCGAGGAGGTGCCGACAACGACATACTCACTGTGACCGTGTTCGGGCACGCAGGAGGAACGCATGGGGTTCACCAGGTCACGCAGCCGTCTGCTTGCGACAGCGGTCGGGCTAGGGTTGGCGGCTACCGCCACGGCCACGCCGGCGGCAGCCGCGCCTCCGGAGGAGAAGCTCAGTGCGAAGGCGCTCGCGGCCGTCCACTCCGCCGTCGACTCTGCCGTCAGCAGGTCAGCCTTGACCGGGATCGCGTGGTACACCGACGAGGCCACCGGCAAGGTGGTCGTGACCGCGGACTCCGCCGTCCCCGCCGCCGCGCTGAACAGGCTGACCCGGACCATCGGGGCCGATGCCGACGCGATCACGATCAAGCGTGCCAAGGGCGAGTTCAAGCCGCTCCTCGGCGCCGGTGACGCCATCTACGGCGGGGGCATCCGATGCTCTCTGGGCTTCAACGTACGCAGCGGAGGCACCCACTACCTGCTCACCGCCGGTCACTGCGCCGAAGAGGTGGGGACCTGGTACACCAACTCCCGCCAGACCACCCGGATCGGGCCGACCACCAAGTCGAGCTTCCCGGGCAACGACTACGCCCTGGTGCGTTACGGCAACTCCTCGCTCACCCACTCGGGCGGCTACACCATCGGTGATGCTCGGGTCGGTCAGCGCGTCACCCGGGACGGATCGTCCACCGGCGTCCGCTCCGGACGGGTCGAGGCACTCGACGTCTCGGTCCGCTACCGCGGGTCGGGCACCGTCCGCGGCCTGATCCAGGCCGATGTCTGTGCCGAGTCGGGAGACTCCGGCGGCCCGCTCTACGCCGGCTCGACCGCTCTCGGGATCACCTCCGGCGGCACCGGCGACTGCTCCTCCGGTGGGACCACCTTCTTCCAGCCGGTCCGCGAGGCCGTCAACGCCTACGACGTCAGCATCTACTGAGCCTCTCCGTCGGTCGAGGGCCACTTCGTTCAGACCCTCGCGCCAGCGAGCGTGTCGAGACCAACACAGCTCCGTCGCGCTCCAGGGGACCGTGTTGGTTTCGACACCGGCTCGCTGGCGCTCACCGGGCTCAACCAGCGGGGCGTCAGACCGCTACCGGGATGAGGGCCGAGCCCACGGACTCCTTGATGAGCCCGGCGTACGCGTCGAAGAGCCGCTGCTCGGAGAGGCGCTCCCGGTTGCGGAAGATGCGCTCGAAGTGCTCCTCGCGCTGGGCGAAGGCGGCCTTCCAGGACTCGGCCATCTCGACCGGGTCGAAGCCCGCGACCAGGCGGAGGTCACCGACCATCGCCGGAGCGTCACCGACGGGCGTGGTCACCGGGACCGCACCGCAGGCCATGCCCTCGAGCAGGCAGAGCGGGGCGGCCTCGCCGAACGCCGAGGTGAGCGTGATGAGATCGGCGGCGTTGTAGAGCGGCGCCATCTGGCTCTGGATGCCGAGGGCGTGCAGGTTGGTCTGCAGGGCCGGCCACCAGCCGAGCTCCTCGGCGACGAGCGCCGCGAAAGCCGGGTTCTCGGCGGTCATCCCGGCGCCGCACATGACCAGGTGGGCGTCGGGATGCTCCTGGACGAACCGACGCGCGGCGCGGACGAAGAGCGGGATGTTCTTCATCGCGTCGAAGCGCGCGGCGATCATCACCACGGGCGCGTCGCCGATCACGCCGAGCTCGGCCCGTTTGCCCGTCCGTAGACCGGCGTCGGTGCGGAACCTGTCGAGATCGACCCCGTTGGGGAAGACCGGCAGCCGCTTCAGCGGGATGCCGGTCGCCTCGTGGTAGGCGCGCTGGGTCGACTCCGCACAGCACACCGCCGCGGTCAGCAGCCCGGCCCGGTCGAGGTCGATGAGCTCCTGTACGCCGGCCCCTTGGTGCTCCGGGTCGGACCGGTGCAGACAGGTGATCAGCGGAGTCCCCGACGTGTCGACCTTGCCCAGCACCGTGAGCGGCTGCTCCTTGAGGGAGAGCACCACGTCCGCCTTCGCCACCGACTGCGCCACCCGCTTGAGCTGGCTGGTGGTGATGGGGCCGGTCGGCGTACGTCTCAACGCCCTGACCGGCACGCCGGCTGAGGTCAGGCGCCGGTAGGAGTTGTCCGAGGAGATCCGCTGGGCGGTGAACTCGCGCTGCACGCGGTCGCTCAGGCTCAGCACGCTGTGCCGCTGAGACGTGGTGGCGTCCAGCGAGCGGATGACTGCGGTGTGCAGGATCCGCGCGCCACCGGCGAAGAAGCCTTCGTACAGGGAGAGGACGGAAGGGCCGTCCTCGAGATACGTCACGGTGGACATGTCGACCTCACTTTTTCCGCAGGAGGCATCGCCCGAGCGGTGATGGTGGTGGGGCTACGGCAGAGATATGCGGCTTTCTCCGGACGCTAATGCGTCCGTCGGCGCATCCCAAGACATCCGCGGCCAACGACGACGGATTTCACGTGATCGTCATCTTCAGGTGCACATAGGAGAGAGGACGGACGATTTATCGAAATGACTGGGTATCCCGATCGATTTACGTTATCGGGTGTGGCATTCATCACGTCGAGCGTTCGCCGAGAATGCTCGGTGAACGGTTGGATCGGGTCTCGGACGCGCGGGTGAATAGCAGCGCGGGGGTGCCCGGATCCCGCTACGTTCAGGAAGCATGACGACCGAGGTGACGACGTACCGCTATGTCCGTTTCGCGTTGTGCTGTCTGCTCGCGGGCCTGGCGATCTCGGTAGGCGCCGAGACGATCGCGAGCGGCGAGTGGCAGACCTCCATCTCGTCGTACTACTACACCCCTGCAGGCCCGGTCTTCACCGCTGCGCTGTGCGCGCTGGGCGTGTGTCTGGTGGTGCTGCGGGGCTATACCGACGCGGAGGACACCGCGCTCAACCTCGCCGGGCTCTCGGCCCCGATGGTGGGGTTCGTCCCGACGCCCGAGATCGGGCAGGAGATCGACAAGGCGGCCATCGTCAACAACGCCTGGAGCTACCTGGCAGTGATGGCGATCGGCTGGGTCGTCGTCCTGATCTTCGGGCTGCGCAAGCGGGCCGCCGCCGGAGCCTGGCCCTCACGCTGGGCCGCCATCGGACTGGGCTCCGTCGCCGCGGCGTGGGTGGTCGGCGTGGTCTGGCTGCTGATCGACCAGGACGGCTTCGCGAGCAAGGCGCACGGGCTCGCGGCCGTGTTCACGTTCACGCCGTTCGCGCTGGCCGTCGTGCTCAACACCGACTGGGGCGTGCGGAAGATCGCGCAGGAGGCCGACAAGGCGCGTACGCGGTTCGACAAGACCTACTGGGCGCTGGTCGTGGCGATGGTGGTGCTGCTGGCAGCGGGCATCGTGCTGGGTCTGGCCGGTTGGGACTACTGGTTGCTGGCGACCGAGGTCTCGCTGCTGGGCTGCTTCACGATCTTCTGGATACTCCAGAGCTTCGACCTGATGGACCCGCGGCGGGATGCGCTCACCACGCGCCAGCGCATCCTGCCTTGAGGGCGGGTCTCACCTGAAGTCGATCAGCAGATCGTCATCGCCGTTGTCCGGGTCGGTGACGACCCGAGGGAGACGTACGGCGGTGTCGGTGCGATTGGCGAGCGGCACCGCCGGCCGGTCGGCCTCGTCACGCTCGTCCATCTCGTGCGCGCCGGTGGTCGAGCCTGTCGAGACCACCTGGGCGTGCGGGAGCACCTGGGCGTGCCACGCGCGGCAGTTGTAGGGCAGCTGCATGCCGTCCATGCCGCGGCCGTAGTCGTCGTAGAAGGCGAGCACTTCGCGCCGCTTCCGGTCCTGGGCTTCCGGCTCGAGCGAGGCGATGTTGGACCGTGACACGGCCAGGTCCTGGATCGTACGGCGGTCGACGACCTGCCAGTGCCGGAAGGTCTGGGACTCGACCGCCGAGAAGAGACCGGAGTCGTCGAGGGCCTGGGCGTGGTCGAAGTCGTGGTCGAGGTGGCCCAGAAGGTTGCCGAGCCTGCGTACCCAGGGGATCCGGTCGTCCCGGTCGTTCTGGATGATCGCCAGCCGGCCCTCGCTCTTCAGGACTCGGCCGATCTCCGCGAGCGCCTTGGTGTGGTCGAACCAGTGGAAGGCCTGGCCGACGACGACCACGTCGTAGAGACTGTCGCCGGTCGGGATCTGCTCGGCGGTGCCGCTGGTGGCGCGTACGTCGGGGAGCTTCCCGGAGAGGATGTCGAGCATCGCGTCGTCCGGGTCGGTCGCGAAGACGTCATGGCCCAGCCCGACGAGGACCTCGGTGAGCTTGCCGGTGCCGGCACCGAGCTCGAGGACCGAGCGCGGCTCCTCGCCGATCAGCCACTTCACCGCAGCTGCCGGGTAGGACGGGCGCCCGCGGTCATAGCTGTCCGCCACGCCTCCGAAGGAGCGTGCCGGGTCGGGGTTCGCTGGGTCCGTCATCTCGGTCAGAGTAACGCGCGCATAGGCTTCAGGGCGTGAACGAGGATCCGCTTGCCCGGTTGGTGTCGCTCGAAGGCGTGGCGTCGGGGTTCGCCGCTGCTCGTGACGGCATCGACGTGATGCTGCGTGACCGGGGACTTCGGCGTACGTCCCCGGAGACCACCGCCGAGTCGCTGCTGCGCGGTGCGCACGCGTCCGCCGTGCTGGAAGGCTCCGGATCGACGCTCGGCGAGGTGCGTGCCTCCGGTGGCGACGCGATCGCCCAGGATGCGGTGCGGCTCTCGACCGAGCTGCTCGCGCTGGTGCCGGTGGTGAAGCAGGCGCCGTTGCAGGCGTTCGCGCGGATGCACGCGCTGGTGGCGGGCGCGTTGCTCGAGGCCGAGGAGCTGGGGCGGCCGCGGTCCTCGGCCGCGGCTGAGCGGTTGGGGCGCATCTCCGAGCTGCTGCTCGCCCCGACGTCGGCTCCGGCGTTGGCCGTGGCGGCGTTCGTGCACGCCGACCTGGCGACCTCGGCGCCGTTCGCCTCCCACAACGGGCTGGTCGCGCGTGCCGCAGAGCGGCTCGTCCTGGTCGCGCGCGGCGTGGACGAGAAGTCGCTGGTCGTGCCGGAGGCCGGCCACCTGGCGCTGCGTGCCGCCTACGAGTCGAACCTGCGCGGCTTCCGCGAAGGCGGCCAGGCGGGGGCGCACTCGTGGCTGCTCTATGCGGCCGAGGCGTACGCCGCCGGGGCCGAGGCCTCGCCGCTTCGTCTGGACGCGACCGAGTAGGCCGGGCGCAAGGTCTCGCCCAAATGAAGGTGGCACCCGGTGGGTTGTGAGCACCGGATGCCACCACGGACACGAGGCCGTCTGGTTACCAAGCGTGCAGGGTCTGGTCACTGCGTCGGGATTTCTCCCCGACTACAGCACCCCATCAGATGGGTTGATCGCCGCGTGGGTGCCTTGGCACTCGTGTACGTCTTGTTACGTCATCGTTTCTACGCTGATCGGCGGCGAGATTCAAGGGTGGAATTTCTGCCCGATGAGGAGGATGATTCGCGCTCTGCGCGACCCTGGTGCCGGGCGGGTCAGGCGCCCAGGCGACGGCGCTTCGTACCCGCCCAGATGACGCCGCCGGCGATCGCCACGGCGCCGCCGACGGCCAGCGCGGCCAGGGTCGGGGTCGACGGGGTGAGCACCCGGCTGCGCAGCGCGACCGGCTTGTTGAAGACCAGGATGTCCCAGCCGCGCTCCTTGGCGATCTTGCGGAGGTCCTTGTCGGGGTTGACGGCGAACGCGTGCCCGACCTCCTCCAGCATGGGGGTGTCGGTGACCGAGTCGGAGTAGGCGTAGGACTGCTCCAGGTCGTAGCCGAAGCGTTCGGCCAGCTCCTGGACCGCGCGGGCCTTCTCCTCGCGGTAGGCGTAGAGCGCGATCTCGCCGGTGTAGCGGCCGTCCTCGATCTCCATCTGGGTGGCGACGACGTGGTCGGCGCCGAGCATCGCGCCGATCGGTTCGACCAGCTCGGTGCCGGAGGCGGAGACGATGATGACGTCGTGACCCTGGGCATGGTGCTGCTCGATGAGCTGCACGGCCTCCTCGTAGACGAGCGGGTCGACCACGTTGTGCAGGGTGTCGGCGACGATCTCCTTGACCGTGGCCACGTCCCAGCCGGTGACCATCTCGGAGAGTGCTTTGCGCATCTTCTCCATCTGGTCGTGGTCGGCTCCACCGACGACGTAGACGAACTGGGTGTAGGCCGAGCGGATCATGGCCGCACGGGTGATCAGGCCGCCGGCCTGGAAATGCTTGGAGAACGCAAGCGTGCTCGACCTCGCGATGATCGTCTTGTCGAGGTCGAAGAACGCAGCGATGCGTGTCATGGGCTCATCGTAGACGCCCGCTGGGTGGGCCGTTCGTCATCCACAGGGCGGGTTCGGGACGGGGTTATCCACAGGCTCTGGAATTGCGGGTGGAAATGTCGGCACCCAGACGGATCCTGCTGTCATGACCTCGGAACCTCTCGTCATCACCTCGGACTCGTTGCTGGCAGCTGAGGCGGCTCGCCTGGCCGCTGCCTCCGGCGTCACCATCGAGGAGTGCGGTGACGCCGTCGGCGCCCTGCGCCGATGGCAACGACCACCGCTGATCCTCGTCGGCGCCGATCTCCTGGTGGAGGTGGCATCGTTGCGCCCGCCACGGAGAGACGGGGTGTACGTCGTGGGATGGGGCGCGACCGGTGAGCCGCTGCTCCGGGCCGCGCTGGAGGTCGGCGCCGAGACGATGCTGGAGCTGCCCTCAGCCGAGACCGTGGTCGCCGGCCTGCTCGCCGACATCAGCGACGGCGAGGGCGGCGACGGCATGGTCGTCGGCGTGCTGGCCGGGTCGGGTGGCGCCGGGGCGACGACGTACGCCGCGGCCCTGGCCAGCCTGGGAGCCGAGCGTGGACCGACCCTGCTGGTCGACGCCGACCGGCTCGGGCCGGGTGCCGGCCGGGTGCTCGGTCTGGACGAGATCCCAGGGGTGACCTGGGGTGATCTCGGTCAGACCGTCGGGCGACTGGGTGCTCGCGCGTTGCGCGAGGCGGTGCCACACATCGGTTCGCTCGGTCTGCTGGGCTGGCCGGGTGGCGACGCCGTCCCACCGAGACCCGAGGTCGCGCGCGAGGTGCTCGCCGCCGCACGTCGAGGCCATGACCTGGTCGTGGTCGACCTGCCACGTGAGTCGGACGAGGGCATCGAGGCGCTGCTGACCGGGTGCGACATCGTCTTGGTCGTGGTCCGGGCTGACGTCACCGGCACGGCGTCCGCTGCGCGGCTGATCGCTCGACTTCCCGAGCGGGAGCGGGTGCGGATCGTCGTCCGTGGCCGCGCCGCCGAGCCGGAGGCCGTCGGACGAGCGCTCGGGGTCTCGGTGATCGCCTCGCTGTCGGACCAGCGCGGGCTGTCCGAGGCCATCGATCTGGGGCTGGGGCCGATCCGCTCCAAGCGGGCGCCGCTGGCCCGGGCCGCGGCCGAGGTGCTGACGCGCTGCCGACTTCGCGCAGGGGCGATGGCGGCATGAGGGGCGCTCCCGGGGCAGTCGACATCGCACCCCAGGTCGTCGACCTGGTGCGCGACCACCTGGCGCGTACGCCAGGAGAGCTCACCCCGCACCGGGTCCAGGAAGCGCTCCGCGCCGAGGGGCGGATCGTCGGTGACGCGACCGTGCTGGGCGTCTTCGAGATGCTGCGCCGTGACGTGGTCGGGGCCGGTCCGTTGGAGCCGCTGCTGCGGTTGCCCGGGGTGACCGACGTCCTCGTCAACGGGCCCGACCAGGTCTTCATCGACCGCGGCTCCGGCCTGGAACCCGCTCCGGTCGCCTTTCCCGACGACGATGCGGTCAGGCGCCTGGCGCAACGGCTGGCTGCTGGCGCCGGACGTCGTCTGGACGACGCCTCGCCCTATGTCGACCTGAGGCTGGGCGACGGCAGCCGGTTCCACGCGGTGCTCGCGCCGCTGGCGCGACCAGGCACGGTGATCTCGCTCCGGGTTCCTTCGGCGCGGGCGTTCACGCTCGACGAGCTGGAGTCCTCCGGGATGGTCGTGCCTGCCGTCGCGGATCTCCTGCGACGGCTGGTGCTGGCGCGCTCCGCCTTCCTGGTGTCGGGAGGAACGGGCAGCGGGAAGACCACGCTGCTGGCGTCTCTGCTGTCGCTGGTGCCGCCCGAGGAGCGGCTGGTGCTGGTGGAGGACGCCTCCGAGCTGCGCCCCGACCATCCGCATGTGGTCGGTCTGGAGGCGCGGCCGGCCAACATCGAGGCCGCAGGTGCTGTCGAGCTCCACACCCTGGTCCGCCAAGCACTCAGGATGCGACCGGACCGGCTGGTCGTGGGGGAGGTGCGTGGTGCCGAGGTCGTCGACCTGCTCGCTGCGCTGAACACCGGGCACGAGGGCGGCTGCGGCACGCTGCACGCCAACTCCGCGGCCGACGTCCCGGCGCGGGTCGAGGCTCTGGCGCTTGCCGCCGGGCTGGGTCGGGAGGCGGCGCACAGCCAGTTCGCCTCAGGTGTGGATGTGGTCGTGCATCTGCGTCGGCGTGACGGCCGCCGGGTGCTGACCGAGATCGCGGTCCCGTGTCGCGGAGCCGATGGGCTGGTGCAGATGGAGACCGCCTTCTCGGTGGCCGCCGATGACGGCGTGATCGCCGGACCGGCATCGGACCGGTTCGAGGCGCTGCTGGGAGCCGAGCGGTGAGCGGGCTGAGCCTCGGCCTGGTCGCTGTCCTGGCCGGGGCCGCCGCCGCGTTGATGCTCCGTCCACGAGCGGACGTCGGATCACGGTCGCCCGCATGGCGGGTGCCGCGGTGGACGTTCCTCCTGGTCGCCCTGATCCCCATCGTCTTCCCGGGCAAGGCGGTCGTCGCGGCTGTCTTGCTCGGGATCGCCAGCTTCGGCGGGGTCGCCCTGTGGCGGCGCCGCTGTGAGCGGATCGAGGCGGGGCGTACGGCCAACCGCGTCGTCGAGGCCTGCGAGCAGATGGCCGCCGAGCTCGCAGCCGGGCACCCGCCGGGGCCGGCGCTGTCACAGCTCGCCGCGGAGTGGCCGATGATCGAGCCGGTCGCGGAGGCACAGCGGATGGGCTCGGACGTCCCTGCCGCCTGGCGGAAGGTCGCCGAGGTTCCTGGGGCGGGATCGCTTCGCGTGGTCGCCGCGGCCTGGCAGATCGCGCACCAGACCGGGAGCGGTCTCGCGGACGCGCTCGACCGGGTCGCGCTCGACCTGCGAGCCGCTGCCGCCACCCGGCGGGTGGTCGACGGTGAGCTCGGATCCGCCCGCTCCACCGCTCGTCTGATCGCCGGCCTGCCCGTGGCCGCTCTGGCGATGGGCAGCGGAGTCGGCGGTGATCCGTTGGCATTCCTCTTCGGATCGCCGGTCGGCCTGGCCTGCCTCGGCCTCGGGCTGCTGCTCGGCTGGCTGGGGCTGTGGTGGATCGAGGGCCTCGCGCGTGGGGTCGAGGCGACATGACAGCGTGGGTTGCCGCGATCGCGCTGGGGCTGGGGCTGGCGGCAGCGTTGCTGCCGGCGCCGACCCCACGTCTTCCTGGCGTAGGCGCGGTCGTCGAGGAGGACCGGGACGATCCGGGCGGCTGGATGATGCGTTGGCGGCTGCTCCTGGCGCTGCTTGCCGCCGGCGCTGTCTACTCCTTCGTCGGAGGTGCCGTGGGCGCTGTGCTCGCCGCTCCGGCGGGCGCCGTCTGCTGGCTGGTCATCGGCCGGGTGGAGCCGGCCGACGTGCGGCGCGAACGCGAGGCGGCCAAGGCCGAGCTGCCCGCCCTGGTTCGTCTCCTTTCCGCCGCGCTCTCCTCCGGTGCGGCGCCTGCCGAGGCCCTGGTCGCGGTGGCGGCGGCGCTTCCCGGACCGGCAGGTGCCCGACTCCTGCCGGCGGCTTCTCGGCTCCGCCTCGGAGCCGATCCGGAGAAGACCTGGCGCACCCTGGTGGACGACCCGGCCCTGGCGCCTCTGGGCCGGGCACTGGCCCGAGCTCAGGCCACCGGCGCCCCGGTCGCCACGACGGTCGAGCGACTCGCCGACGACCTGACCAGGAACGCCCGCGCCGAGGTCGAGGATCGGGCCCGCGCTGTAGGCGTCAAGGCCGCCGTCCCACTCGGGATCTGTCTCCTACCTGCCTTCCTGCTGCTGGGCGTCGTGCCGGTCGTTGGCGGTCTGCTCGTCAACCTCGGCATCTGACCGCCGAGCTCAGCCTGCCGAGACGTCACCCGCGTCGGCCGAGGCGTCACCGGACGCCTCGGCCGACTCCTGTAATCCCTGGTCATCGGGCCGATCGGTGTCCACAGGGCAGGTTCGGGACGGGGTTGTCCACAGGTAGCGAAATGACGGTCGCGAATGTCGATGGCGCGAGCCATCGTCGTCATTGAACGGCCGTACGGACGGCCATCGACCAGGAGAGGACCATCATGAGCAAGGCACATCTTCAGAAGGACGAGAAGGGGATCACGACGGCTGAGTACGCCGTGGGCACGGCGGCCGGCGCAGGGCTTGCCGGCCTGCTCTACAAGCTGCTCACCGGCGGGCTCGGCAACGACCTTCTCAACAGGCTGTTCCAGCACGTGCTCAGTCTCCTGGGGATCTGAGCCATGGCCGAGCGGGACGAACGGGGCGCCGCCACCGCGGAGCTGGTGATGGTCATCCCGCTCCTGGTGGCGGTGACCATCGGGTTGGTGTGGTTGCTGTCGGTGGGGGCAGCGCAGATCCAGGTGGTCGACGCGGCCCGTGAGACCGCTCGGGCTGTCGCCCGCGGGGACGACAACGGTGCCGCCGTCGCTCGCGGCCGGCGGATCGGACCAGCGGGCACCCAGGTGCGTGTCAGCGCCGGTGCCGAGGAGGTCGTGGCCTCGGCTCAGGCCCGGGTCGCCGGGCCCGGTGGGATCTTCAGCTGGATGCCGGGTGTGACCGTGCGGGGTGAGGCGGTCGCCGCGACCGAGGCGACCCTTCGACAGGCTCAGGACACCGCGCAGGGGGAGCAGTGAGCCCGATCCGAGCAGTTCAGAACGAGCGTGGGTCGTCAGCGCCGTTCGCCGTCGGTGCGCTCGGTCTGCTGCTCTTCGTCGGTGCGGCTCTGGGTGTGGTGGGCGCGGTCTTCGTGGCCCACCGCACCGCACAGTCCGCGGCCGATCTGGCTGCGCTCGCGGGAGCCGACGCGCTCCAGGTCTCCGGCGATGCGTGCGCGGCAGCGGCGACGATCACCGATCGAAACGGGGCCACCCTGGAGTCCTGTGAGATCGCAGGAGAGGACGTCACGGTCACCGTGCGAGTCGAGGGGCCGCGCTGGCTCGGTCAGCCCGGAGATCCGGTCGCCAAGGCGAGGGCGGGCCCGACGGGTCCGCCCTCGTCCTAGATGTCCTCGGGCCTGGCTTCGGACTTGGGCTCGGACTTGGGCTCGATGTTGGTCTTGGTCTCGGCGTCCTGGAGCGTCTTGGCCATGGTCCGCATCTCGCGCTTCTGCTTCATGTACTTCATCTGGAGCTTGCCGCCCCACTTGGTCAGCGAGATGCCGAAGAGGAGCAGGACGCCGGCGACGAGGCCGATCACGAAGATCGGCGTCGCACCGACCGGCAGACCGAGCATGGTCGCGGTCGGGTCGTCGAGATTGCCGTTGCCGGTCGTGAAGAGACCCAGAACGATGAGGACGGCTGCGACGACGATCAGCACGAGGCCCAAGATCAACATTTCCCCAGACTAGGCCTAAAAAGCGAGGTCGCGCGGGTAGGCGCGCCCCTACCCGCGCGACCTCGCGGACAAGAGCAGCCGCAACAACACCATCGCGCCCTGTTTGTCGAGCGGGTTGTTCTGGTTGCCGCACTTGGGCGACTGCACGCAGGAGGGGCAGCCGTCGTCGCACTCGCACGCCTCGATGGTCTCCAAGGTGGCGCCCAGCCATTCCCGGGCGGCACGGAACCCGCGCTCCGAGAATCCGGCTCCACCGGGATGACCGTCGTAGACGAAGACGGTGAGCATGCCGGTGTCCGGATGGGACGCCGTGCTCACGCCGCCGATGTCCCAGCGGTCGCACGTCGCGATCAGCGGCAGCAGGCCGATCGAGCAGTGCTCGGCGGCATGGGCGGCGCCCGGGATGTCCGCCTTCTCCAGGCCGGCCGACTCGAGGGCCGAGGCGGGCACGGTCCACCAGACGGCGGAGGTACGCAGCGTACGTTCGGGGAGGTCCAGGAGCTCCTCGCCGAGCACCTCGCCGCTCGGCTGGCGCCGGCGCAGGAACGAGACGACCTGATGGGTGACGTCGACATCGCCGTACGCCAGGCGGCACTCTCCCCAGCCGGCATGCTCACGCTCGGCGACGATCGAGATCTCGGTGATCTCCCGGGCGAAGGTGGAGTACCCGGGGTCGTCGCGCGAGATGACCGCGACGTTCTCGTCGAGGTCGAGCTCGTGCACGAGATAGGTCTCGCCGCGGTGGACGTAGACGGCCCCCGCATGCGCGCTCGCGTGCGAGCTGGCCGCGTCGACCGTGCCGACGACCCGGCCGGTCTCGGCCTCGATCAGCTGCACCTGAGAGCCGCCCGACGAACGGATGTCGGCGAGATCGGCGGCGCGGCGCCGGTCGGTCCAGTACCAGCCACGAGTCCGCTTGCGGAGCAGTCCCGAGGCGACCAGGTTGTCCAGGATCTCGCGCGCGCCCGGCCCGAAGAGTGGCAGATCCGGCTCCGTCAGCGGCAGCTCCTGCGCGGCGGCGCAGAGGTGAGGGCCGACGACGTAGGGGTTCGCCGGGTCGAAGACGGTGGCCTCGACCGGCTGGCCGAGCAGCGCTTCCGGATGGGTGACGAGGTAGGTGTCCAGCGGGTCGTCGCGGGCCACCAGGATGCCGAGTGCGTCGCCCGCGCCTCTCCCGGCACGGCCGATCTGCTGCCAGAAGGCCGACCGCCTGCCCGGATATCCGGCCAGCAAGACCGCGTCCAGCCCGCTGATGTCGATGCCGAGCTCGAGAGCGTTCGTCGCCGCCAGACCCATCAGCTCGCCGGAGCGCAGCGACGCCTCGATGGCCCGGCGTTCCTCGGGCAGATAACCGCCGCGGTAGGAAGCGACGCGGCTCGGCAGCGACGGATCGACCTCAGCGAGCTCGGCGGCTGCCGTCAGGGCGACCTGCTCGGCGCCGACCCGGGAACGTACGAAGGCCAGGGTGCGTACGTCCGAGGAGACCAGGTCGGCGAGGAGGTCGGCGGTCTCGGCGGAGGCCGCGCGGCGCACGGGGGCGCCGTTCTCCCCGGCGTACGTCGTCAGCGGCGGCTGCCACAGCGCGATCGAGAGCTCGCCGCGCGGGGAGGCGTCGGCGGTCACCGGGAGCACGGGAAGGCCGATGAGCCGTTCACCTGCCGTCGACGGCTCGGCGACCGTCGCTGAGGCCAGGATGAACGTCGGCGATGAACCGTAGAGGGCGCAGATCCGCCGCAGCCGCCGCAGCACGTGCGAGACGTGCGCCCCGAAGACGCCACGGTAGTGATGGCACTCGTCGATGACTACGTAGCGCAGCGAACGGAAGTAGGCCGCCCACCGCTGATGACCGGGAAGCAGCGACCGATGCAGCATGTCGGGGTTGGTCAGGATGTACTCACCGAAGTCGCGTGCCCAGTCCCGCTGCTCCCGGGTGCTGTCGCCGTCGTGCGTGACCGCGCGCACGTCGACGCCGAGCTCGCGCAGTCCGCTCAGCTGGTCCTGGGCGAGGGCCTTGGTGGGAGCGAGGTAGAGGACGCCGGCGCCGCGCTCGCCACGTGGACCGCGTCCGTCTCGGATCGCGGTCAGCGCGGGCAGCTGATAGGCCAGCGACTTCCCGGAGGCGGTGCCGGTCGAGACGATCACGTGGCTGCCCTCATGGGCGGCCTCGGCGACCACCGCCTGATGCTGCCAGGGCCGCTCGATCCCGCGAGCGGTGAAGGCGCCGACCACTTCGGCCGAAGTCCACGTCGGCCAGTCTGCGTAGACCGCCTCTCTCGGCGGGACCTGCTCGAGGTGGGCGAGCCGGTCCTCTCGGCCCGGGACGTCAGCGAGCCGGCGTACGAGATCACCGGTCGCTGTTGTCAACACCTGCCTATTCTCCCAGAATCCTGGTGGCTTCCACGCTTGCGGCCCCGCATCGTGGCCATGACGTTGCGAGTTTCTTGCGCGCATCCTGGTGAGCCGTGGTTACATTACGATCGACTCCGGGTGTCGGACTCGCGGATGGTCGATACCGGAGCTGGTCGTCTCACGTTCCTTGGCAGGAGAACTTCGAAGTGGATCTGACGCTTGCGACTCGCGAGCTCGACTCGGCCACCGTCGTGGCCGTGGGCGGCGAGATCGACGTCTATACCGCGCCGAAGCTGAGGGACAAGATCACCGAGCTCGTCGCCAGAGGGCACTACGACATCGTCGTCGACCTCGAAGCCGTGGAGTTCCTCGACTCCACCGGCCTCGGCGTCCTGGTGGGTGGACTGAAGAAGGTGCGCCAGCACGATGGCATGCTCCGGCTCGTCTGCACGCAGGAGCGACTGCTCAAGATCTTCCGGATCACCGGCCTCGCCAAGGTCTTCGACATCCACGCCAGCGCCGAGGGCGCGGCCGCAGGCTGACGCTGGTAGCGCATTAGGCTCCAGGTGTGAGTGATCTCCCGCACCGACTTCGTGACGCCCTCCAGCAGGCCGACTTCTCGTACGACTCCATCGCCGAGCTGCTCGGTCCGATCGCTCACAGCGCGCTGAGCCGGAACGAGACCCTGCCGGGCCGTCGGCGCACCCATGGTGGCTCGCCGCTCGAGACCCTCATCCGACTCTTCCTGCTGCAGACGACGGTGCCGCTCGACCATGCCGAAGCGGCCCTCCCAGGGCTCGTCGACCGGCTTGCCGTCGAGGGGATCCTCGAGCAGTCGGTGGGCGAGGTGGCCGCCCGTCTCGACGTACGCCCGTACGCCACCGACGACACCGCCCTGTGGGTCGTCTCCGACCTCACCCCGGGGCTCGACGGCGGCCCCCAGCGCATCGGCCGCGAGCACGTGCTCGGGATCAGCCCGGCCTCGACCTCGCTCGCGCAGCTGACCATCCGCGACCAGGTCGGCACGGCGCTCGACCTCGGCACCGGCTGCGGCGTCCAGGCCCTCCACCTCGCCACGCACAGCGACCGTGTGGTCGCGACCGACGTGAACCAGCGAGCCCTGTGGATCACCGCGTTCAACGCCGCGCTCAACGACGTCGCGGACCGGATCGACGTACGCAACGGATCGTTCTTCGAGCCCGTCGCCGGTGAGCGCTTCGATCTGATCGCCACCAACCCGCCGTTCGTGATCAGCCCGGCAACCGGTGAGCGCTTGGTCTACCGCGACTCCGGCCTCCCGGGCGACCGGGTGGTCGAGGACATCGTCAGGGCCGCACCGGGCATGCTCACCGAGGGTGGCTGGTGTCAGATCCTGGGCAACTGGATCATCTCCAAGGACCAGCCCTGGGACGACCGCCTCGAGGGATGGCTCGGCGACGACGTCGACGCGTTCGTCGTCCAGCGTGAGGTGCTCGACCCGGCGTCGTACGTCGAGCTCTGGCTCAAGGACTCCGGACACCACGGCTCCGAGGACTACCTGACCCGCTATGACACCTGGCTGTCGTGGTTCGAGGATCAGAGGATCGAGGGCGTCGGGTTCGGCTGGATCAACTTGCACCGAACCGACGTCAGCAACCCGAAGCGCGAGCTCCTCGAGTGGCCCTACGACGTCGAGCAGCCGATCGCCCCGGCGCTGAAGGCATGGGGCGACGCCGCTCGCGTCGAGGTCACCGAAGAGTCGATCCTGGTGCTCGCCGAGGACGTCCAGCAGGAGACCCTCGGCCAGCCCGGCGCCGAGGACCCGAGCACCGTCGTGCTGCGCCAGCAGCGCGGTCTGCGACGCGCCCGCCAGGCCGACACGATCGAGGCGGCCTTCGCGGGCGCGTGCGACGGCGACCTGGCTGTCGGCCAGATCCTCGACGCGCTCGCGCAGATCCTCGACCGCGACCCCGCGGTCGTGCGGAGCAGCTATCTGCCGATCGCCCGGGAGCTGGTCAGCGAGGGTTTTCTCCGTCCCGCACCAGGCACGCCTGGTCCCGCAACCTGATCAGGCGTCTGCGCACGCTCGAGACGAGCAGGTCGGGATAGCCGAGCGGCTCGAGGTCGGGAAGGTCGCGCAGACCCCACGGCCGCTGGGTCTGCCACGGCCAGAAACCGCGGAGCGCGGCCGCCAGCTGCTTGCCGTAGGCCGACGGCATCTTCTTCACTCCCAGCCGATCCTTGAGCGCGGTCGCGGTGACCAGACCGCTCGGCCCGGCGAGCCCGTTGGCGCCCAGGACCGTCCACACGATCCCAGCTGCCACATGAGCTGCTGGGGTGGGCCGGTCGACGACGAGCGGGTCGATCTCCCACAGCCGCAGCAGTGCCCGCCGGAGCGCGAAGCCGACCTCGACCGGAAAGTCGGCCGCGACCTCGTCCAGCAGGGCGGCCACCGCCTCCAGCTGCGTACGCCCCGCCGAATCCTCAACGATCGGGAGGTCCAGCGCGTCCTCGGTCAGCGGCGCGGCATCCAGCGCGGTGACCGCCTCGTGGCCGCCGCACAGCGCGGCCAGCCAGTCCAGCGCCACCTCGTGATCCGGTCGCGACGGCGTCGCCGGCTCCGGCCAGCGCGGACGGGTCAGCTCGGCCTCCAGCCGCTCCAGGATCAGGTTGGTCCGGGTGAGCAGCTGCGCGCACTCGGAGCACACCAGATGCTCCGGGGGAGTGGCCAGACCCTCCACGTAGTCGATGTATTCAGTGTCGATGTATTCGGTGTTGACGTATTCGGTGTCGCTCATCAGCAGAGACCTCTCTCGGTTCGGATTGGTCTCGCCGTCCTCGGAAGACACCATACGGACGACCACCGACAGAACCGTTCGAGCCGCTCTCCAGCCGCCTCAGAGGCAATCCGGCGGTGACCACGATGAGACACCGATTTCACGCTCCCGCTCCTGAGCGTGCTAGGTATTGTCTTCGCGGCGCCCAAGGCAACACGCCATGTTGTCCGAGAGCTCAGTGCCGCATGAACCGCGGTGACTGGACCCATGCCGGCTGGAGACACGCGCTAACGTGTCTCGCCAGAGCTTGTCAGTGGTGCCAGGCTCTGCTGCAGTGAGATAAGGACGTCAGTGGCACACAAGTTGGTGATCGTCGAGTCCCCGGCGAAGGCACAGAAGATCGGCGGATACCTTGGACAGGGGTATGTCGTCGAGGCCTCCGTGGGGCACATCCGCGACCTTCCGCAGAGCGCGGCAGACACCCCCGCCAAGATCAAGGACAAGCCGTGGGGGCGCTTCGGCGTCGATGTCGACAACGGCTTCACCCCTTACTACGTCGTGCCCAGCGACAAGAAGAAGCAGATCGCCAAGCTCAAGGCGCTCCTCAAGGACGCCGACGAGCTCTACCTCGCCACCGATGAGGACCGCGAGGGCGAGGCGATCGCCTGGCACCTCCTCGACGAGCTGAAGCCGAAGAAGGGCATCCCGGTCAAGCGGATGGTCTTCCACGAGATCACCAAGCCCGCGATCCTGGCGGCCGCGGAGAACCCTCGCGAGCTCGACATGGACCTCGTGGAGGCTCAGGAGAGCCGACGGATCCTCGACCGCCTCTACGGCTACGAGATCTCGCCGGTGCTCTGGAAGAAGGTCATGCCCCGGCTGAGCGCAGGGCGGGTCCAGTCCGTCGCCACCCGGCTGGTCGTCGACCGTGAGCGCGAGCGGATCGCCTTCAGGACCGCCTCCTACTGGGACCTCGCCGGCACCTTCGACGCCGGCTCGCAGCACGACCCGCGGATGTTCCCGGCCAAGATCACCTCGATCGACGGCGGCCGCGTCGCCCGCGGCACCGACTTCGGTCCTGACGGCCTCATCAAGAGCGACAAGGTCGTCCACCTCGACCGCGGCCGCGCCGAGGCCCTCGTCGCCGGTCTCGAGGGGCAGACCTACGAGGTCCGCTCTGTCGAGTCCAAGCCCTACAAGCGCAGCCCCTACGCCCCCTTCCGCACCACCACGATGCAGCAGGAGGCCAGCCGCAAGCTCGGGATGACCGCTTCGACGACCATGTCGGTCGCCCAGCGCCTCTACGAGAACGGCCACATCACCTACATGCGTACGGACTCCACCACCCTGAGCGGCGACGCGATCAGCGCCGCCCGCGCTCAGGTCAGGGAGCTCTACGGCGCTGAATACCTGCCCGACGCTCCCCGGACGTACGCCTCCAAGGTCAAGAACGCGCAGGAGGCCCACGAGGCCATCCGCCCCGCGGGTGACTCGTTCCGGACCCCGGCGCAGACCGGCCTCACCGGTGACCAGTTCCGTCTCTACGAGCTGATCTGGATGCGCACCGTCGCCTCCCAGATGAAGGACGCCGTCGGCCGATCGGTCGCCATCCGGCTGGGTGCGCAGGCGACCACCGGCGAGGACGTGGTCTTCTCCGCGACCGGCCGGGTGATCACCTTCCACGGCTTCCTGAAGGCGTACGTCGAGGGCACCGACTCCGCCGACCAGACCTCCGACGACCAGCAGACCCGGCTCCCGAACCTCGCCGAGGGGGACACGGTCAACGCGGCCAGCCTCACCGCCGACGGTCACGAGACCAAGCCCCCGGCTCGCTACACCGAGGCGACCCTGGTCCGCGAGCTGGAGGAGCGCGAGATCGGCCGCCCGTCGACCTACGCGAGCATCATCCAGACGATCATCAACCGTGGCTACGTCTTCAAGAAGGGCACCGCCCTGGTTCCTGCCTGGGTCGCGTTCTCGGTGGTCCGGCTGCTGGAGGAGCACTTCCCCCGGCAGATCGACTACCGGTTCACGGCGAGCATGGAGGAGAACCTCGACGAGATCGCCAGGGGCGTCAAGGACATGACCACCGAGCTCGGGGAGTTCTACTTCGGCTCCGAGCGGGTCAAGGGCCTCAAGCCGCTGGTCGACGGCCTCGGCGACATCGACGCCCGCGAGCTGGCGACGTTCCCGGTCGGCGACCCGGAGTCGGGGGTCAACCTCCGAGTCGGTCGCTACGGCCCCTACATCGAGGGCCCAGGCGACGACGGCACCCCGCTCGCGGTGCGTGCCAACGTCCCCGACGACCTGCCTCCCGACGAGCTCACCCTGGAGAAGGCCAAGGAGCTCTTCGCCAACCCCGCCGGCGAGGAGCTGAACCTCGGCGTCCACCCCGAGACCGGGCTCACCGTCGTCGCCAAGAGCGGCCGCTTCGGCCCCTATGTCACCGAGCAGCTTCCCGAGGACGCCAAGAAGAGCGCCAAGCCCCGCACCGCGAGCCTGTTCAAGTCGATGAGTCTCCAGACCATCACGCTCGAGGACGCGGTCAAGCTGCTGACCCTGCCCCGGGTCGTCGGCACCAGCGCCGACGGCGAGGAGATCACCGCCCAGAACGGCCGCTACGGGCCGTACCTCAAGAAGGGCACCGACTCCCGCACGCTGAGCTCGGAGGACCAGCTCCTCACGATCACGCTCGAGGAGGCTGAGCAGATCTACGCCCAGCCGAAGCAGCGTGGCCGCGCCGCAGCCAAGCCGCCGCTCAAGGAGCTCGGCCCCGACCCGGTCTCCGGGCAGCCGATGGTGGTCAAGGACGGCCGCTTCGGTCCCTACGTGACCGACGGTGAATACAACGCCACCCTCCGGGCCGCCGACGACCTGGAGACCCTGACCGCCGAGCGCGCAGCTGAGCTGCTCGCCGACAAGCGCGCCAAGGGCCCGGCGAAGAAGACCACCAAGCGGACCACGAAGAAGACCGCTAAGAAGGCCACGAAGAAGGCTCCGGCGAAGAAGTCGACCGCCAAGAAGACGACCAAGAAGGCTGCGACGAAGAAGGCCTAGGCCGTACGCCGCGGCGCAGCCCGCTCATGTGACAGAACCCCGCCTCGGCGGGGTTCTGTTGCTGTTGAGGTGGGGGCGTGGGCGGGCGCATGTGCCGGCATTCCCGCCCTGGCGGGACTCTGTCAGCCAAGAGCTCCTTGCAACGCGATCGCCACCCGGTCGCGCTCGGCAGCGGTCACGCCGTCACCCTCATCGTCGGTGAGGTAGCCAAACACGTTCGGCCCCTTCAGGTCAGGTGGCTGATCGGCCATCCGCGGCACCAGATGGACGTGCAGATGCTCGAATCCTTCGGCCTCGGAGAACTGCATGACGTACGTCTTCACGCATCCGGTCACCGACCGCAGCGCCGCCGACAGGGATCCGAGCAGCGTGCCCAGCTCGACATGGGCATCGGCTGGCAGCTCGTCGAGGGCTACTACGTGCTGAATCGGCGCGATCACCAACCAGCCGGGCAGCGAGACGTTGAAGGCGTGGCCGACCCGCCAGTGCTGCGTACGGACGATCGACTCGCGTGGCGGCAGGGACTCGAGGGCGCTGTTGCGGCAGTTGTAGCAGTCCATCGCGGCAACCTAGCTCGACCGACTGCAGGGTCGCGGGTGAAAGAAGTATTTCTTTCACCCGCAAGACCGACCCGTCAGCCGAGGGAGCCGACGACCTCGTCGTAGTCCAGCCGCTCCTCGGCGATGTAGAAGAGCCGCGCCCCAGGACCGACAGGCAGGTCCCACGAAGGGCTGACCTGGATGCCGTCGACGGTACGGACGGCCAGGATCGTGGCGCTGTGCGAGCGACCGAGAGCGGACTGCCAAGCGCCCGCGTCCACCGTCGCCGCCCCGGCGGGCACCGTGAGCGAGTAGGTGCCCTTGCCGCCGGCGGTGGCGAGCTCCTGGTAGACCTCCGCGATCCCCGGGTCGCTGAGCTCCTCGGCGATCAGCTGGGTGTTGTGCCACTGGACGCAGTGGACGGTGGTGTCGACGCGGAAGATCGTGCGCTGCACCCGGAGGTCCCGCAGCGCCACGATCGTGTGCACCGAGGGAGCGGCCGCGTTGGCCGCCACGGTGAGCGTGACCGCCTCGTTGTCGTCGCCAGCGTCGATCAGGACGCTGTGCGCACCGGACAGCCCGGTGCGAGCGAGCACGTCGAGATCGGTGATGTCGCCGCGTACGAAGTGGAGGCGGTGCTCACCGGGCTGCGGGTGCTCGGAGAGCTGGTCCTCCCAGGTCGCGAGCACGACCTCTCGCTCGGGCTCGGCGAGCAGCTCGGCCAGGAGCCGCTCGGTGCGGCCGGCGGTGTAGCCGAGCAGAACGATGTGGTTCTGTCCGCTGAAGCTGATCTCTCCACGCATGCGGCGTCCTTTGGCGTTCTCGATGATTGCCGAGATCCGGCTGAACAAGATGGCGAGGGTGGTGATGGAGCCGAAGACGACGTACGCCCCGACGAGCCGGCCCCCGGTGGTCTCCGGGAAGAAGTCGCCGTAGCCGACCGTGGTCGCGGTGACCAGGAACCACCACCAGTAGTTGGCCGGCTGCACGATCTCGCTGCCTGGCTGGGCCAACGCCATCGCGATCCAGCCGGTGACGAAGACGAAGCCGGTGATCATGAGCGGGAGCACCCACGCGGAGTGCTGAGAGGTCCGTCGGACCAGTCGGATCAGGAAGAACATCAGTAACCCACCCAGCCCTTTCGGGCATAGTCCAGGATCGCCGGATCCAGCAGCGTGGTGACCGAGGTCGGCCGCTCGGCACGGTCCGGTGGGAACGACGAGGCGGCCGCGAGTACGGAGTCGCTGGCGTAGCGGAGCCCGCCCGGTGCCTCGTCGTCGAGCGCGAGGGCCGGAGCCGACGACTCCCGTCCGGCCAGGATGTACCCCCAGTTGCCGAAGGAAGGTACGTCGGCTTGGTAGGGGGTGGTCCGGTAGCCGGCCTCGGCGAGCGTGTGCCTCACCGACCAGAACGCGTCCGGTGCGAAGAACGGGCTGCCCGCCTGCACCACCATCCGCCCGGAGGGAGCCAGCAGCCGCGCGATCATGCTGTAGTTCTCGACCGAGTAGAGCTTGGCCAGCGCGGTCGAGTCCGGGTCCGGGAAGTCGGCGATCACCACGTCGAACGGTGCCCCCGAGTAGTCCCGCACCCAGGAGAACGCGTCGGCGGGGACGTACGTCAGCCGGGAGTCCTCCAAGGAGCCCGCGGTCAGCGACGAGACCGGCTCGAAGGAACGCGCCAGCGACACCACAGCGGGGTCGAGATCGACCAGCGTCACAGACGACACCGACTGGTAGCGCAGCACCTCGCGGGCCGCGAGCCCGTCGCCGCCGCCGATGATCAGCACTCGCTGATGCGGCCCGTTCATCGCCGGGTGGACGAGCATCTCGTGGTAGCGGTACTCGTCCAGCGAGGAGAACTGCAGGTCGCCGTCGAGGAAGAGGCGTACGTCGTCGAACTCCGGCCCGACCGGAGCGCCTCGAGTCACCACGATCTCCTGATAGGTCGAGCGCTCGGAGTGGATGATCGGGTCGCGGTAGAGGGCCTGCCGGGCGCTGAGCTCGAACGCGTCGGCCATCACCGCGGTGGTGCCGAGCGCTACGGCGAGCACGCCGCAGACCGCCGAGACGAGCCCGCGCTGCCCACGCGTGCCGGCCAGCGAGACTCCGACCATCCACGCCGCGACGACGTTGAGCGCCGCGGTGGCCACGGTCCCCACCAGCAGCCCCAGCGTCGGCAGCAGCAGGAACGGGAAGGCCAGCCCACCGATGAGCGCGCCCACATAGTCGACCGCGTTGATGTCGGCGACCGCGTGCGAGGCCTGCTGGCGCCGGAGTCGCTGCAGCAGCTCCATCAGCAACGGGATCTCGGCGCCGACCAGCGCGCCGATCAGGAATGTCACCACCAGCATCATCGGGGTGTAGAGGTGCAGCCACGCGAACGACGCGTAGAGCGCCGGCACCGATGCGCCACCGACCGCCGCCAGTGCGATCTCCACGCCGACGAACGCGCGCAGCGGCCGCGCGGTGAGCGGCTTGGCGAGCACGGCGCCGATGCCCATGGCGAACATCGACACCGCGATCACCAACGAGGTCTGCGCGATCGAGTTGCCGAGCAGATAGCTTCCCAGCGTCACCAGCGCGAGCTCGTAGACCAGCCCGCAGGCGGCGCAGACGAACACCGCCGCGAGAACGAGCAGCCGGGCTGCCCGTCCCTCCGGCATCGCAGACAACGAGGGAAGCGTGAGACTCACGTGATCGAGGCCGCCACGATCACGCCGACGGCAAGCTGCACCGCAACGGTGACCCAGATCGCGGGATCGTCCTTGTCGTCGGTCATCAGCTCACCGAGTCGCCCCGGGGTCAGCAGGTCGAGGATCACGAAGGAGACCGCCAGCAGGAAGATCCCGACGAATCCGTACGCAGCGGTCTCGGCCAGGCCCTGGAACGTGTCCGCCTCCGCGGTGTAGATCGAGGTGGCCACGATCGTGGCGATCGCGAGGACCGAGGAGCCGAGCAGCAGCGCCGGGTCGCGGCGGTGCTCCACGAAGATCAGCTGCCCCAGCTTGCCGGGCGTGAGCAGGTCGATCACGTAGAAGCCGATCACCAGCAGGATCAGCCCGAGGGCAGCGAAGGCGACGGTGGACAGCAGTCCGGTCAACAGGTCATTCATCGTTCATCTCCAAGTCTGAGGTGGTCACTTGCCGGATCCGCTGCCGCCGCCGCGGAAGGAGTCACCGCTGCTGCCGCCACCGGTGTTGCGGCCGTAGAAGCTGCTCCAGCCCCACAGTCCGATCACCGTGGCGTGATGGCGGTAGCCGCGGTCGTACTCGTAGAGGGTGATCGTCGACCCCGAGGGCTCCCGCGGCTCGACCACGACCAGCCAGTCGTCGTCGTAGCGCAGGTACTGGTTGGAGCCGTCGGCGCGGTTCTCGTCGGCGTCCGTGTCGGCCGCGATCTTGCTGGCGACCGAGGTCACGGTGCCGTCGTCCTCGAAGACGATCCCGGCGTCGGTGTCGGGGTCGGTGCCGCTCACGTGGTCGAAGTTGTCGCGCAGGTACTTCTCGGGGCTGCTGTCGCCGCCCGAGGAAGCGACGATCGCGATGATGAGGGCGATCACGACGCAGGCGGCGACGATCGACCAGCCGATCAGCTTGCGGTTCGGGCCCCCGCCCGAGCTGTTCGGACCATGATTCGGGTCAGACACGTGCGACCTCCTCAGGCCGGTAGCGGGTGGTGGTGGCGACGATCTCGCCGGTCTGTGGGTAGGTGTGCCAGGTGCGCCAGGTGATCTCCCCGGCCGTCGTGCCGCCCACCCCGTCCAGAGCCAGTGCGGTCACCGCGTGCGGGTCGCCCGGGAAGTGCGCGACGACGGCGTCCGTACGCCCGCTCAACCGCTCGACGAGCCGCGCTGCCTCCGCGGCGAGCTCGTCGGGCCCCACCGTCGTCACGTGCGAGGCGAGGCGGTAGCCGCCCGTCGCATGCTCGGTGGCAAGCGGCGCCGCCTCGGCGATACCGCACGCGACGGTCTCGTGCAGGAGCGGACGGTCGTCGCGGCGTACGACGACCTGGTGGCTGGCGCCCAGGACGCTCAGCGTGACGCTCATCCCGCGCTCGAGCAGCACCGTCCGGGAAGCCAGCGGCGTGCACGGGACGGGCGCGAGGGTCCAGCGCAGGGTGTCGCCGCGTACGTCCACGAACGGGACGTCGAGAAGCGTCACTCGTCGTCCAGGGTCGCGGGCCGGTCGGTGGAGGGGTAGACGGTCAGCTCGAACGGCTGCAGCACCTCGCCGAGGGAGGGCTCCCAGTTGCTGCCCCACTTCTCGAAGCCGAGCAGCCCGCCGTCGACCGACTTGTAGTCGGCGTAGTCGGCCGTCCCGGACGGCGCGGTGCCGGTCGCGCCGGTCGCGGTGAAGTTGGCCGTGCCCTTCTCCTGGAGCCGGTAGGCGACACCGCCGACGATGACGTCACGGTCGCCCACGGCGCCCTGCTCGATGTCACCGAGCGGGATCGCGTGCCACAGCGAGACCTCGAAGCTCTCGTCGTCCTCGATCGAGAGCCACTTCTTGCCCTCGGCGTCGTCGAGCATGTGCTCGGTCCAGCGGTAGCCGTGCTCGTCGAAGTCGATCCGACCGCGGACGAACCAGTTGTGGCCGAGGTATTCGATGACGTCGCCGTTGCGCACCTGACGCAGCTGGTCGGAGGCGTGCTTGTGCTGGTCGCCGATGAAGTCGTCGGGCTCCTGTTGCGTCTGCGGCTGCTGCTTGCTCTTCCAGAGCAGATAGGCCGCGACCGCGAGTGCGGCCAGCAGCAGGGCGATCAGGACGTAGGTCACCTGTGACTCCTAGTTGATCAATGCGGGGGGGCGTCTCGAACCTTAACGTGGTGGCGGTACCGTTCGGCAGCCAACAGCGCCATTCCCAAGAGGCAGATGCGGCGTGCGGCGTGCGGCGGTTGTCGGTGCCACCCCGTAGGTTTGGTTCGTGAGGTTTCCGGGTGTCTACGCAGAGCGCGGCGTCTTCGTCTGTTTCGAGGGTGGCGAGGGGTCGGGCAAGTCCACCCAGTCCCGGCTGCTCCAGGAGGCGCTGGCCGCCCGCGGCCACCAGGTCCTGCTGACCTTCGAGCCGGGAGACACAGCCGTAGGCAAGGACGTACGCCGCATCGTGCTGTCCCCGGAGACCGGCGATCTCGACGACCGGACCGAGGCGCTGCTGTTCGCTGCCGACAAGGCCGAGCACATCGAGTCGATGGTGCGCCCGGCGCTGGAGCGTGGAGAGGTGGTCATCACCGACCGCTATGTCGATTCGATGCTGGCCTATCAGGGCGCCGGCCGGGTCCTGGACACCGCGCAGCTCGAGGAGGTGGCGCGCTGGGCGACCGCCGACCTGCGGCCTCATCTGACGGTGCTGCTCGACCTGGATCCGGCGGCCGGGTTCACCCGGTTCGAGGAGCGCGACCGGATGGAGCAGGAGTCGGTGGAGTTCCATCAGCGGGTGCGTGAGGCGTTCGTCGCGCTCGCGAAGCGGGACCCCGATCACTATCTGGTCCTGGACGCCCGCGCCCAGGTCGAGGAGATCCATGCGGCGGTGCTGGCGCGTCTCGAGCCCAAGCTCCGCCAGGCGGTGAGCGCATGAGCATCGCCACCACCTCGGACGGTCGGTCGGTCTGGGACAACCTCGTCGGCCAGCGCCACATCATCTCGATGTTGCAGACCGCCGCGACCGGCTCAACCGATGGTCTCGGGCGCCGCTTCGGCAAGGGGATGACCCAGTCGTGGCTCTTCACGGGGCCGCCAGGCTCCGGACGCTCCAACGCCGCGATCGCCTTCGCCGCGGCGCTCCAGTGCCCGAACGGCGGCTGTGGCCACTGCCACGAGTGCCACACGGTGCTCGCCGGGAGCCACGCCGACGTCAACCTGGTCCGCACCGAGAAGCTGACCCTCGGGGTCGACGAGATCCGCGACCTGGTGCGGCAGGCCGCCCTCTCCCCGGCTGGAAGCCGCTGGCAGATCCTGATCATCGAGGACGCCGACCGGCTCACGGAGCAGGCCAACAACGCGCTGCTCAAGGCGGTCGAGGAGCCCGGCGCCCGCACGGTGTGGATGCTCTGCGCGCCGACGGTCGAGGACGTCCTCCCGACCATCCGGTCCCGGTGCCGCCTGGTCACCCTGACCACCCCGACGACCCCCGACGTGTCGGCCTTTCTGCAGCGTACGCTCGGGGTAGACGAGGCGCGCGGCACCTACGCGGCGCGCGCGAGCCAGGGCCACATCGGCCGGGCCAAGGCGCTGGCCCGCGACGACGACACCCGTCGGCGACGCGAGCAGGTGGTCGCCTACCCGACCCGGCTGACCACTCTCGCCGACGCGCTCCGGGCCGCCGGGGAGCTCGCCGCGGTGTCGAAGGAGGAGGCCGACGCGGTCACCGCCGACCTCGACGCGAAAGAGAAGTCCGATCTCGACGTGGGCTATGGCGTGGTCGACCGTGGGCGTCGTCCGCGTGAATACGGTCCCGCTCTGGCCGCGCTCGAGAAGGATCAGAAGCGCCGGGCCACCCGCCGCCACCGCGACGTGATCGACCGCGGCCTGATGGACCTGGTCTCGATCTATCGCGACGCGATCACCTTGGCCGCCGGTGCTCCCGTGGCGCTGGTCAACGAGGAGCACCGACGCGAGATCGAGCAGCTCGTCGAACGCTCCACGCCCGAGCTCAACCTGCAGCGCATCGGTGCGATCTTCGAAGCCCGAGAGCAGCTGCTGGAGTTCAACGTGCAGCCCCAGTTGGTCCTGGAAGCCATGATGGTGGCGCTGTTGCCACCCGGAGGAGATCAGTGAAACCCAAAGTCGTGATCGCCCTGACCACCCTGGCCGTGTTCACCGCCGGCTGTGGTGCCGGCGGCGGCACTCCCGACGCCGACCGGGTGAGCCCGAGCGCGTCGGCGACCGCGGCCCCGACCGAAGGGCTGCAGTCCTTCTACAGCCAGAAGCTGGACTGGAAGAAGTGCAACGGCGCCTTCGAGTGCGCGACCCTCGAGGTCCCGCTCGACTACTCCGACCCGACCGGCCGCACCATCGACGTCGCGGTGATCAAGGACCCGGCCAACAAGGAGAAGAGCGGCTCCCTGGCGATCAACCCGGGTGGCCCGGGCGGGTCGGGCATCGACTACGCCCTCTACAACAACCAGTCCTTCGGCTCCAAGGTCCGCGACTCCTACGACATCGTCGGGTTCGACCCGCGTGGTGTCGGGCAGAGCACCCCGGTCGACTGCCTCACCGACGACGCCCTGGATGACTACATCGCGGTCGACCCCGACCCTGACGACGTCGCCGAGGAGAAGGCCTACGTCGGCACCGGCGTCGAGATGGCCAACGGCTGCGCGGCCCAGCGACGCGGGATCTCCGCCCATGTCAGCACCGTCGAGGCGGCCCGGGACATGGACGTACTGCGGGCCGCGCTCGGGGAGGACCAGCTCGACTACTTCGGCGCCTCCTACGGCACCCAGCTCGGCTCGACCTACGCCGAGCTCTACCCCGACCGCGTCGGCCGCTTCGTGCTCGACGGCGCGATCGCCCCCGGGCTGAGCGTGATCGACTCCAACCTGGCGCAGGCCAAGGGCTTCGAGGTCGCGCTCCGCTCCTACGTCGAGAACTGCGTCGACGAGGGCAGCTGCTTCCTCGGCGACACCGTCGACCAGGGCGTCGAGCGGGTTCAGAAGCTGCTGGCCGACATCGACGCCGAGCCGCTGCCGGCAGGTGACCGTGAGCTGACTGCCGGCAACGCCCTCTACGGCCTGATCACCCCGCTCTACGTCGAGTCCTACTGGCCTTACCTCACCGACGCCCTCGAGGCGGCGCTGAAGGGTGACGGCTCCCAGCTGATGAGCCTCTCGGACAACTACGCGGGCCGTGATCCCAAGGGTGGCTACATCAACAACACGATGGAGGCCAACTGGGCGATCAACTGCCTCGACGACTCCTCCGGTCTCACCCCGGCGGAGGTACGCAAGCAGCTGCCCGCCTTCGAGAAGGCCGCTCCCACCTTCGGTTCCGCCCTCGCCTGGATGCTCACCGGCTGCGCCGCGGAGAAGTTCGAGGCCACCGAGCCCGAGCCGGAGATCGACGCCGAGGGTTCCAACCCGATCGTCGTCATCGGCACCACCCGCGACCCGGCCACTCCCTACGAGTGGGCCGAGGATCTCGCGGAGGCGCTCGACTCCGGCGTACTCGTCTCCCGTGACGGCGACGGCCACACCGGCTACATGCAGGGCAACGGCTGCGTGGACGACGCCATCGACGCCTACCTCGTCGACGGCAAGGTTCCCGACGACGGCCTGAAGTGCTGACGCCGCAGAACTAGCGGATATACCCCATCTCGGGTGGGTTCTCGTCATGACGCCCCGGTGGATCTCTCTGACTCAGAGGATCTCAACCGGAAGCCGTCATTACGAGAAGAAGGGTCACGCCTACGTGATCATGCACCAGCGAATCCGTTCGACGACGAAGGTCTTCGCTGCCACCGCAGTCGCCGCCTTGGCGATCGCAGTAGCCCCCGTCATCAGTCAGCCCGCCGCCTACGCCGCCACGCCCACGGGGTCCGTCGCCAAGGTGGTCACCAAGGTCGTCAAGGTCTCTGCCAACAAGTACGGGACGAGGTCCTACCGCCCCGTCGGCAAGCTGACCGCAGGCGGCAACGCGGTCAAGGGCAAGCGCATCCACCTGCAGAAGAAGGCCAGCGGCCGCTGGGGCAACGTGGCCTCCTGCGTCACCAACCGGTACGGCAAGTGCGCCGTGATCGTGACCCCGAAGGTCAGCCGCTACTACCGCTGGAAGTTCGCCGGCGACGCCAACCGGCGGACCGACGTGTCCGCGTCGTTCTACCTGCGGAAGCGTGGCAGCACGCCTCCCGCGACCTCGGGCCTGGACTACACGTACCGGAATGGCGTGAAGGTCTACAACGCGACCAGCGGCAACGACCTCGACTGTGGCGAGATCCCGGCGTCCAAGAAGCCGGTACGGGTCAACAACAGCTCCGACCCGTGGCGTCTCGACCGGGACAACGACGGCTACGGCTGCGACTGAGCTTGCCCGTTCGTCAAGGTATGCAGGCGAAGGCTCACATCCCCAGCGGACCTCCGCGCGGGATGTAGACCTTCGCCTGCATACCCTTCGACAAGCCTCAGGACACCGCCTTGATGGAGGTCTGGCCTTATCGCCGGTGGACCGGGTCCGCGATGGCCTGGATCCGCTTGGTGGCCAGCTCGATCATCAGCGTGGCGGCGGGGGAGAGGGTGGCGTCGTTGCGATGGACGACGGCGAAGGTGTCGTACGTCCGGGGTCGCAGTGACACCCATCCGGCCTTCGGCGCCAGCCGGGGGAGCAGCTGCTCGGCGGCTCCCTTCGGGACGACGCCGTCGGCATACCCCATCCCGACCAGCTCGACCGCCGTCTCGATGTCCTCGACCTCGATCCGGCTCGGCGGGTTGCGGCCGGTCTCGTGGAGCAGGTTGCGGATGGTGACGCGGGTCGGGTCCTCAGCGCTCCAGGTCGTGTCGGACATGACCAGGGTGGCCAGCGAGAGCCGGTGGGGGGTGACCGGCGTGGCCAAGTGGGCCGGGTCGGCGGAGATGTAGACGAGCTCGTCTCGCGCGACCGGCGTGACCTTCAGCCCTTCGCCGGAGACGCTGCCGACCGAGAGCATCGCCGCCTCGAGCCGCCCACGCCGCAGGTCGTCCTGGACCTCGGCGGAGTTCTGGCCGATCAGCTCGACGCGGACGCCCGGGTATCGATCGAGCACGTCCGCGACCAAGCCGGCGCCGCCATAGAGTCGCGCGATCCCGAACATCCCGAACCGGATTGTGCCGGTCTCGAACTGCTTCACCGCCTGAACGGCCTTGCGTGCCTCCTCGGCGGCCGCGACCGTACGCTCCGCGTGGGGTCTCAGCTCGTCGGCCACGCCCGTCGGCACCACCCCGCGCCCGACGCGTCGGAAGAGCTGGACGCCGAGCGTACGCTCCAAGCCTCTGACCTGCTCCGAGATGGACGGCTGCGCATAACCGAGCGCCTCGGCCGCCGCGGTCAGCGAGCCATGCTCGTAGACCGCGAGGAACACGCGGAGCTGGTGCAGCGACAACATAGAGACATCCTATGTCTTTTAAAGGAAAGATCGCCTACCTCTATGAGTCGCCACCGGTCATCCTTGAATCACCACCACTGTGTCCACAGTCGGTGGCAGAAACATCTTCACAGGGGAGCAGAGCAACAATGAAGCACGGCGTACGCCGCTTGGGCCGCCTCATCGGCAAGGGCAAGCCCACCCGCATGACCATCGACGAGCAGGTCGAAGCGCACCGTTTTAGTGTCGAGCGCGCAGTCTCGGTACACTCTTCCGGTCCGCTCAACCAGACCCGCTTCATGCGGTAACGGATGACGGTACGCCGCCTTAGCTCAGTCGGTAGAGCGTCTCACTCGTAATGAGAAGGTCGTCGGTTCGATTCCGACAGGCGGCTCCGACAGAAACCCGGTCCCGACCAGCCACAACACGGCTGCGAAGGCCGGGTTTTGTTGCTTTGTCCTTCGCCCTCACCCGCCGCTTGTGTCCCCTGCCCGTCTCAGGCGGGGCTGTCTTGGACGCTAGTCTTGGTCACGTGGCGAGGGTGTCTGCGGACGAACGACGACGGTTGCTGGTCCAGGCCGCGATCCAGGTGATGGCGCGGGACGGCGTCGCCCAGGCCACCACCCGGTCCATCGTGGCGGAGGCCGACATGCCGCTCGGCACCTTCCACTACTGCTTCCGCTCCAAGGAGGAGCTCTTGGAGCAGGTGATCACGACGATCACCGGTCACACCTTGGCGCCGGCGCTGGAGATCATCGAGGGCCCGGGGACGCTGGAGGAGAAGCTGCGCGGCGGGCTGGCGTCCTACTGGCAGCACGTCCTGGACAACCCCGACGAGCACCGGGTGACCTACGAGCTGACGCAGTACGCGACGCGCAGCCCGGCGCTGGCAGAGATCGCCCGGCTGCAGTACCGCACCTACCTGGACGCGCACACCACGGTGATCGAGACGCTCGCGGCCAGCGCCGGCGTGACCTGGACGGTCGACGTCGCGGTGCTCGCGCGCTACCTGACCGCGATCGTGGACGGTCTGACGCTGCTCTACCTCAACGAGGGCGACGCGGAGACCGCGGGCGCGGCGATCGATCTGGCCGCGACGCAGCTGCTCGGACTGGTCGAGCAGCGCGCCTGACCTGCCCAGGTCCGCCCGTCAGAGGAAGGTCTTCCCCTCGCCGCGGTAGGTCGAGACCACGTCGACGACACGGTCGCCCTCGACGAGGACGATCTCGTCGACATGCTCGCAGAGCTCGCCGGCCTTCGTGTGCCGGAACCAGACGTGGTCACCGAGGCCGAGCTCGTCGACCCGCGCCCCCACCAGCGGCGTCTGCACCTCACCGGCGCCCTCCTGGTCGACGAGCGACAGGTCCGGCGGCCACACTGGCGTCGGCAGCCGGTCCTTGCCGGCGGCGCCCGACGCGATCCATCCGCCGCCGAGCACGGTGGCGTGCTGCGGGGAGGGGCGGCGTACGACCGAGAGCACGAAGTACGCCGCAGGCTGGGGCTGGAAACGGGTGTAGAAGTCGAACAGGCGGGGCGCGAACAGGCCGGAGCCGGCCGCCACCTCGGTGACCGCCGGCTCGGCCGCGGTGAGCTCGAGGCTGCCGGTGCCGCCTCCGTTGACGAACTCCAACGGCGCGACGCTCCGGACGGCGGCGACCGCGGCGGCGCGACGCTCGGCGAGCTCGGCAGCCGACCGCCGCTGCATCTCCCGGACCGCGAACCTGCGCAGACCGGGCTGGTTGTCGCCGATCCCCGCGATCTGGCCCTCGTAACCCATCAGGCCGACCAGCTCGAAGCGCGGGTGGGCGGCGACCTTGCGGGCCAGCGCGGCGGCCTCCTCCGGTGCGTGCACCGGCGAGCGGCGAGCGCCCAGGTGGACCCGGCCGCCGGCGAGCCGGAGCGAGACGTCGAGCTCCAGGCAGATCCGGATCGGCGGACCGTCGGGGCCGACGATCGCGGCCGTCAGGTCGAGGTGATCGGGGCTGTCGACCATCAGGGTGACCCGGGAGGCGAGCTCCTCGTCCTTGGCCAGCCGCTGGAGCGCCTCGCGGTGCGTGGTCGGGTATCCGACGACCACGTCCTCGTGCTCCTCGGCGAGCCAGAGCGCCTCGGGCAGGGTGAAGGCGAGGATGCCGGACATCCCCGGGACCTGCAGAGCGTCCCGGATCACCGATCGCACTCTGATCGACTTGCTGGCTACTCGGATCGGCTTCCCGGCGGCGCGGCGCACCAGCTGGTGAGCGTTGGTGCGCACCGCTGCCACGTCGAGGACGGCGAACGGCGGGTCCAGGTGCTCGGTCGCGGCGAGCAGGTCCGCCCATGGTGTTCGGGCGGGGCCGCCGGGCAGGGTCAGGGTCATCGTCGGGCCTCCGGGGCTGGGCCGAGCACGCGGTCCAGGTAGGGGTTGGCAAAGACCCCGGCGGGGTCGAGGTGGTCGCGGAGCGCGACGAAGTCGTCGAAGCGGGGATAGCGCTCACGCATCGCCGACGCGTCGAGCCGGTGCATCTTGCCCCAGTGCGGCCGGCCGCCGGCCGCGCCGAGGACGTCCTCGCAGACGTCGAACCAGCGCTCGTGCGGCATCCGGTGGTACTGGTGGAAGGCGACGACGGCCGAGTCCCGCTGGTAGGCCGGCGAGAGCCAGATGTCGTCGTGACGTACGAACCGGACCTCGAACGGGAACGAGACCGGCTCATCATGGGTGTCGACCCATCGCTTCAGCTCGCGCAGCGCAGGGACGAGCGCGTCGCGCGGCACGAAGTACTCGCCCTCGCGGAAACGTACGTTCCGTTCCGACGCGAACACGTTGGGCGCCAGGTCGGTGAAGTCGCGCGCGGAGATCGCCTTGGTCACGAACCGGGTGATGCCGGGGACCAGGCGCGGGAACCGGGTGCCGGCCCGCAGCATCGCCTCGAAGCCGATGTTGGTGACGATCCGGTCGTCGACCGTACGGGTCAGCCGGCTCATCGGACGCAGCTCGGTGTCACCGGGCAGCCGCTGGAACCTCCGGGTCAGCGACGTCGTCGTGTGCGGGAACCAGAAGAACTCGAAGTGGTCGTTGGCGGCGACCAGGTCGTCCACGCCGTCGAGCACGTCCTCGAGCGGCGCTGCCGCGTCGACGGCCCGCAGCGCGTAGAGCGGCACGCACTGCAGCGTCACCTTGGTGATCACGCCGAGCGCGCCGAACGAGACCCGCGCGGCCTCGAACAGCTCCGGCCGCTCGGTCGCTGAGCACTCCACGACCGACCCGTCGGCGAGCACCAGCTCGAGCCCGCGTACCTGCGTCGAGATGCTGCCGAACTCCGCGCCGCTTCCGTGCGTCCCGGTCGAGATCGCGCCCGCCACCGTCTGCCGGTCGATGTCGCCGAGGATCTCCATCGCCAGGCCGTGCCGGGCGAGGATCGGGTTGAGCCGGTGCAGCGGGATGCCCGCGGCGATCGTCACCAGCCCCGACTCGCGGTCGACCGAGTGGACACCGTCGAGCCGGTCCGGAACCAGCTGTACGCCGGGGGCGACCGCCGCCCCCGTGAAGGAGTGCCCGGACCCGATCATCCGCACCGGCAGCTCGTCGCCGACCGCCGTCTTGACGGCGGCCGCCACCTCGTCCGTCGTCGCGGGCGCGACCACGCGCGCAGGCGTGACCCGCTCGGTGCCTGCCCAGTTCTGCCAGCTCACGGCGTCCCTCCCCGGACCGGATAGTGGTCGGCGTAGTCGGTGTAGGTCGTCCCGCCCGCGCTCCAGGGCGGCGAGCTCGGCGTCAGGGTGGTGTTGGTCCACCCCCGAGGCTGCGGGTGGCCGCGCCGGAACATGACGTAGTCCAGGTGCTCGCGCCCGCCGGAGGACGCCAGCGGGTTGGTCTCCGGGTCCCAGGTGTAGGGATGGCCGGCGTACGACGGGGCGGTGACGTCGAGCGTGGACAGCATGGCGTCGTACTCCGGGGAAGCCTTGATCACGTTGAGGTCGCCGGCGATCACGATCGGCTCGTCGGCGGGGATCCTCAGCCCGTCGAGGAAGCCGTCGAGCTCGGTGAACTGCCGCTTCCGGGTCGCGGCGGCGTCCGAGCACAGTGCGGCCTCGGCCTGCGCATGGGTGCCGACCACGTGCACCGGGCGGCCGCCGACGTCGAGGCGGGTGTAGACGAAGCCCTTGTTGGAGAACCAGTCGGTATCGCAGCCGTCGGCGTACACGTACTGCGCGCGATGGGTGATCGGCCACCGGCTGAGGATCGTCACGCCGCCGTCCTCGGGGGTCAGGGCGGAGTAGGACCCCAGCGTCTCGTCCCAGCCCGAGCGGGATCGGCCGAGGACCGGCGTCTGATGGGGATACTGGCTGGCCAGGCGTGACTTCAGGGTGTCGGAGGGACCGTTGTCGAACGCCTCCTGGAGCACCACGACGTCGTGGCCGCGGACGTAGTCGGCGCCCGCGATCAGCTCTGCCCTGGTGGCGTTGGCCTTTCCACCGGCGATGGCCGGCAGCATCGCGACGTTGTGGGTCAGGATGCTCAGGCCGGCCCGGTTGGCGAGCTTTGCACTGCCTTCGCCGGGGGATGCCGATGCCGGCGTCGTTCCGGGGCCGGCGATCGCGGCGACGGCACACACCGCCGCGACCATCGCTGTCACGGCGCGCATCAGTCGACCACCGCGAACGTCGGGCTGGTGCCGCTGATCGAGCGCACGTTCCCCAGCAGGCTCCGGGCGTCACCGAAGTAGCGGATCCGGTAGCTCCCCGGCTCCACGTCGTCCGGTACGTCCCAGGTGATCGTCACCTTCGACGCGGCGACGCCGTAGCGCGCCCAGTGGAGCTTCGTCGACCAGTCGCTGTCGTCGGCGATCCGCTGCCAGCGTGGCTCGCCGGTCGAGCTCGTCGAGACCCGCCGCTCCACCGTCAGGTAGCTGCCCTCGTGGTGCGGATCGTTGTTGGGATGCGCGCCGGCGAACGTCACGCTCACCTGCCCGCCGGGCCGGTACGTCGCAGCCGGGGCCGTCAGCACGTCGCCGTAGCTCTTGGCGATCGGAGGTGCATCGGCCACCACCGCGCCCTGCGGCGAGGGGAGCTGCAGGGCGCTGCGGTCGCGCTCCTTGGCCCCGAGCGGGACGTCGACCCCGGTGCGCATCGCGGCACCCAGATCGGCCACGGTCTGCATGAAGGCCGGGAGCTCGTAGCGCCCGAAGAGGGTCGAGGCGCCCTCGTACTCCTTGGCGTCGTACTCCTCCGGCGTGGTCAGGTAGTGCGCGTAGGCGTTGGTGTAGCCCTGCACCAGCACGTTGTCGAGGTCCGTGCCGACCGCCTCGGCGACGGCGCGCCGCAGCCGCAGGCCGGAGACCACGGTCACCTCGGCCGGGACCCCGACGAGGTAGAGGTCGCCGATCCTGACGAGCTGCACCGGCAGCTTCTGCTGCACCATGTCGAGCGCCCCGACCGGGAGCAGGATCTCCTTCGGCGCCTGGCACGCTCGCAGCGCTGGGCTGGCGGTGTAGAGCGCCTCGGAGATCGCTGCGACCGCCGGGTTGCCGCCGTCCTTGCCCTCCTTGAAGATCGGCAGCCCGCCGCCGCCGTCCTCGGTGCTGCCGGCAGCGAACGACGCCCCGAGCGCTGCCGGACAGGTGCTGTGCGGCTTCCCGTCGGGAGTGAACTCGCGGCGCACTGCGGTGTTCGCGAAGTCGACGTACACGATCCGGGAGTCGACGCCTCCGGCCAGCGCCCGGTCGTCGTCGAGCCCACGGCGGGCAGCGTCGTACGTCCTGGTGCCGATGATCCGGGTGTTCTCGAACTGGTCGGTGGTCGGGCCGTCGGAGGGCCGCAGGTTGAGGTTCGGCGACATGTCGCCGGCGTTGGTCTGCGCGAAGGAGGCCACGAAGCCGGGGTCGCGGCTGTCCTCGATGTAGTCGACGCCTCGCGCGAGCCGCTCCCAGGCGTACTCGGCGTAGCCCTTGTTGTCGGGGCTCACCAGGGTGTTGTCGGTCGACATGCTCGTCGCGTGGACCGGGAACCAGTTGATGACCCCGTCCAACTCGCCTTCGCGGCGCACCTGAAGAGTGGTGCTCCGGGTGTCGACGCCACCGGGGAAGTGGGCCTTGTCCGCCTCCGGGTTGCGGTCGAACGCGGTCTTCGAGCGGTTGACGTTGGCGTTGGTCAGCTCGCTGGCCGACACGCTCAGCTCTGCCGGCGCGAGGTCGGCGTCGGCCCGCTCGATGGAGGTGACGATCCCGTCGACGAGGGCGCGGAAGGTCTTGCCGTGGTAGCCCAGGGTGGTGATGTTGTAGAGCGTGTGGTGCGAGTAGCCGCCGGGAGCCGCATGCGTGTGGGTCGCGGTCAGCATCACGTTGCGCTCGGTGTAGGTGTCGCCGAAGCGTTGCTCGAGCTTGGCGAGGACGGCGTCGCGGACGCTCTGGAAGATCATCCCCGCGTCGGCGAGGACGTGGACCACGCGCTCGTCCGACTCCGGGTCACCGATCACGAAGGCACGGGCGCGCTGGCGCATGTGCAGCCCGCTGCTGGCTTGGCTGAGGTCGGCGTACCCCATCATCCCGGCCTCGGCCACCTCTCCGGTGACGTCGGCGATGCCGCGGCCGACGAGATAGTCGCCGGCCCCTTGATCCGTTCTGTGGTCGGCGCGCGCCGTCGAGGCGTACGTCGTGTCGGCGCCGCTCGCCGAGGACGGCGGCGGCAACGTCGTGATCCCGAGAGTGGCGACCGCCAGCAACGTGACAGCCCCGGTGGTCCTCCATGTGACGCGCGTCATAACAGGAGGATGCCTGCTCGATCCCACTGGGTCAATAGTCCTGGACAGATGACCTACTTCGTGGACCGGGGTCCGGTGCGATGTCCGATTACCGCCAGAACTACCGGGCCGAAGCCTGTTGAATGGTTCATGGAACAACCAATTCGAACGATGGGAAGCACATGAAGGTCGCCCTTGTCACCGGAGCCAGCCGCGGGATCGGTGAGGCAACTGCCCGCCGCCTCGCCCAGAGCGGTGCGCACGTCATCCTGACCGGACGCCGACCCGAGGATCTCCAGGCGCACGTGGACCGGCTCGTCGCCGCCGGTCACTCGGCCTCGGCGCTTCAGCTGGACGTCACCGACCGAGACAGCGTGCAGCGTGCCGCGGACGCTGTCGCCGCGGCCCACGGCCACCTGGACGTGCTGGTCAACAACGCGGGCGTACTCCCGGAGGCGACCAACGCCGAGCCGGCCGAGGTCGTCGACCTCGAGATGTTCCGCGTTACCTACGCCACCAACGTGCTCGGCGCGGTCGCCGTCCTGGAGGCGTTCCTGCCTCTCCTCCGTATGAGCGAGGCGGCCCGCATCGTCAACGTGACGACGACGATGGGTTCGCTGACCGACCAGACCAACCCGGAGTCGCCGTACTACGGCATGGTCGTGCCCGCCTACCAGTCCTCCAAGGCCGCGCTGAACAACGTCACCATCGCACTGGCGAAGGCTCTTGCGGACACCTCGATCAAGGTCACGTCGGTCTGCCCGGGGTTCGTGCAGACCGACCTGACCCCGATCAACAAGGACAACGCACCGACCACGCCCGACCAGGCCGCCGGGGTGATTCACCGCGCTGCGACGCTGCCCGACGACGCTCCGTCGGGAACGTTCGTCGACGCGAACGGCCCCGTGGCCTGGTAGAACGGCCAGGTCAGCCGGCCGCGACCTCCGCGAGGAGGTCGGCGGCCGGCGCCGGGTGGACGAGCCAGCCGAGGTGGCTCGACTCCAGGGTGTGGACGGCGTACGGGTTGTCCGGAGTCAGGGCGTCGCCCTCGCGGATGAGCCGGTCCTGCATCGCAGGCGGCATGCTGACGTCCTCGCCGAGGCGTACGTAGGCTCGCGGGACCGTGCCCCAGGTCGCCGCCTGGGCGCGGTCGTCGGGGCCGCCGGCATCGAGGTTCTCATCGGGCTGGAAGGTGTTGAGGAACGTACGGAACTCGTCGTCGGTGCCGTCGGCCATGAAGGCGTGCTTGAGGCCGGCGAGGACCTCGGGGGACGCGGTGCGGAAGTTGCAGCGGAGCAGACCGACGTCGGCAGGGTTCGCGGCGGCCGCGCCGATGAACACCGAGGCGTCGAAGGAGGACATCTCCGGCTCCGCGTTGTACGCCACGGCATCGAGTTCCACCGGGGCCCAGGCCGAGACGTAGACCATCTTGTCGATCAGGTCCGGGCGCGCGTTGGCCGTCGCGGTCAGGGTGATCCCGCCGCGGCTGTGCGCGACGACGACCACCGGTCCGTTCTCCTTGGCGCGGGTGAGGACCGCGACCAGGTGGGCCACGTTGTCGGCGAGGGTCACGCCCTTGATGCCGCCCGGAGCCGACGCCAGCGCGGCGAGGTCCTGGGTTGCCTGATAGGCCACCGGGAAGGTCGCCTCGAAGCCGTGGCCGGGGAGGTCTACCGCGAGCGAGCGGAGGCCGCGTAGCGCGAGCTCGGCCTGGAGGGGTGCGAAGGAGAACGAGTTGGCGAAGGCGCCGTGAACCAGGACGATGGTCGGATCAGCGGAAGGCATGGCGAGACCATAGCGACCGATCCGATGGGTCCGCTGGTCTTTATTCGGCCACGCCTCCGAACGGCGCCGAGCGCGGGGCCCCGCCCATCGGCGTACCGCCGTAGACGACAGAGCCGTCGGCTCGCTGGTAAGTCAGCCACGGCACCGTCTCGGAGAACCCGACGCCCGGCTTGCTGTAGTCGCACACCCCGCTCGGGAGGGCCCTCTGCAGGCGTGCCCACTGGGCGTCGGTGAGGCCGAACGCGCCGTAGTCGTCGGTGCGACGCAGCGGCTTGAGGTGACACTTGGCGTTGTCGGAGTAGTTGTTGTCGCCGGCCACGATCCGCGGTGTCGCGAAGTCGGTCTTGACCAGGTCGCTGACCGGTCCGAGCCCGCACACCACGTCCGAGACCGGGTCGACGACGAGGTTCAGCGCGGGATCCAGGACCGGGTTGACGGCGCCGTTCAGACCGTCGAGCACGCCGCCGGTCAGATCGTCCACGAGCGGGTCGGCGACCGGGAGGAACAGGCCGTCCTCGCTGGAGACGCCCTGCGCCTGGGTGCACCGGTCGTGCAGGTCGCCGGGGCGGTCCTGGGCCACCTTGTCGGCAAGCGGTACGTCACGCTCGTCCGCCTCGACCGAGGCCAGCCACCGGTCCATCGCCAGCAGCGCCTCCTTGGAGTAGCTCGGGTCGCCGATGAGCGGCGTCACGCCGTACCAGATCACCTGGTTGTCGGCGTGACCCTGCTCTCGGGCCAGCCGGTCGCGCATCGCCCAGGCCCAGCGCGCGTCGTGCGCGAGACCGGGGTCGGGGCCGCCGTGGTCGATGATCGCCACCTCGGACAGGTTGCTGGCGGTATTGACCATGCCGCTGCGGTAGGCGTTGGTGAGCGCGGTCGGGTCGGCGACCGAGCGCTGCGGCCGCGGCTGGACGTCGATGTCGAGCCCGCCGACCTTCTCGTTGACGTCGACGAACTGCTCCGGGGTGATCGTCCCGGCGCGGAGCGCCTCGAGACCGTACTGCACACCCGTGTTGTCGAGCGGCGAGGCCGCGAAGCCACGCCCGATCTGCTTCTCCTGCGGCGTCCACACGCTCTCCGGCCGCGGGCCGAAGACGTTGATGGCGCCGTCGATGATCGAGCAGCGTACGCCGCCGGGGTTGCTCTTCGCGTCGTAGCGCTCCTGGTCGCTGACCCCGGCGCACGGGTGCGTCGGCATGACCGCCTGCTTGAACAGGCCCTCGTCGGCGACGACCGCGTTGACCGGCAGCAGGTGGCCCTCGACCGCCGCCCACTGCAGCGGGTTCCAGAACTTCCCGTCGGTGAGCCGCGCAGAGCTCTCGAAGTACTTGCGGAGCAGGTGGTAGTCGGAGAACTGCAGCCCCGGCGAGAGCGAGTCGGGGTAGGAGCAGGTGACGACCAGGCCCTGGTAGATCCCCGGGTAGGCGTTCGCGATGGTCTGCTGCGCGATCGAGCCACCCGAGCAACCGCTGCCGATCGTGTAGCGCAGGTCGCCGTACGTCTCGACGAGGTGCTCCTTGGCCATCATCAGCGACTCGGCCGCGGAGGTCACGTTGCAGTTGTGGCCGGTGTTGGCCAGCGCGGTCGAGAGCATGGCGAAGCCACGCCCGAGCGCGACGGTCGGGCTGTCCCCGAACGCGTCCGCGACGCCCGGTATGCCGAGGTCGAAGGTGCCGGCGTAGTCCTTGGTCGGCGCTGCGCCCACCTCGTGGTCGACCCCGCAGCTGCCGCCGTGCGGGATGAACAGCTTGTTGTTCCACTGCTGCTGCGGACGCCAGCGCCGCCACGGCTCACCGGGCTGCCAGAGCACGGCGATCCGATACTGGTCGCGGTTCTGGTAACCGGTTTCGACCCGGACGACGAACGGCACCCTCACGCCCTCGTCGGTGGTCGTAGTGCCGACGTCACGAGGCGGGTTCGCCGGGTCGTAGGGCTGCAGTCCGTCGAGCAGCGCGTTGGTGGACTTGTAGAGCCAGCTGATCTCCGGCTCCTGGTTGCACTGCTCGTCCGTCGCGGTCGGCTGGCATCGCCAGGGCTGCAGCTGCGGCCCGGAGAAGATCGGCCCGCCGCGCGGGTGGTTGGTGATCGTGAGCCAGGCCCCGCGCCCGTCCCGAAGACGTGCGGTCAGCTCGTTGGTCCCGACCCGCAGCCCGCGTACGACGCCCTCGATCTCGCCGTTGGGTCGCTCGGCGAAGGCGGCGGTGACGTCACGGTCACCTCTGCGCGTGGACGAGTGGCGGGTGTCGTCGAGCCACACCCGCAGGTCCTCCGGGTCGGCGTCGCCCGGCAGCGTGATCCGCACCAGGGCGTTGCCGTCGAAGACCAGGTCGGCCCGGTTGGAGAGCGTCTCCACGACAATGTCCTCCGGCGCGGGCGCCGCCGCAGCCGGAGTGGCACCGAGCAGCATGCTCGCGATGAGAGCGGACGCCGTGGTGATCGAGACGGGCAGTGCGCGAGCGGGCATGGCATGCCTTTCCGAGAGCTGCGCACGTCCCTCGAGTAGACGGTCGCCGTGACAGGAGAATGCCCCCTGTCGCGGTGACCGTCAAGGGTGCCTCAGCCGGCGACGGCCTCCCCGCGTGCGACCATGCCGGCCTCGTCGGAGAGCTTGACCTCCTTGAGGAACAGCGCGAGCGCGAGACCGAGGAGGACCAGCGGCACGAGATACCAGAACGCCGGTGCGAGCGCCTCGGTGAAGGCGTTGACGACCCAGCTGTGGAGCGGCTCCGGCAGCTTGTCGACAGCGGCAGGGGTGAGGCTTCCACCGGAGAACCCGGACCCGTCGGCCGGCATCAGCCCCGAGGCCTCCATCTTCGCCGCCAGCCCCTCGAAGTTGTCGCTCAGCCGGGTGGTGAAGACCGTCGTGAACAGCGCGGTGCCGACGGTCGCACCGATCTCCCGGAAGAAGTTGTTCGCCGAGGTCGCGGTGCCGAGCTCGTGCGGGTCGACCGCGTTCTGCACGGCCAGGACGATGGTCTGCATGACCAAGCCCATCCCGGCGCCGAGCACGAAGATCATCAGCCCGAAGACGACCATCGACATGTCGCCCGAGATGGTCGTCATCCAGGCGATCCCGGCCGCGGTGATGGCCAGACCGACGATCGGGAAGATCTTGTAACGACCCGTCTTCGAGATCGCGATACCCGAACCGATCGCGGTCAGCATCATCCCGGCCATCATCGGCAGCATCAGGAGCCCGGAGCCGGTGATCGAGGCACCGGTCGACATCTGCAGGAAGGTCGGCAGCATCGCCATCGCCGAGAACATCCCCATTCCGAGCACCAGACCGATCAGCGTGGTCACGGTGAAGGTGGGGTTCTTGAAGAGGCGCAGCGGGATCAGCGGCTCGGGCGCGAGGGTCTCGGCGACGATGAAGGCGGCCACCGAGGCCAGGGTGCCGACGAGCAGCCCGAGCAGCTGCGGCGAGGACCAGTCGTAGCCGTCGTGGCCGAGCGACTCCCACGACGTCAGCAGCACGATGCCGCAGGTGGAGAGCACCATGAACATGATCCCCAGCCAGTCGACCGGCTGGTTTGAACGGTGCGAGGGCAGCCTGAGCGCGAACCAGGCCACCGCGAACGCGATGATGCCGATCGGTACGTTGATCCAGAAGGTCCAGCGCCAGCCCGGACCGTCGGTGAGCCAGCCACCGAGGAGCGGTCCGATGACCGCGGAGATACCGAAGAGCGCACCCATCGGACCCATGTACTTGCCGCGCTCGGAGGCGGGCACGATGTCGGCGATGACCGCCTGCGACAGGATCATCAGCCCGCCACCGCCGAGCCCCTGGAGACCGCGGGCGGCGACCAGCTCGGGGAACGTCTGAGCCATCCCGCCGAAGAGCGAGCCGAGCGTGAACAGGGTGACGGCGACCAGGAACGGCCAGCGACGACCCCACAGGTCGCCGAACTTCCCGTACAGCGGCATCACGATCGCGATAGCCATGATGTAGGACGTGATCACCCACCCCTGGTGCTCGACCCCGTCGAGCTCCCCGACGATCGTCGGCATCGCGGTGCTCACGATCGTCTGGTCGAGGGAAGAGAGGAACATCGAGGCCATCAGGGCCCCGAAGATCAGCCAGATCGTACGTGGTGTCAGCACGATCAGGGGCTTGTCGGGCGCGTCGGGCGCGACCGTATGACTCATGAGTGGAACCTTCCAGGCAGGTGTTGAAGAGGTGTTGAAGAGGTGGCGACACACGGGTCCCGTGTGACGTGCGAAGTCCCGAGAGGTTGAGGCTGCGGCTAGTCGTCGAGCAGGATGCGGAGCTGGGCGATCGCCTCGGGCAGATGGGCGACCGCGTCGCCCTCGTACCCCGACCGCGCCCAGGCGAGCGCGCTCGCCCGCATCAGCAGGCCGGCGACCATCCCGATCGTGTCGTCGTCGACAGGGGAGGGCCGTGCTGTGCGTCGCTCTGCGAGCAGGGCTTCGAGCTCACCGACGACGCGCTGGTGCCAGGCGATGTGTCGCTGCACAAGGCGGGGTTCGGCCATCATCAGCCGCATCGCCCGCTCGCCCTGCTCGATGTTGGGGGCGGCATTCCTGAGGAATCCCGCCACCAGCGCCTCCAGGTCGGTCATCAGCCGCCCTGACGGCCCGCCGGCGACGAACTGTGTGCGCACCTCGGCGTCGAGGTCGATCTCCTCGATGCCGAGGACCGCGTCGTCCTTGGAGTCGAAGTAGTTGAAGAACGTACGCGTCGACAACCCTGCCGCCGAGCTGATCTCCTCCACGGTGACGTCGTCGAGACCACGCTCGCCGACCAGTCGCTGAGCAGCCTCGATCAGCGCCAGCCGACGCTCCCGCTTCTGACGCGCGCGGGCGTTCGGAGGCGGGGTGGAGGGCACCGGATTATTCTTGCAGTGAGTGCAAGTTGCAGTCAATGCAAGAAGAGTGTGTTTGCGGTGACACGACGCGGACGCTCAGGCGCCCGCGGCCGCTTGGTGGAGCGCGCGGATCTCCTCGACCAGCTCGGGGACGGGGCCGACGACGTCGATCGCGGGCGCGACCTCCTGGATCGGCAGCGCTCGCACCGGCGACTCACCGGCTCCCCAACCGGCTCGCCACTGCGTCAGCTGCGCGGAGGATGCGATGTAGACGACTCGGCCCACACCCGCCCAGCCCTGCGCCGCCGAGCACATCGGGCAGTGCTCGCCGGAGGTGTAGACGGTCGCGCCGGCACACGCCTCCGGGTCGAGGTTCATCGCCGCCCAGCGGGCGAGCTCGAACTCGGGGTGCGCCGTCGGGTCGCCCGTCGATGTCTCTCGGTTGCGGCCTTCGTGGAGCGCGTTGCCGTCGCTGTCGGCCAGGACGGACCCGAACGGACCGTCCCCGTCCGCCAGCGCCTCCGCCGCCAGCTCCAAGCAGCGTCGCAGGTGGGCCATGTCGGTTGAGGTGAGTACGGTGGTCATCGCTCTAGTCTGCGGCGAACGGCGGTGGGTGTCGTTCAATTTCCTGCAATCGTCGGTTGCCAGGGCGTCGTCCTTATGGAAGCGGATTGCATATTTATGGCGTGTCGAGCCGATCCTCCTTGTGACTGCCATAACTATGCATAACTATGGTCGTGTGACACCTCAACAACTGGCCGATGTGATTGCGGTGGGCGAGTCGCTGACCGTCGAGTTCAAACGAGCGACGCCCGGGGCGATCAACGACAACGCGCTGGTTGAGGCCGTTGTCTGCCTCGCCAACGGTGAGGGCGGGTTGCTCCTTCTTGGCGTCGAGGACGACGGGCGGGTCACCGGCATGGCGCCGCGCCACGGAGAAGCGACCGACCCGCACCTGCTCCAGGCACTGATTCTCAACAAGACAGACACCCCAATCGCCATCTCTGTCGAGATGGTCGAGGTCGACGACAAGCCAATTGCTGTGATCGACGTGCCGAATATGCCCTTCCCGATCGGTTCCAAAACCGGGAAGTACGTCCGTCGATCGTTGAAGGTGGACGGCACACCCGAGTGCGTGGCGTACCCGCTGCACGAGATGTTGTCCGTCGGTCTCACAGTGCAGGGCCGCGACTATGCTGCGACACCTGCACGCGGGGCGACCCTCGCAGATCTCGACCGGGACGAGTTCGAACGCTTCCGGAGGATGTGCGCGACCACGAAGGGTGACGGAACCCTCGCGGAACGCGCTGACGAAGAGATCCTCCGCAGCCTGCGTTTGATGCTCCCCGAGGATCGAAATACGCTCACGCTCGGCGCGATTCTGCTCTTTGGCACAACCGAGGCAGTCGCTCGTTTCGTGCCGACCTCGGAGGTGGTCTTCCAGGAGTTGCGTGGGACCGCCATTGCAACGAACGAAACGATGAGACTGCCACTGTTCAAGGCAGCAGACCGCCTCTTCGATCTGGTTGACGTGCGGAACTCCGAGCAAGAGCTCATGGTCGGGTTACACCGGATCGGCATCGCCCGAGTGCCGAGTGGCACCGTTCGTGAGTCGATCGCCAACGCCCTTGTGCACCGCGACTACTCCGAAATCGGTCCGATCACGGTGCAACTCACCGACGACCAGTTTCGCGTCAAGAGTCCGGGCGGCTTCCCTGCTGGCATCACGCTGAAGAACTTCCTCGATGATTCCAAGCCGCGTAGCGCGATCCTGGCCGAGGCCTTCAAACGTGCAGGCATCGTGGACCGCGCCGGCCGAGGCATCCGCGAGATGTACGGCCAACTGTTGCGCGCCGGTCGTGGCGTACCCGACTACTCGGCGACCAACAACAGCGCCGTCATCGTTCAGATCCCCACCAGCGACGCAGACCTCGAGATGGTCCGTTTCGTGGTCGAGTATGAGGACGCCAAGGGACGGACACTCCAGCTCGCCCAGTTGCAGATACTCAATGAGATCAAGGCGATGGGACCCGAGACCACCAACGAGCTCGTGCAGGCCACACACGAGTCCGAATCGATCGTCCGGGCGAACGTTGCGAGGTTGGCCGAGATGGGCCTAGTCGAGTCGCGCGGGAACGGTCGCAGCCGTCGCCACCACCTGACCGCCTCGTTCTTCCGGCTCGCTCAAGCCAGCGTGTATGTGCGGCTCCAGGACACCGATCCCATCCAGCAGGATCACATGATCTTGGCGTACGTCGACCAGTTCGGCAGCATCACCCGCGGCAAGACCGCCGAGCTCTGTCATCTGACGCCCAACCAGGCGCGCGTTGCCCTCAAACGTCTTACAGACGCCGGGGTACTTCTGTTGGTCGGAGAACGCCGCGCCGCCCACTACGTCAGGCCGACAGCGACCTGATGGCGAAAACGCCGGGCATCCGTCCTGCCCGCATGACCGGTCCCCTTCGCTAGGAGCGTCCATTGGGGTCAGCCGGCATCGATGACGCCGCAGGCGATCCGGTCGCCGGCGTCGCCGGTCTTGGTGGTGTCCTCGTCTGGGCCCTCGGGGGCGTATCGCTCTGGGACGTTGGCGTAGTTGTCCGAGCCCGCGTGGATCATGACCGCGCTGCCGTCCGCGTCCCGGAGGTCGTCGAGGGTGAAGGGGCCGGTGAACTCCAGGTCGGCGGTGCCGTCCTCGTTCACGAGGAGCGAAGGCAGGTCGCCGAGGTGTTCGCCGTGGGCGCTGTCGTCGGGGTTGAGGTGACCACCGGCGGAGAGGAAGTCGCCGGTCTTCGACGGGTCGTCGGGCGCCGCGCTGTCGGCCTCGCACTTCCCGGTCGTGTGCACGTGGAAGCCGTGGTATCCGGCCGACAGGCCGCTCACCCGGACGTTGACCTGGGTGGCCCCGTCGTCCTCCTCGATCTCGACGGTGCCGACCTTCTTACCGTCGGGATCGATGAACTTCGCGCTCACCTCGTTGCGGTCGTTCGAGCCAGAGTCTGCCCCCTCCCCGCAGGCGGCGAGAGTCAGCAGGCCACAGGCAGCGAGGGTGGCAGCGGTTGCACGGCGGGACATGGGATACCTCCACGAGAATGGATCCGGTCACCCCCAACGTACTCGTGGCGCCGGGCCCTCTTCGAGCACCGGCGCCACGAGTCGCAAGCAGATGTCAGAGCCCGAGCTCCACAAGCCGGCGGGAGATCCGCGAGTCGGTCGACAGGACCGGGGACCCCTTCGCGACCCAGGCCTCACCGTCGAAGTAGCGGGTCACGATGTGCTCGCTGATCCGGGTGACCATCGCCTGCATGGTCAGCGTCGGGTTGGGGCCGCCCACGGAGTTGGGCAGTGCGGAGTTGTCGGCGACGAAGAGCCGCTTCACGGCACGGGCCTCACCGCTGTGGTCGACCACCGAGTCCTCCTCGGACTCGCCCATCCGCATCGTCGAGTGGACGTGCAGCGGGAGGGCTGGGAAGTCCATCCGGTAGACCTTCTTCGCGCCCGCGCCCTTCAGCAGCTTGGCGGCCTCGCGTGCGAGGAACTCGCGGTTGCGCTGGCTACGAGGGGTGCGGTGCCGGTTGTCGAAGCGGACCTTCGGGATCGGACCGTTCTCGTCGGCGGGCAGGGTGGAGAGGGTGACCCGGTTGATCGGGGAGACGTCGTCGTCGACGATGCTGACCACGTTGAGGATGTTGTCGAGGCCGTGCCCGAGCACGTCCTTCAGCTCCGGACCGACCAGTCGACCGGTCGTGCC